>DAORCC010000053.1:0-14266 GCA_035345235.1 Azospira sp.
ACCAGTGACCCCTGCCGTGTGAAGGCAGTGCTCTACCGCTGAGCTAACCGCCCGATAGAGGCGCGCATTAAACCATAGTCCCGTCGGATGGGTCAATCGACGAAACGTCCGTCCCTTCCGACCATGGACAGGTCGACATAGCGCGAGCCTTCGTGATCGTTGCTTTTCCAGCGCACGCTCAGCCCGCCCAGATCTGCGCTGAAGGAATCCATCGTCCGGATCAGGCCTTCCCTTGTAAGTGCCGGACCGTTGGCGCGCAAAACCGCAACGAGGGCCTTTGCGGTAACGTAGCCTTCCATGTTGCCAAAACTCAGCGGTTCACTCATACCGGCCTTGCGAGCAGCGTCGACGAATTCGCGCGTAATCGGATGTTTGCCGGAGCGCGGATTGGGAACTACCTGCGAAAAGACCATGCCGTGTGCAGAGGGTCCCAGTTTTTCGACAATCTGCGTCGAACCGGAATTCACCCCCATGAAGACGGTTTTCAGGCCCGCAGAACGGGCCTTGAGGATCAGTCGTTGATAGACGCCGCTGGAACCATGGTTGATGACCATATCCAGCTTTCCCTGACCGATCATCCGCACCATATCGTCAAGTTGGACGTCGCTGACGTCGCTCTTGAACGGCACGTCAAGGGCGACCTTCATCCCAAGCTCGTTGGCAATCAGGCGGACGTTTTCCAGATGTGCCTTGCCCACTGCCGTATCCGACCGGAAGAAGCCGACGTTTGTCATGCCAGTCGCCTTGCCCCAGGCCATCAATGCGCGAAACTCCTCGCGGTGTTCGGCGCGGACCGGAAACACATAGGCCAGATGTGGGCGGCGCAGCGTCGGAGAACCTGCCATCGGCCCGAAGAACGGTACTTTCAACTCGGTCGCCACCTCGGCGACCGCGGTCGATGGCCCGCCTTCGATGGAGCCGAACAGGAGGAAGACACCGTCGGCGATCAACTGACGCGCGTTCTGCGCAGCAGTTGCGTTCTTGCCATCGTCGTCCATCAGTTTGACGATGATTTTCCGGCCATGAACGCCGCCTTCGGCATTGACGCTGTCGAAATACAGGCGGGCGCCCCTTGCTGCAGCCTCCCCATAGACGTTTTTTCCCTGTTCCAGCGAAATGCTCTGTCCGATGGTGATCGACTTCTCCGTAACACCCGGTTCGCCGGCGACAGCAAAGGCGGAAAGCAAACTTATGCACAGCAGCAGAAATCGAGACATTGCGGAATCCCTTGGCACGAAGGCAGATTAAACGGTCATTATTTCCGGACATCCTGCTCCAACACAACAAATGTCATGGAAGTGCAAATTCGCAGGAGGCGGAGCGGGAGGGTCGGGTACGGCCGGATGCCCGGCGTTGCGATGGCCGGACAGACCGCAAGCACCGTCTTCCAAGGAAATCACGTGCTTTGCGGGTAAAATGCGGCCCTTTCTCCCTGCCAATTGCCCAGACCATGGTCCGCACCCGCTTCGCCCCCTCGCCCACAGGCTTCCTTCACATCGGCGGCGCCCGCACCGCCCTCTTCTCGTGGGCCTACGCCCGCCGCCACGGCGGCCAGTTCATCCTGCGCATCGAGGACACCGATGTCGCACGCTCCACGCAGGAGGCGGTCGACGGCATCCTGCAGGCGATGGACTGGCTGGAGCTGGGTTACGACGAAGGCCCGTTCTACCAGATGCAGCGCATGGATCGCTACAAGGAAGTCGTGGCGCAGATGCTGGCCGAGGGCAAGGCCTATCGCTGCTACGCCTCGCCGGAAGAGCTGGATGCCATGCGCGAGGCGCAGCGCGAGCGCGGCGAGAAGCCGAAATACGATGGCCGCTGGCGCCCCGAGCCGGGCAAGACGCTGCCCGAGCCGCCCGCCGGCGTGCAGCCGGTGATCCGCTTCCGCGGCCCGAGCGACGGCATCGTCGGCTGGGATGACAAGGTCAAGGGCCGCATCGAGTTCAGCAACGCCGAACTGGACGACCTGATCATCGCCCGCCCGGACGGTACGCCGACCTACAACTTCTGCGTCGTCGTCGACGACTGGGACATGGGCATCACCCACGTCATCCGTGGCGACGATCACGTGAACAACACGCCGCGCCAGATCAACATCCTGCAGGCGCTCGGTGCACCGGTACCGACCTACGCCCACGTCTCGATGATCCTCGGTGACGATGGCCAGAAGCTCTCCAAGCGCCACGGCGCGGTCAACGTCATGGAGTACGAGGCCAACGGCTACCTGCCGGAAGCCATCGTCAATTACCTCGCCCGCCTCGGCTGGTCGCATGGCGACGACGAAGTGTTCTCGCGCGAGCAGCTGGTCGAATGGTTCGACCTCGACCACATCACGCCGTCGGCGGCGCAGTTCAACACCGAGAAACTGAACTGGCTGAATGCCCACTACATCAAGGCCGCCGACAACGCGCGCCTTGCCGCACTGGTGCAGAAGCGCTTCATTGATCGCGGCGTGACGGTGACGGCCTCGCCCTCCCTGGAAGCCATCATCGGCCTCTACAAGGAGCGCGTCGGCAACCTCAACGAACTCGCCGACGCTGCCGAAGTGTTCTACATCGACCTGCACCCGAAGGCCGAGATCCTCGCACAGCACCTCACCGATGAGGTGAAGCCGGCGCTGGCCGACTTTGCCGGGGCGGTGAAGACGGTCGCCTGGGAAGCGCCGGCCATCGGCGCACTGATTAAGGAAACCGTCGGCAAGCACGGACTGAAGATGCCCAAGCTCGCCATGCCGCTGCGCGTGCTGCTCACGGGGCAGGCGCAGACGCCGTCGGTCGACGCCGTGGTTGCCCTGTTCCCTCGGGAAACCGTCGTCGCCCGGCTGCAGCGCGGCCTCTGAACGACAGAACGCCCGGCAAGCCGGGCGTTGTTCTTTCTTCGGCTGAAGACGATCAGCCGTTCTACTGCGTCGCCGGGCCGCGCGGCTGACCACCACCGCGACTGTCGCGACCGCCCTGCCCGCCGCGAGGCCCGCCGAAGGGCTGGAAGGCATCAAACGTTTTTTTCTGCTCGGCATTCAGCTGCCCGTAAAAGGTGCGCGTCGAGGCCAGCTGATCTTCCATCCTCTTCTGATGCTCCTTCATGCGATCGAGCATCTTTTCCATGCGCTCCGGGGCCGGCAGCTTCATCATCGCCTCGCGCTCGGATCGCATGTCGCCCATCGCAGCGGCCTGCTTGCCGATCGGATCCGACCAGGCCTTCCAGGCGGCTTCCTGCTCGGGAGCCAGCTTCAGCTCGGCATGCAGCTTTTCAAGGCGCTTCTCGGCAAACTTTCCGGGGGAGCCGCCGGCGCGCTCCATGCCGGGACCGCTGCATGGGCCGTCGCCGCGGAAGGCGTAGGCGCTGCCACCACCGACAAGACCGACGGTGAGCAGCATGGCGACGAGGGTGCGAGAAAAAGTACGGTTTTTCATGGCTATCTCCTTGGGTTGCGTTCGTAGGTTCTGCTCGTGGTTCGTTTCTCCACGGCACCCATTGAAGCGCCCGCTTGTATCGATGATGTGTCGCCCGGCGCGCAGATTCGTAACGAAGCGTAAGGAATCGCGGGGGCGATACATGGCGATACATTCGCGGGGAGCACAACCGGTGACAGCCGGGCCTTCAGGCGGTTTAATGGCGGCATGGAGAACGGTGCACACATCCTCGTCGTCGATGACGACCGCGACATCCGCCAACTGGTCGGCGACTACCTTCGGCAGAACGGCTTCCGCGTCAGCCTCGCCGCCGAAGGCCGCGAGATGCGCGAGGCGCT
Organism: Azospira sp.; assembly: GCA_035345235.1. Taxonomy (GTDB): domain Bacteria; phylum Pseudomonadota; class Gammaproteobacteria; order Burkholderiales; family Rhodocyclaceae; genus Proximibacter. The sequence goes on from DAORCC010000053.1 coordinate 3,752, forward strand.
CGATGCCACACGCATTGACCTCATCGTGCTCGACCTGATGCTGCCCGGGGAGGACGGCCTGACGCTGTGCCGCAACCTGCGTGCGACGCCGGCGCTGGCGCAGATGCCGGTACTGATGCTGACCGCACGCGGCGAAACGATCGATCGCGTCGTCGGCCTCGAGATGGGCGCCGACGACTACCTGCCGAAGCCCTTCGAGCCGCGCGAGCTGCTCGCCCGTATCCGCAATATCCTGCGTCGGGCTCGCGCCCTGCCAGGTACGGCGGCCCCCTCGCATGTGCCGTGCTACCTCTTCGCCGGCTGGACACTCGATACCGGCCTGCTGCGGCTGAGCTCACCGCAGGGCGTGGTCGTGCCGCTCTCCGGCGCCGAGTACCGGTTGCTGAAGATCTTCGTCGAACACCCGCAGCGCGTCCTCAGCCGCGACCAGCTGATGGATCTGACCAAGGGTCGCGATGCCGACCCCTTCGACCGCTCGATCGACCTGCAGATCAGCCGCCTGCGCCAGAAACTCGGTGACGACGCCCGATCTCCCGATCTGATCAAGACTGTTCGCAATGAGGGCTACGTGCTCGCCTCACCCGTGGAGAGCGCGACATGAAGCGGGGGCTCGCCCCGACCTCGCTGACGCTGCGCATTTTTCTCGTGCTGCTCGTCGGCGTTTCCGCAGCGGCGGCGCTGACCTTCTGGCTCGCCCAGCGCGATCGCCGCGAGGTCATCGCGCACTTTCACGGGCGCGAAGCATCCCAGCGCTTTGCCGACACGATCCGCCTGCTCGCAGCGCTGCCAAAGGAGCAGCGCCGCAATGCACTCGCCGGATTCAATCGCGACGAATGGCGGATCGTGGCCCCCGAGAACTGCAATGGCCTGCCGGCGCCGCATCTCGGCCAGGGGCTTGTGGACCGCATCGGGAGCATCATCACGGTCGATGCGACCGTGCGTTTCCCACGCCAGGAGGTCGCAGGCGACCCACCCGGCCCGCCCGGTCCGCCGCTGCTGGGCGTACGGGGACGCTTTTCCGATGGCGACGCGTTCTGCCTGCTGCATCAGGGACAGCGGCGGATGCCGCCGCAGATCGAGCAGGGGCGCTTTCCCGCCAGTCTCGCCCTCTTCGGCGTGCTGATCGCCTTCGTTTCGTGGTTCGCCGTCCGTCTCGCCCTGCGCCCGCTGCAGCGGATGACGGCCGCTGCGGAAGCCTTCGGCAACGACATCCATCACCCGCCGCTCGCGACGAACGGCCCGACCGAGGTGCGACAGGCGGCGACAGCATTCAACCGGATGCAGGAGCGCGTGCGTGAAATGATGGCCGAGCGGACCCAGATCCTCGCCGCCGTGACCCACGACCTGAAGACGCCACTGACGCGCATGCGGCTGCGCCTTGAAGGCTGCAGCGATGATGCGCTGCGCGAGAAGCTCGGCGGCGACCTCGTCGCGATGCAGCGACTGGTCGACGAAGGGCTCGAGCTTGCGCGCAGCATGCAGTCTGTCGAGCCCGCGGCGCGCCTCGATCTCGACGCCCTGCTTTCGGCCATTGCCGATGATGCGGCAGATGCCGGGCAGGCGGTGCGCTACAGCGGGGCTACCCGCGGCAGCATCCAGACGAGCTGCAAGCCGAATGCGCTGCGCCGCGCCGTCGAGAATCTTGTCGACAACGCCATCAAGTACGGTGGCGGCGCACTGCTCGCGCTGAGTGCCGAGGAAGGCCTTGCGTGCATCCGCATCAGCGATGAGGGCCCCGGGATTCCGGACGAGCGCCTCGCGGAAGTGTTGCGCCCCTTCGTCCGACTCGAATCCTCACGTTCGCGCGAGAGTGGCGGCACCGGCCTCGGCCTGGCGATCGCCAGCAACCTCGTCAGCGCCCAGGGCGGACGGCTGGTGCTCGAGAACCGCCCCACCGGCGGACTGGCGGCGACGATCATGCTGCCGCTGGACTGACCACGGGCCGCGCTTCATCATCGCAGCATGACTCTCTATCGCGACATCGCCCTCCGCCTGCGCCATGCGCGGCGGGTGCTCTTCGTGACCGGTGCAGGCGTCTCGGCGGATTCCGGGCTGCCCACCTATCGCGGTCTTGGCGGGCTTTACGAAGACGCGATCACCGACGAGGGCTTCAGTATCGAAGAGGCGCTTTCCGGCCCGATGATGGCCGCGCGTCCGGAAATCACCTGGAAGTACCTGCTCGAGATCGAGCGCAACTGCCGCGGCGCACGGCCGAACCTGGCGCACGAGGTGATCGCCGGACTCGAGCGCATCGTTCCCGAAGTCATCGTCTATACCCAGAATGTCGATGGCCTGCACAGCACGGCCGGTTCGAGCGAAGTGATCGAGATCCACGGCAATCTGCATCACCTCCACTGCACCCATTGCCGCTTCGCAACCCGCGTCGAAACCTATGCCGGGCTCGGCGATCCACCGCTCTGCCCGAAATGTTTCGCACCAGTCCGACCGGCCGTCGTCCTTTTCGGCGAAGCACTGCCGGAAGCCGGTGTCGCCCGACTGGAGGCTGCCTTCGCCAAGGATTTCGACATCGTCTTCTCGATCGGCACCTCCAGCCTGTTCCCCTACATCGTCCAGCCCGTCCTCTGGGCAAAGGCGAGCGGCGCAGCGACCGTCGAGATCAACCCGGCGGAAACGGTTCTCAGCGCCCACGTCGATTTCCACGTTGCCGCCGGGGCCGCCGAAGCCATGGGGCGCATCTGGCATGCGCTGCTGGCCGAGACCTGACTGGCCGGCGGCGGCGACCTCCCACCTAAGTTATAATCCACCCTTACCCCACTGAACCGCCACCCGTTCGCCACCGCGCCCCCCGTTCGGATAGAAATCCAACAAAACCCTCGGGCGGAGGCAGGCATCAGGAGACCGAATGACGTTCAGCTTCAGATCACTGCTTGTTGCCCTTGTAATTGCCGGACCCGCAGTCGTACCCGCAAACGCAGTCGCCGAAGACCCGCTCTCCCTGTCCGTATCGTCCACCCTGGGGCGCGTTCCCGCTGCCACGGTCGCTGCGACCGAAGCAGAGACCGCGCCGGCAGCCGTCACGTCAGGAGTCTCGCCAACCGAGGCACTTCCGGCTGGCCATGCAGCCGCCCCTGCCGACGAAGCACTGCCGGCGACCGAGATTGCGGCCCATCCGACGCCCCCCGGCGCCATCGACCTGACCGAGTCGCCGGACGATCTCTTCGTCCGCATCCGCAACGGTTTCGCGATGCCCAATCTGACCGGCGACCTGGTCCTCGCCCAGCAGCAGTGGTACATGAATCGCCCCGACTACCTCCGCCGCATGGTCGAGCGCAGCAGCCGCTACCTGCACCACATCGTCGAGGAACTCGAGCGGCGCGGCATGCCGACCGAACTCGCCTTCCTGCCCATGGTCGAGAGCGCCTTCAACCCGATGGCCTACTCACGGGCCCACGCCTCAGGCCTCTGGCAGTTCATCCCGAGCACCGGCAAGAACTACAACCTGAAGCAGGACTGGTGGATGGACCAGCGCCGCGATGTCGTCGCCGCCACCTCGGCCGCCCTCGACTACCTGCAGACGATCTACGACATGCACGGCGACTGGTTCCTGGCCCTCGCCTCGTACAACTGGGGTGAAGGCGCCGTCGCCCGCGCCATCAGGAAAAATGAGGCGAAAGGCCTGCCCACCGACTACCAGAGCCTGACGATGCCGGCCGAGACACGCAACTACGTGCCGAAGCTGCAGGCGCTCAAAAACATCTTCTCCAGCCCGCAACTCGTCGCATCGCTCGGCATTCCCGCCGTGCCGAATCAGGCCTACTTCGCCACCGTCACGCCGAGCAGCAACATCGACGTCAAGGTCGCTGCCAAACTTGCCGAGATGCCGGTGCAGGAATTCGTCGCATTGAACCCGGCGCACAACCGGCCCGTGATCAAGTCGGAAACCCCGCTGGTGATTCCGGCGGAAAAGCTGGAAACCTTCCAGGCCAACCTCGAAAGCCACCAGGAAGACGACAAGCCACTGTCGAAATGGCAGACCTACACGCTGCGTGCCGGCGAGAAGCTGGAAAAGATCGCACCCCGCTTCGGCATCACGCTGGCCGATCTGAAGCGCGTCAACGGTCTCAACGGCCGCATCAAGACGATGCCGACGACACTGCTGGTGCCGGCGACCGACGGCGTCGGTGCGGCCGACATGGCCAGCCTGCCTGAGCAGCCGCGCCTGCCCTCGGCCGACCCCGCCGGCACGCCGAAGACACTGGTCGTGAAGAAGGGCGAAACGCTGGCGGCGGTCGCCCGACGCGGCAACATCAGCGTCGCCGAACTGCGCCGCCTCAACCAATTGAAGGGTGACAAGGTGGCGCCGGGCACGAAGCTCTCGCTCACCACGGCCGACAAGGCGCCCGCCACGTCCGGCGGCAAACGCGCCAAGGGTGCGAAGCTGACCCGCTACACGGTCAAGCGTGGCGATACGCTGCAGTCGATCGCACGTCAGTTCAAGGTCGACCAGAAGGACATCCTGCGCTGGAACAGCGGTCTCTCGGCCAATCTGAAGCCTGGCCAGCAAATCGTCATCCAGGGCTCCTGACACCGATGCGTCCTATCGTTCCGTACGCCTTCCTCCTGCTGCTTGCCGGTTGCGCGGCGGTCGGCACCCGCTATTACGACGATCGCTTCGGTCCCTCCGATCCGAGCCGCCACGATGTACCCGTCCCCGGCAAGATCTCCTATCGCCAGGAGGTGCAGCCGATCCTCGATCGCCGCTGCGTCGTCTGCCATGCCTGCTATGACGCCTCGTGCCAGCTCAAGCTCGGCAGTTGGGAAGGCGTCGCCCGCGGAGCCAGCAAGGAAGCGGTCTACGATGCCGGCCGCCTGGAAGCGGCGCCGCCATCGCGGCTGCACATCGACGCCCAGCGCGCCTCCGAGTGGCGCAAACGCGGTTTCTTCCCCGTGCTCAACGAGCAGGATCCGACGCCCGCGAACAATCGCGCCGCCTCGCTGCTGTACCGCATGCTGGAACTGAAGCAGTCGCATCCGGCACCGACGCGCGAGGAATACGATGCGCTGGATTTCTCGCTCGGCCGTACGCAGACCTGTGCCGCCGGTGACGAGTTCGACCGCTACGCCGAAAGGAATCCGTTGGGCGGCATGCCGTTCGGGCTGCCGGCCATGGCGGCGGATGAGCATCGCGTGATCGAGAACTGGCTGTCGCTGGGCGCCCCCGGCGAACCGGCGGGCGCATTGCCGCAGGCACTCGAGGCGCAGGTCGCGCAATGGGAAGGCTTCCTGAACGGCAATTCGCCGAAGCAGCAGCTGGTCGCCCGCTATCTCTACGAACATCTTTTCCTCGCCCATCTGCATTTCGACGACGTCGCCGGCACGCCGCAATTCTTCCGGCTGATCCGTTCGCGTACCGCACCGGGCAGCGCCACCGATGAAATTCCCTCGCGGCGCCCGGTCGATGCCCCCGGCGTCGACCGCGTCTATTACCGTTTTGTCCCCGAGCGGGAAACCATCGTCAACAAGACGCACATGCCGTATGCGCTCAACGCGAAACGCATGGCGCGCTGGCAGCAGCTGTTCATGGCGCCGGACTATGCGGTGAAGAAGCTGCCCGGCTACGACGCCGATAACATTTCCAACCCTTTCCGCACCTACCGCGACCTGCCGGTCAGCGCACGCTACCGCTTCATGATCGAGGAGGCGGAATTCACGGTGATGAATTTCATCAAGGGTCCGGTCTGCCGCGGCCAGGTGGCGCTCAACGTGATCGACGACCAGTTCTGGGTGTTCTTCGTACAGCCGGACGAGAAATACGACGCCGGACTGGAGACGTTGCTGGCCGACGAAAGCGACCTGTTGCGCCTGCCCACCGCCGGCAGCAACACCGGCATCCTGCTGCCCTGGCTGCGCTACGGCGACCTCGAGCGGAAGTACGTCACCGCGAAATCAGCAGTCCTCAAGCGCAGCATCGGCTCGCCGAAGAACCTGACCCTGGCGCGGATCTGGGATGGTGACGGCAGCAACCCGAATGCCGCGTTGACGATCTTCCGCCATTTCGACAGCGCTTCCGTGGAAAAGGGCCTGATCGGCGACACGCCGAAAACCGCATGGGTGATCGGCTATCCGATGCTGGAACGCATCCACTACCTGCTGGTCGCCAACTACGATGTGTACGGCAACCTCGGGCATCAGCTCAACTCGCGGCTGTACATGGAATATCTGCGCATGGAGGGCGAGTTCAATACCCTCCTCTTCCTGCCGCTGGCGGACCGGACACGCGTCCGTGACCACTGGTATCGCGGTGACTCCGCGCGCACCCGGGACAAGGTCTATGGTGGCGACGCCGTGCTGCCGATCGAGACGGGCATCCCGTTCCGTACAGATGACCCGATGCGTGAATTGATGGGCCTGCTACGCACGCGCCTTGCCCCCATCGTCGACCGCTCGCGCGACATCGAGGGTCTCCCCGATGCCGGACTGCGTCAGGCGCTGCAGCAGCTGGCTGCCGTTCGCGGGGCTGCACTGTCGCTGCTGCCGGAACTGAGCCATCTGGCCATCATCGACAGCGACGGCAAGGAAAGCTACTTCTCGCTGATCCGCAACACCGGCCATTCGACGGTCTCGCACCTGCTGGCCGAGGCGCATACACTGCTGCCGGCAGAGAACACGCTGACCGTCGCACGCGGATTGGTCGGCAGCTATCCGAATACCTTCTACCGGATCGACCACAAGGCCCTGCCGGAATTCACGCGCGAACTCGCCGCACTGGGCGTAGAAGCCGACTACACCCGCTTCGCCGATCGCTACGCGGTCCGCCGCAGCAATCCAGCCTTCTGGGCCTTCAGCGATACGCTGCACGCACGACATGCAGGTCGCGGACTGCTCGACTACAACCGACTCGACAACCGCTGAAGCGGCACCGCCACGGCGGCGCTGCCAGCGGGATCGCTGCGCGCCCGGTCAGCGGTAGAGATGGCAACGCACGACCCGCGTTGCCGACAGCCGGGTTTCGCCCGGATATGTCTGCCGGCAAGCATCCGTCGCCTGCGCACAGCGCGGGTGGAAATGACAGCCGGTCGGCGGCCTGGCGGGTGACGGTGTTTCTCCCGGCAGGCGCACGACGCTCCCCTCCCCCTCGGAGGCCGGCCGTGGTGCTGGCACCGCGGAAAGCAAGGCGCGCGTGTAGGGATGCTTCGGCTCGCGCAGCACCTCCTCGACGGATCCCGCCTCGACGATTCGGCCGAGATACATCACCGCCACCTCGTGCGCGAGGTGTTCGACGACACCGAAGTTGTGCGTGATGAAGAGATAGGCCAGCCCGAGATCCGCCTGAAGATCGCCGAGCAGGTTGAGAATCTGCGCCTGAACCGAGACATCGAGCGCCGAGGTCGGTTCGTCACAGATCAGGATGTCGGGCTGAACGGCCAGTGCACGTGCGATCGCGATGCGTTGCCGCTGCCCACCGGAGAACTCGTGCGGATAGCGTTCGGCGGCGCCGGCATCGAGTCCGACCTGCGACAGCAGGCGGGCAACGGCCGGCCCCTGATCGCCAGCCGCCACCGTGCCGAGCGCCTGCATGCCTTCGGCGATGATCTCGCCGACACGCATGCGCGGGTCGAGCGAAGCGTAGGGATCCTGAAACACCATCTGCATGCGTCGCCGCAGCGGGCGCATGGCGCCGCGCGATAATCCGGCAATCTCGCGGCCATCGAGCAGCACGCTGCCGTCAGTGGGATGAATCAGTTGCAGCAGCGCCTTGCCGACTGTCGTCTTGCCGCATCCGGATTCGCCGACCAGCGCCAGCGTGCGCCCGGGGCGCAGCGCCAGCGAAACGCCATCGACGGCCCGCACATGACCGACCGTACGCTGCAGGAAACCTCGCCGGATCGGGAAATGGACCTTCAGGTCGGCGACCGCCAGCAGCCCGTCATCCTTCGTCGGGCGCCCGGCGCGGCCCGCTGCGGCACCGGCCGCCGGCACCACAACCGCCTGCGATGGGGATTCGACGAGATGGCAGCGCACGCGATGGCCTCCGCTGCCCGCGACCGCCTTCCACTCGGGCGCGGTCTCGCGGCAGCGGTCCCACGCATGCGGGCAGCGCGCAGCGAAGCGGCAGCCGGCCGGCATGCGGTCAAGCGCCGGCACCTGACCGGCAATCGTCGCCAGCCGGGCACCGCGCCGCGAGAGGTCGGGCAGCGCTGCAAACAGCGCTTGTGTATAGGGATGCTTCGGCGCCGAGAAGAAAGCGTCGCGCGGCGCTTCCTCGACCAGTTCGCCGGCGTACATGACGCCCACCCGATGCGCGACGCGGGCGACGACACCGAGGTCGTGCGTGATCAGCAGCATGCCCATGTCGCGCTCGAGCTGCAGGTCCTGCAGCAGGTCGAGGATCTGGGCCTGGATGGTCACGTCGAGCGCCGTCGTCGGCTCATCGGCCACGAGCAGCGCCGGGTCGCCGGCCAGTGCCATCGCGATCATCACGCGCTGCTTCATGCCGCCGGACATCTGGAAGGGGTATTCGTCGAGCCGGCGCGCGGCATCGGCGATGCCGACCGCGGCCAGCAGCCTCTCGGCCTTCGCCCGCCGCGCCTCATCGGAAAGATCGCTGCGCCGTACCAGTACTTCGCCGATCTGGCGACCGACGGTCATTACCGGGTTGAGGCTGGTGGCCGGCTCCTGGAAGATCATCGCCATGCCGCCGCCCCGCAGTGCGCGCATCTCCGTTTCCGGCAGTCCGAGCAGCTCACGGCCGTGGAGGAAAACCTCGCCCCCGAGCACGCGCCCGGCCGCCGGCAGCAGGCGCATCAGCGCCAGCGCGGTGGCCGACTTGCCGCAACCGGATTCACCGAGCAATGCATATGTCTCGCCGGCGGCGACATCGAAGCTGATGCCGGCCACTGCCGGCAACACCCCCTTCGCCGAGGCAAAGCCCATCGCCAGATCACGTACCGAAAGCAGCGGCATGCCCGTCTCCGTAGGTTTCGCCATCAGGCCATCCTCGGATCGAAGGCGTCGCGGACGGCGTCGGCGAGCAGGTTGGCTGCCAGCACCATGGCGAACATGAAGGCGAAGGCCGCGACCAGCGACCACCAGACGACCGGTTCCCTGCCCAGTTCCATGCGCGCGTTGTTGATCATCGTGCCGAAACTGATCATGGTCGGATCAACGCCGATCCCGACATACGAAAGCACGGCTTCGGCCAGTACCAGCCCGGAAAAATCCATCACCAGCGCGATGATGACGATATGCATCAGGTTCGGCAGCAGGTGGCGCGCGATGATGCGCAGGTCGGAGACACCGAAGGCCTGTGCCGCCTGGACATACTCCAGTTCGCGCAGCTTCAGCACTTCGCCGCGCAGGAGGCGCGCCAGTCCGGTCCAGCTGGTCAGGCCGAGGATGAAGCAGAGCGCGAGCAGGCGCAGGTCGGCACGTTCGGCAGCGGTCGAGAACCACTGCGGATGCGTGTCGATGAGCACCTGCATCATCAGCACGGCGGCCGCGATCAGCAGTACGCCGGGGATGGAGTTCAGCGTCGTATAAAGGTACTGGATGAGGTCATCGACCCAGCCGCGGAAATAACCGGCAACGATGCCCAGCACGACGGCCAGCGGCAAGGTGACCAGCGTCGTGACCAGGCCGATCACCAGCGCGGTGCGGATGCTCTTCAGGACCTGGTAGAGCACGTCCTGGCCGACCTTGTCCGTGCCGAAGACGTGATAGGCCCCGGCCGGCCCGGCAATCAGGGCCGCGAGCGCGATGACGGCGGCGAGTGTCAGCAGCACGGCGTTCCAGGCGGGTCCTTCCTGATGGCGCCAGATCTGCCGCCAGGCGATTGCAATGGCGATCCCTCGCCCGCGTGCGACGCGCCAGGCGAACAGGAGCGCCAATGCCGTCCAGAGGACCGCGCCCACCGCCAGCGCCAGCGCACAGCGCAGCGCAATGTCACTGACCGCACGCGCCTCGTCGGCAGCGAGATGCGTGCCGCCGTGGCGCAGGCGCGGATACTCGCGCGCCTTGCGTACCGTGCCGTCCGCCTCCCGGATCTCGATCATTTCCTTGGCATAGGCACGCGTGGCCAGCGGCTCGGAATAGGTCTTCTCGACCTTTGTCCGCAGCGGCATCAGCAGCGCATCGAGTGCGGAAAGAACTTCGATGGCGTAGACCGGCTTCGCCGGGTCATCGCCGGATTTCGGCGGCAACTGCGGACGGTAGTGCAGCGAATCGGCGAGACCGATCAGCACGAAGACTGCAAGCAGGGTGGCCGACGCCATGCCGACACGGTTCCGGGCGACCCGGGACCAGGCCGCGCGCAGCGGCGGCTGCCGCGATGACCACCAGGCGGCACCGACTGCTGCCAGCACGAGCAGCCAGATGCAAAGGTCGGACCAGAGGAGGACGGGCTGGATGGCCATCATTCGAAACGGATGCGCGGGTCGACCAGCGTGTAGGAAATATCGGTCAGGATCAGGCCGATGATGTAGAGCACCGAGCCAATGAAGACCATCGCCCGCACGACCGCGAAATCCTGCGCGTTGATCGCATCGATCGTGTAGC
>DAORCC010000054.1:0-8347 GCA_035345235.1 Azospira sp.
AATCCCAGCGGCAGCTGTTGGTGCAGGTGCCCTGGTTCGGGTCGCGGTGGTTGAAATAACCGGAGAGCAGGCAGCGACCGGAGTAGGCGATGCACAGCGCGCCGTGCACGAAGACTTCCAGCTCCATGTCCGGGCACTGCTGGCGGATTTCCTCGATCTCTTCCAGCGACAGTTCACGGGAGAGGATGACGCGTGACAAACCCATCGTCTGCCAGAACTTCACCGCCGCCCAGTTCACCGTGTTCGATTGCACCGAGAGGTGCACCGGCATCTCCGGCCAGCGCTCGCGGATCATCATGATCAGGCCGGGGTCGGCCATGATCAGTGCGTCCGGTTGCATGGCGATCACCGGTGCCATGTCGTCGAGGTAGGTCTTCACCTTGGCGTTGTGCGGGAAGATGTTGCTGACCACGTACAGTTTTTTGCCACCGGCGTGCGCCTCCGCGACGGCACCGGCAAAGGTCTCCATGTCGCCGAATTCGTTGTTGCGCGCGCGCAGGCTGTAGCGCGGCTGGCCGGCATAGACGGCATCAGCCCCGAAGGCGAAGGCGGTGCGCAGCATCGCCAGCGAGCCGGCGGGGGCGAGAAGCTCTGGGGATTTCATGGGGAGCGGTACAATGGAAGCAGTCCCCAAATTATACGCGCCCTGCCCGACGGCACCGGTGCGGCCCCTCGCCATGCCAGAACAGATACTGATCAACTTCACGCCGCAGGAAACACGCGTCGCGGTCCTGCAGCAGGGCGTCACGCAGGAAATCCACATCGAACGCACCAGCTCGCGCGGTCTCGTCGGCAATGTCTACATGGGCAAGATCGTGCGCATCCTGCCCGGCATGCAGTCGGCGTTCATCGACGTCGGCCTGGAGCGGACCGCTTTCCTGCATGTCGCCGACATCATGGAGGCGCGCCCCAACGGTCATGGCAGCGAGCCGACACGGCCGATCGAACGCATCCTCTCCGAAGGCCAGAGCCTGATGGTGCAGGTGATCAAGGACCCCATCGGCACCAAGGGTGCGCGGCTGTCGACGCAGATCTCGATCGCCGGTCGCATGCTGGTCTACCTGCCGCAGGAGAAGCACATCGGCGTCTCGCAGCGCATCGAGGACGAGGGCGAGCGCGAGGCGTTGCGCGAGAAGCTGACCCGCCTGGTGCCGGGCGATGAGCCCGGGGGATTCATCGTGCGCACGATGGCCGAAGGCGCCTCGGAGGCCGACCTCGCCAACGACATCGCCTATCTGCGCAAGATCTGGGCAGAACTGAAGGTCAAGGCGAGGACGACCGCCCCCCCGGCGCTGATCTATCAGGAACTGAACCTCGCCCAGCGCGTGCTGCGCGATTTCGTGAACCCGGAAACGGTGCGTATCGTTCTCGATTCGCGCGAGAATTTCACCAAGCTGGCCAGCTTCGCCGAAATCTATACGCCCGCCGTGCGCGGCCTCCTCGAGCACTACACCGGAGAGCGGCCGCTGTTCGACCTGTTCGGTGTCGAGGACGAAATCCAGAAGGCGCTGGCGCGTCGTGTCGACCTCAAGTCCGGCGGTTACCTGATCTTCGACCAGACCGAAGCGATGACGACGATCGACGTGAACACCGGCGGCTTCGTCGGCGTGCGCAACTTCGACGACACGATCTTCAAGACCAACCTCGAGGCGGCGCAGACCATCGCCCGCCAGCTGCGCCTGCGCAACCTCGGCGGCATCATCATCATCGATTTCATCGACATGGATACGGCCGAGCATCGCGACGCCGTGCTCGCCGAGTTCAACAAGGCGCTGGCGCGCGACCACACGCGCCTGACGGTCAACGGCTTCACCGCACTCGGCCTCGTCGAGATGACGCGCAAGCGCACCCGGGAATCGCTGGCGCACGTGCTCTGCGAACCCTGCCCGACCTGCGATGGCCGTGGCGAGGTAAAGACGGCGCGTACCGTCTGCTACGAAATCCTCCGGGAATTGCTGCGCGAGGCGCGCCAGTTCAACGCTCGCGAATACCGCGTCATCGGTGCACCGAGCGTGATCGACCTCTTCCTCGACGAAGAATCGCAGGGTCTGGCGATGCTCTCCGACTTCATCGAGAAGCCGGTCTCGCTGCAGGCAGAACCCAGCTATTCGCAGGAACAGTACGACATCGTGCTGATGTAATGAAAAACGGGGCCACGGCCCCGTTTTCAGTTCCGGGCACCCTCTGCCTCCGGCGGCTTGATAACCGGGCAGGCACGCTGCGGGATACGGGTGTCACAGACACTGATCTGCCGCAGGTAGCGCATCGACTGCTGCACCTGTTCGTTCGACGGCTCGAAGCGGAAGGATTTCTGCACGACGTAGAAGGCATCCTGTCCGCGGATCGCCTTGAACCACGTGATCTCCGGGCGCCCCGGCGCCTTCGAATGGGGACACGAAAGCATCCACAGGGCCATCGGGTAACCGTTCTCCTCGCCGCTGGCGATTTCCGCGAAATTGCCGTCCTTGCACGCTTCCAGCCACTTCTTGCGGGACTCGGCGCGAAAGGTCTCCGGGCTGACCGACTTCAGGCCGATGAAGAGCTGGCTGGTGACCATCTCGGTCCATTCCTCGGCGGATTCGGATTCCGGAACCATTTCGGTGATGATGATCGGCCCCTGGCGTTCCTGGAATCCGATCTTGTAGCCGGCCGGCATGCCCTGCAGGAGGTTCTCGTCCATCAGTTGCGCCGACGCGCCACTCGCCAGCAGCAGGCTGATAAACGAGGTCAGGAGGGCGCGCTGCAGGCGCATCGCGATCAGGCCTTTTCGCTCGTGCAGTACATCGTCGATTCACCTTCGATGACGGTCTTGCCGTTGACCGTGCAGACGGCATCGAGGATGCAGCGGCGCTTGTCGACGACGACCTCGCGCACCGTCACGGTCGCGGTGACGGTATCACCGATGCGCACCGGCGCCTTGAACTTGAGCGTCTGGCCGAGGTAGATCGTGCCGGCACCCGGCAGCTTGTTGGCGAGCACGGCAGAAATGAAGCTCGCCGAGAGCATGCCGTGCGCGATGCGGCCGCCGAACTGGGTCCCCTTGGCATATTCCTCGTCGAGGTGAGCCGGATTCACGTCGGTCGAGACACCGGCGAACATGATGATGTCCGCTTCCGTCACCGTCTTCGACACGCTGGCGCTCATGCCGGGTTGCAGGTCCTCGATGTTGTAGCCGCCGATCTTGTTCATGAAACTCATCTCCTGGGTTCTTGTCCGAGAGGGGTAGCATACACGCTGCATTCCCCATGACAATGTCCGCGAGGAGACAATCGATGAGCGTCGAAAGCACCGAACTCGAAGTCAACAGCCTGACCCCCGCAAATACCTACTCCCGTCGCACATTCATCGTTACCAGTCTCGGTGCCGGCTTTGCCCTTGGCGTGCAACCGGTCATGGCACAGACATCCATCAGCACCCCGGCCGACGGCCTCGTCGCCGGTGAAATCAAGGTTGCCGCGCAGGGCGGCGAGATGGTCGCCTATCGCGCTGCGCCCGCCGGCGCGATCAGCCCGCCGGTGATCCTCGTCGTGCAGGAGATCTTCGGCGTTCACGAATACATCCGGGACATCTGCCGGCGGCTTGCGAAACTCGGCTACCTGGCGATTGCGCCGGAACTGTTCGCGCGCCAGGGCGATCCGCGCCAGTACTCGGCGATCCCGGACCTGATGAGCAACATCGTATCGAAGGTACCGGACGGGCAGGTGATGGCCGACCTCGACGCCTGTGTCGCCTGGGCCAAGGCCAACGGCGGCGACGTGACGCGGCTCGGCATCACCGGTTTCTGCTGGGGCGGCCGCATCACCTGGCTGTACAGCGCCCACAACCCGCAGGTGAAGGCCGGTGTGGCCTGGTACGGCCGCCTCGCCTCGCCGGTCACGGAGAACAATCCGAAGCACCCGGTCGACCTCGCCGGCCAGTTGCACGCGCCGGTACTCGGTCTCTATGGTGGCGCCGACCAGGGCATTCCGCTCGATACGGTGGAGAAGATGCGCGCCGGGCTGTCCGCCGGCGGCAAGGCGGCCTGCGCCTCGAAGATCCACGTCTACGAGGGAGCCCCGCACGCCTTCCATGCCGACTACCGGCCGAGCTACCGCAAGGCGGAAGCCGAGGACGGCTGGCAGCGCATGCTGGCCTGGTTCAAGCGCAACGGGATCTGAGCCCGTCGCCGGCGCGGCGTGGCGAGATCAGTCGCCACCGCCGCAACCGCCCCCACAGCCGGAGCCCCCATCGCCATCGCTGCTGCCGGAACCCCCCGAGCAGCCGCTGCTGCAGCCGATGTGGCTGGCGCAGAAGTCTCCCCCGGTCGTACCTGTCGCAGCCTTGCCCGTCGCCATGCAGTCAAGCTGGTAGCGGAAGCCATTGGCGATACCCAGCACACCGTCGATCGCAAAGAGCAGCGGCAGTCGCGAGGGCGTCTTCGGGTTGATGCCCTCGCGTGCGCAGGCCAGTCGCCAGGCACGCTTGATGCCGTCCTGTGCCACGGTCGGCGAGGCCATCGCTTCCGCCGGGGTATGGTGCAGGAAGCGGCCGAAGGCGCGGTCGCAGAAGCGCCGGTACTGGCGCGTGAACAGGATGAACTCGTGCCATGCGTCATCGACAACCTGCGACGGCATCGCCACCATGTTGCGGCCGGCATCGTTGGACAGATGGAAGTATTCGCGCAGGCCGGCAAAAACCTGCTCGCGTTGCTCGGGTGTCAGTTCCGGCCGCTTCCCGGCGAGGCGGCGGTCAAGCGTCTTCCGGTAAGGAAAGGCATCGATGAAGGCAGCACGGTCCCTTCGGTGCGCACGCTGCCAGAGCCGATAGCCGATGAACAGCACCAGCAGAAGCAGGGCAAGGCCGATGAACTTCATCGCCGGCTCAGACCGCGACACAGAGGTACTTGATCTCCAGGTATTCCTCGAGCCCGTATTTCGAGCCCTCGCGCCCGATGCCGGACTGCTTGACGCCGCCGAACGGCGCCACCTCGTTCGAGATGAGGCCGGTATTGACGCCCACCATGCCGTACTCCAGCGCCTCGGCCACGCGGAAGCAGCGTCCGATATCGCGCGAGTAGAAGTAGGCGGCGAGGCCGAATTCCGTGGCATTGGCCATTTCGACCGCCTGCGCTTCCGTATCGAAACGGAACAGCGGCGCCACCGGCCCGAAGGTTTCCTCGCGCGCCACGCGCATCGCAGTCGTCACGCCGGCGAGCACGGTCGGTTCGAAGAAGGTGCCGCCGCGCGCATGGCGCCTGCCACCCGTGAGGATGCGCGCGCCCTTCGCGGTGGCATCGGCGAGGTGGGCCTCGACCTTCTCCAGTCCGGCCGTATCGATCAGCGGTCCCTGCACGACGCCCGGCTCGCTGCCGGGGCCGACCTGCAGCATCGCCACGCGCGCCGCGAGCTTCTGCGCAAAGGCCTCATAAACGCCCGACTGCACCAGAAAGCGGTTGGCGCAGACGCAGGTCTGGCCCGTGTTGCGGTACTTGGCAATAAGCGCCCCCTCGACCGCAGCATCGACATCGGCATCGTCGAAGACGATGAAGGGCGCGTTGCCGCCGAGTTCGAGGGCCAGTTTCTTGATCGTCGGCGCGCTCTGCGCCATCAGCAGGCGGCCGACCTCGGTCGAGCCGGTGAAGGAAAGGTGGCGCACCGCCGGGCTCGCGGTCATGACGCTGCCGATCGCGACGGGGTCGCCGGTGACGACGTTGAAGACGCCCGGCGGCAGTTCGGCGAGGTGGGCCAGCTTGGCCAGTGCGAGCGCGGTCAGCGGCGTCTGTTCGGCCGGCTTGACCACCACGGTGCAGCCGGCGGCGATCGCTGGCGCCACCTTGCGCGTGATCATCGCCAGCGGGAAGTTCCACGGCGTGATCGCGGCGCAGACGCCGATCGGCTGCTTGATCGTGATCAGGCGCTTGTCGCCGACCACGCCGGGAATCGTCTCGCCGTAGGCGCGCTTCGCCTCCTCGGCGAACCATTCGACGAAGGAAGCACCGTAGCCGACCTCACCCATCGCTTCGGCCAGCGGCTTGCCGCACTCGGCGGTGATCATGCGGGCAAGATCGTCCGCATGCGTGACGATCAGGTCGAACCAGCGGCGCAGGATCGCGGCCCGATCCTTGGCGGTCCTTCCCCGCCAGGCCGGCAGCGCCGCCTCGGCAGCGGCAATGGCGCGCGCAGTTTCCGCCGCCCCCATCAGCGGCACCTCGCCGAGGCGATCGCCGTTCGCCGGATCGGTCACGACCAGCGTGGCGCCGCTGTCGGCCGCCTCCCAGCGACCGTCGATGTAGCCGTTGGAACGAAGCAGGATCGGATTGTCGAGTTGCATGGCGAAAGGCTCCCGGAAAGCGGTCGGTAAAAATGGCAGTTTATACTTGCCGTCATGCAGCGCAGAAGCCTCTTGAGCCTCCTCACCGCCACGGCGGCCGCCTCCCTGCTCGCCGCCTGCGGCAGCACACCGGTCGCGCCCCCCGAGCGTTCCGCCACCGAGCGGGGGCGCGAGGTCGCCATCTACGCGATGTCCCTGATCGACACCGGCTACCGCTTCGGCGGCAAGAATCCCGAAGCCGGCCTTGATTGCAGCGGAATGGTGGCCTACATCTTCGAACAGGCCGCAGGCCTGCGTGTCAGCGGCAGCGCCGCCGACATCGCGAAACTCGGCAGGCCGGTCGACAGGCGCCGGCTGCTGCCGGGCGACCTGGTCTTCTTCAACACGCTGAACCGGCCGCTTTCGCATGTCGGCATCTACATCGGCGACGGCCGCTTCGTGCATGCCCCGTCCTCGGCCAGCGGCCGGGTACGCATCGACTCCCTGGGCCACAGCTACTTTGCGCCACGCTACGAGACTGCGCGCAGCTATTTCGATTGAGGATCATGAGCATGGATTTCCACGCCCTCCGCTTCGCCGATGCGCTCGAGGACTATCGCGAGCGCGGTGATGCGCTGCGGCTGTTCGTCAAGATCTACGACATCATCCGACCGCCACAGGCGCGCCAGATCGACGAGGCCGTCGCCCGCCATGCCACCCTGCTCAACCTGCTCGAAACCGACGGGGAAAAGCGGGCGCTGCTGCGTCAGGCCTTCACCGATCTGGTCGCCAACCGCCGCCTCGTCGGCTTCCTGACCGACAGCGGCATCCTGCCACCGACCGGCTTCTTCAGCGAACTGATGCGCATCATCAGCCACCGTCTGCTGCCTGAAATTCCGGATGCACAGGAATTCCGCGACTGCCTGCAGATGATCCTGCACCGGGACGACGACTGGGTCTGGCTGACCGAAATCCCGGACGAGAATTCCATCCGCTACTGGGCGCTGCTGGCTCCCGACGACGAGATCGGTCGCACCCAGAAGCACCAGTTGCTGGAGCAGTTCATCGAGGCCCTGCTGGTACTGGCCTACCGCATCAGCGGCGTCGACCTCGACCAGGAATTCCGTCGCCTTGGCGACTCGCTCGCCGGCTACGCGGCCGCCTTTCGCGCCGTCGCCGGCGAAGCCCAGCGTTGCGCCGAAGACTGGCGCAGCGCGCTCACCGAAAACCGCAAGCCGGTCGAAGACGAGCGCCACCTGCTGGTGCTGATCGACCAGTGCCAGAAAGTGATCGACAAGGCGCACCGTGCCGCGATGCAGAAGGGCACCAGCCTGTCGCTGACCTTCATGCTGCGCCGAACCGAGCAGAGCCTGCGCCGACTGGAACTAATGGCCGCGCTGCTTGGCGCCTTCTGGCGCGGGGATGATCGAAGCACGGCTATCGAGTATTGGCGCAAGCTCTTGCGCCACGCGATCCGTTCGGAAAACCGGCGCAACAGCGTCACCCAGCACGTCTCGCGCGGCATGAGCCTGCTCGCACTGCGCGTCACCGACAATGCCGCCAAGTCGGGCGAGCACTACATCACGGAGACTCGCAGCGCCTATTTCGGCATGTGGCGCTCGGCGATGGGGGCCGGGGTGATCATCGCCGTCCTCGCGCTACTCAAGATCTTCGCCTCCAAACTCGACCTGGCGCCGGTCGGCTACGCCTTTTTCTACAGCATGATCTACGGTCTCGGCTTCGCGCTGATCTACATGCTGCACCTGACCATCGCCACCAAGCAGCCGGCGATGACGGCGCAGACCATCGCCGGCTACCTCGGGGAGGCCGAGAGCGGACGCCCGCAGGACCTGGAAAAGCTGGTGGACCTGATCGCCGCCGTCACGCGCAGCCAGATCGCGGCGATCATCGGCAACGTCGCCATCGCGCTGCCGACGGCGCTGGGCATCGCTTTCCTGTGGAGCCACCTCGCCGGCCATCCGATGATCGACGCCGGCAAGGGCGCCCACCTGATCGACGATCTCGACCCGCTCGGCTGGGCGCTGCCACACGCCGCCGT
>DAORCC010000054.1:8447-13642 GCA_035345235.1 Azospira sp.
GCCAACCTCGGTTACGCCTTCGCCGGCTTCGATTTCCAGCTGCCGCTGCGTACGCTGCTGTGGGCAGGCGCGGGCGTGCTGCTGATCGGCTTCGTCAACCTCTCGGTCAGTTTCGTGCTGGCGCTCTGGATGGCACTGCGCGCACGCGACATCAGCTTCACGCAGAAGGCCGCGCTGCTGCGCACGTTATGGCAGCGCCTCAAGCGTGACCCGAGGAGCTTCGTCGCCGCACCGGCCGCGTCGCAGGAAGGCTCAGCCGGCGCGTAGGGCGTTCACGATTTCCCACCCCTCGAAGGCCAGTACGCACCCCCAGATCAGGATGCAGACGCCTACTGCTGCGGCAGCGATGTCCTTGATCACCTTGATCCGCTCGTCGTGACGCTGTTCGACAAAATCGCATAGCGCCTCGATCGCACTGTTGAACATCTCGGCCACCAGCACCATGCCGGTCGCAAGCACGATCAGGACGACATCGACCCAGGCCCGCAGGAAGAAGGCGACAACGACAAGCACCGCCGACAGCACCAGCTTGTAGGCGACACTGAAATCGTAGATGACCGCATAGCGCAGCCCCGACAGCACGGTCCCGATCTTGCGCAGCGGGTGATAGCCGGGCTCACCCGTATCGAGGAACTTGTTTCTCATGCACGCTCCCGCGCATGGCCGAAAAGCACATGGTTGAGGCAGACCGCACAAAGGATGCCGAGGGCCCAGCCGGCCAGTACGTCGCTTGGCCAATGCACCTGCAGGTAGAGCCGCGAAATTCCGACGACGATTGCCCAGACCACGAGCAGGGGAAGCAGGGACGCCCGTCGCAGAGCCGGCACAGTCAGTACGAGCGCTGCAGCACAGGCGGCCGCCTGTGCCGAGTGGGCGCTGGGAAACGAAAGATCCGTCGGCATCGTACCGAGCACCTCATGCAGTTCGGGGCGCGCACGTGCCACGCTCAGCTTGAGCAGGTGACTCGCGACTGCAGCGGCCAGGATCGACAGGGCAACGAGCGCCTGTTGCCTGAAGACGGCAATCAGGAGCGAAAGAGGGAGCAGCAGCCAGAGCGACCCCGTCCACGTGATGGCACTGAACAGCAGATCGCCGGCCGCGCTGCGCCAGGCGGAAAAGAAGCCGAGCAGCCAGACGTCAAAGGCGACGATCACAGCTTGGCAACGTCGCGGTAGGACTGCACCCGTGGGTCGATCCCGCCGCGCGCTTCGGTAAATGTCGGGCTTTGTGCAGCATCGCGTGCTCGTCCGGAGGCTGCCGCCAGGGCCGCGTCGCTGAAGTTCACGCGGGCGGACTCCTGAACTTCCGGCACATCGACGCGCTCGTCCCTCGGCACGCGGTCTGCGCGCGGGACAAACTCGCGCAGCAGGATGCTGCGCGACACGGACAGCAGCGGATTGACGGGGGAGTTGCTCGGGATCATCTGGAAAATTTCTCCGGTCTCAGAACCTCGACATCGCTGACGAACATCACCATCGCATAGTGGGCGTAATAGCGTTGCTCGAAGGATTGGACGATGGCGGCAGCAATTCGTTCATCACACAGCACTTCGACCCGGATATTGGCGCCGGAGCTCCATGACGCATCGCGCACGCCGCGGGTGCCGCGCCCACGTGCATCGGTGATCGTGTAGCCCTTGGCTTCAAGCCTTTCAAGATCGCTGACGATATCGTTCTCGAGGGCCGCCTCGCAGACGACAGTCACCAGCTTGCACCCGGAACGATGCGTCACTTCGCCATCACCCGACGAATGCGCGCTCATGCGGAAAGAATTCATCTGACACCTCCGTCGATCATCGTTGCCAGCCAGTGGTAGGTCGGGATACCGAGCAAAAGGTTGAAGGGAAAGGTGATACCCAGTGCAGCACCGATCGACAGCGCCGGATTGGCCTCGGGTACGGCGATGCGCATCGCGGCGGGCGCGGCAATGTAGGAGGCGCTGGCGTAGAGCGTCGCCAGCAGGGCAGTCCCGGCGACGGAGAGCCCCAGCCACTCGCCGGTGACGATGCCGAGCAGCCCCGAGACCAGGGGCATGAACAGCGCAAAGCCGACAAGGAAGGCGCCAGCACGGCGGAGCTCCGCCAGGCGACCTGCAACCACGAGCCCCATTTCGAGCAGGAAGAAGGCCAGGAAGCCCTTGAAGAGATCGAAGAACAGGCGATCGAGCGGCGCGATCCCCTGCGGGCCGGCCATCCAGCCGATGAGGAGCCCTCCGACGAGAAGCAGGATGCTCTTTCCAGAAAGCACTTCATGCAGAACGCGGCCCCATGGCGTGCCATTCCCCGCGCCACGGGCAAGCAGAACGCCAATCACCAGCGCCGGAAATTCGAGAAGGACCAGAAACGCCACCATGTAGCCCTCGGCAGATTCGCCGCGCGCCGCAAGATACGTGGCCGCAACGGCAAAGGTGACGACGCTGACCGATCCATAGTGGGCGGCAATGGCGGCGGAATCACTGCGCGGGAAACGGCCGATGCGGTACAACACGCCAAAGGCTGCCAGCGGGATGATCGCGGCAACACCGACAACGATGGCCGCCTGCAAGGCAAGCTCGGCGACGGGATGCTTCGCAAGCTCGACGCCGCCCTTGAGGCCGATTGCCAGCAGCAGGAAGATCGACAGCGACTCGTAGAGTACACCGGGGATCTTCAAGTCCGAGCGCAGGATGCCGGCCGCAAGTCCGAGCAGGAAGAAGAAGATGACGGGA
This sequence comes from Azospira sp., assembly GCA_035345235.1. GTDB lineage: Bacteria > Pseudomonadota > Gammaproteobacteria > Burkholderiales > Rhodocyclaceae > Proximibacter. The sequence continues at coordinate 11,154 of DAORCC010000054.1, forward strand.
TCGAGTGGCATGGGCAAGCGGTCCCGGGATCTCAGTGCGGCTGCGAATCGCCACGCACGCGAGGCACCTGCGGCGGCCAGCGCCGCCCCGGCTTGGCCAGGATGCGATAGGAATCGAACGGATCGATGTTCCAGCAATCGGCCGCGACGGCGAGCAGTACCGCTTCGCCACCCGCCAGCTCGCCATCGGCATGCACGATGTCGAGGACGCCGCGCAGGAGGCTGCGCTGAAGAACAGGGTCGCCGATGTCGCTGAGGATCTTGCGCAGCACGTCGCGCCCGACCACGAGGTAGCCGGAATTCGCCACGCCGCCCGCCAGAAGATCCGAGCACAGCTCGTGGATCACCGCATCGAAGGCGGCCTCGGTGATACCGAGGCGTTGCAGGGTTCCCCGGCGCGACAGCGAGGACAGCTCGGACAGCTGGATGGTGCCATCGGCCAGCAGGGCGAGCGCCAGGATACGTGCCGCGGCCTGCGGGCTGTCCATCGGATAGCTTCTGAATGAAAGATCGCGATCGTTTCCGGCCGGATCGGAAGATTGCCCGCGTACAGAGACAGGGGGCTGCGGCTTGCGTGTTCCCATGACGAACTCCTATTGAATGAACAGGCGACCCGGGTTCAGGCCAGCCAGGCGACAGCGAATATGCCAAGCATCGTGAAGGCGATGCCGATCTTGGTCACGATCGCAAGAATGAAACCGAGACCCGCTGCAAACCCCGCACGGGCGGCCTGCATGCGATCACGGCGGGCCAGCAGCTCTCCGGCAACGGCGCCGATGATCGGCCCGACGATGACACCAACGATCCCGGACGCGATGCCTAGAACGGCGCCCACGGCTGCGCCGACAACCGCCAGTCCGCTGGCACCGGCGCGGCGGACGCCGAATGCAGCCGCCGCGTAATCGACCAGCCAGGAAATGATCGCCATCGCACCCAGGACGGCGACCGTCGTGACGCTGACCCGGGAGAAATCATCGAGCCAGGCGATGATCCAGAGCCCGCCGAAGATGAGCGGCATGCCCGGCAGCAGGGGCAGGACAATGCCGGCAAGGCCCAGCAGCACGGCGACGATGGCAGCGGACAGCAGCAGGGTTTCCATCAGGACACCTTTCCTTTCTCTATCAGCAATGACCGGGTCTCAGCCAGCAGTGAGCGAAGCTCCGCGATTTCGTGGTGCAGACGTGCGGCTTCATCTGTCGCGCCATGATTCGGGGCTGCCGGGTGTTCGTTCTGGATGGCGTTGACGATGACCGCGATGAACAGATTGAGCAGGGTGAATGTCGAGGCGAGGATGAAGATCAGGAAGAAGATCCACGCGGCGGGATAGACCTCCATGACCGGCCGGACGATACCCATCGCCCAGCTCTCCAGCGTCATTACCTGGAAGAGCGTGAAGGCGCTAGCTCCCAGGCTGCCGAACCACTGCGGGTAGTCCGCGGCAAAAAGCTTGGTGGCGATGACGGCGGCAACATAGAAGATGAGCCCGATGATCGCCGCGACCGAGCCGAGGCCTGGCAGCGCGGCCAGCAATCCGCCGACGACACGCTTCATGCTCGGGACCAGGGTTATCAGCCGAAGGACGCGCAGGACACGCAGCGCCCGCAGCACCGCCAGGGGACCCGAGGCCGGAATGAGCGCAATCGCCACGACGATGAAGTCGAAGATGCTCCAGGGATCCCTGAAGAACGCAAGGCGATGAGCCACCAGGCGCAGGGCGATCTCGACGACGAAGATGCCGAGAATCGTGCGGTCGATCGCGATCAGCCACGGCCCCCATGCGGCCATGATCGAACGGCTGGTTTCAAGGCCGAGAACGACTGCGTTGATCAGGATCAGCGCGATCAGGAGCCGCTGCAGGCCAGGCTGTTCAAGCCAGTCGGCAAGGCGCTGGTGCGAGGGTGCGGCAAATTCATGAGCCGATGCCATCATGCCTCCCGTTCAGCTCATCTCGTCCGTGCGCAGCGCGGCCCCCGCCCGTTCCCGTGCATCCTTCTTCAGTGACAGCAGGATCGAGGCAGCGATGATCGAGGCAACGACGCAGAGCGAGAACAGCACCGGAATCTTGTAGAGGTCGATCAGCAGCATCTTGGCGCCGATGAACATCAGGACCAGCGCGAGGCCGTACTTGAGCAGCGAGAAGCGGTCAGCCATGTCGGCAAGCAGGAAATACATCGCACGCAGGCCGAGGATGGCGAAGATGTTCGAAGTCAGCACGATGAAGGGATCGGTGGTGATCGCGAAGATGGCGGGAATCGAGTCGACCGCGAAGATCAGATCCGTGATTTCGACCAGCACGAGCACGAGAAACAGCGGCGTCGCATAGCGGACGACCCGGCCGACCTCGTTTCTCGAGATGAAGAAGCGTTCGCCGTGCAGTTCGTCCGTAACCTTCATGTGGCCGCGGATCCAGCGGATGACCGGGTTGTTCGCGAGATCCGGCTTCTCGTCGGCGAACCACCACATCTTGACGCCGGTCACCAGCAGGAAGGC
>DAORCC010000055.1:0-13340 GCA_035345235.1 Azospira sp.
TTGCGGAAGTCCGGCAGCCGGCGGCTGGCGGGGTTTTGCTTTATAATCGTCATCCAATCGAAAGGCTTGATTTCAGGCCATTTTAGACCAATTTCCCATTCATCATGAGCCAGAACAACGCCTCGCAATACACCTGGGCCGGACGCTTCTCCGAGCCGATGTCCGACCTCGTCAAACGCTATACGGCCTCGGTCGATTTCGACCAGCGCATGTGGCGCCAGGACATCCGCGGCTCGCTGGCGCATGCCAAGATGCTGGCCAAGCAGGGCATCATCGCCGCGCAGGACCTCGCCGACATCGAACGCGGCATGAAGCAGGTGTGGGACGAGATCGAGTCCGGCCAATTCGCGTGGCAGCTGGATCTGGAAGATGTGCACCTCAACATCGAGAAGCGCCTGACCGCGCTCGTCGGTGACGCCGGCAAACGCCTGCATACCGGCCGTTCGCGCAACGACCAGGTCGCCACCGACATCCGCCTCTGGCTGCGCGACACGATCGACGACATCCTCGTGCTGATCCGCCAGTTCCAGGAAAACCTGCTGCTGCTGGCCGAAAAGGAAGCCGCCACCCCGATGCCCGGCTCGACCCACCTGCAGGTGGCGCAGCCGGTGACCTTCGGCCACCACCTGCTCGCCTACTTCGAAATGACGCAGCGCGACAAGGAGCGCTTCGCCGACTGCCGCAAGCGCGTCAGCCGCCTGCCGCTCGGCGCCGCCGCGCTGGCCGGCACCACCTACCCGATCGACCGCGAATTCGTGGCAAAGGAGCTGGGCTTCGACGGCGTCTGCGAGAACTCGCTCGACGCCGTGTCGGACCGCGACTTCGGCATCGAATTCTGCGCCGCCGCCGCGCTGCTGATGACGCACTTCTCGCGCCTCTCCGAAGAGCTGGTGCTGTGGATGAACCCGCGCTTCGGCTTCGTGAAGATTGCCGACCGCTTCTGCACCGGCAGCTCGATCATGCCGCAGAAGAAGAATCCGGACGTGCCGGAACTGGCGCGCGGCAAGACCGGCCGCGTGAACGGCAGCCTGATCTCGATGCTGACGCTGATGAAGGGCCAGCCGCTGGCCTACAACAAGGACAACCAGGAAGACAAGGAACCGCTGTTCGACACCGCCGACACGGTGCTCGACACGCTGCGCATCTTCGCCGACATGATGGGCGGCATCGAGGCGCGCCCGGACAACATGCGCAACGCGCTGACGCAGGGTTTCGCCACGGCGACCGACCTTGCCGACTACCTGACCAAGAAGGGCCTGCCCTTCCGCGATGCCCACGAAGCCGTCGGTCTTGCGGTGAAGCGCGCAGAGGAACTGGGCGTCGACCTGCCGCAGCTGTCGCTGGCTGACCTGCAGGCTTTCTCGCCGCTGGTTGCCGACGACGTGTTCTCCGTACTGACGGTGGAAGGCTCGCTCGCTGCCCGCGACCACATCGGCGGCACGGCCCCGAACCAGGTGCGCGCCGCCATCGGCCGGGCCCGCGCCCGACTCTGACATGAGCCCGCCGATGAAGAAGATCGGCAAGTACGAAATTGTCCGCGAGATCGGGCAAGGGGCGACCTCGAACGTCTACCTCGGCCGCGACCCGTTCGCGCAGCGTGATGTCGCGGTCAAGGTCGTCTTCCCGCAGGTGCTCAAGGACCCCGAGCGCGGCAAGCTCTACACCCACCTCTTCCTGAACGAGGCCTCGCTCGTCGGCAAGCTCAACCATCCGCACATCGTGCAGATCTTCGATGCCGTGGTCGCCGATTCGCTGTGCTACATCGTCATGGAGTATGTGCCGGGCGGCACGCTCGAGGCCTTCTGCGCCGAGCACAAGCTGCTGCCGGTTTCCCGCGTAGTCGAAATCATCTTCAAGTGCACGCGCGCGCTGGATTTTGCCAACCGGCTCGGCATCACGCACCGCGACATCAAGCCGGCCAACATCCTGATCGTCGGCGGCGATGCACAGACCGGCGACATCAAGATTTCCGACTTCGGTGCCGCGATCACCGGCGGCGCCGACCGCACACAGGTCTCCGGAATCGGTTCGCCGGCCTACATGTCGCCGCAGCAGGTCAAGGAACAGCCACTGGACCACCGCACCGACATCTACTCACTCGGCGTCGTGATGTACCAGTTGCTGACCGGCCTGTTGCCGTTCCAGGCCAGCAACAACTACAACATGGTCTACCAGATCATCAACACGGTGCCGACGCCGGTGGGCCACCTGCGCAAGGATCTGCCGCCAACGCTCGATGCCATCGTCAGCAAGGCGATGGCCAAGGAGCTCGAGGATCGTTACCAGTCCTGGGCGGACTTCGCCCACGATCTGGCGCAGGCCTTCCGCAACAAGGAGGTCAAGGCGCCGACACGCGAGTTCGCCGATTCGGAGAAGTTCGACACGCTGCGTGCCCTGCCCTTCTTCAGCGACTTCAGTGATGTCGAGATCTGGGAAGTGGTGCGTTTCTCGGAATGGAAGAACGTGGACCCCGGCGCCGAGATCATGAAGGACGGGGAACCCGGGGATTTCTTCTGCTTCCTCGCCGAAGGCGAACTGAAGGTCACCAAGAACGGCAAGATCCTCAACCTGCTGACCGCCGGCGACTGCTTCGGCGAGATGGCGGTCATCGCTCGCGGCAAGCAGCTGCGGGGGGCGGACGTCGTCGCGCTGACGGAATCGAAGGTAATCACCGTGCGCGGCGAAACCTTGCGGCGTGCCTCGGAGGCCTGCCGCATGCACTTCTACCAGAGCTTCCTTGAAGTGCTGGCCAACCGGCTGTCGCTGGCCAACCAGCGGCTGGCCAATTTCTGAATCTGCCGCCGGGTCAGCAGCCGACCCGCCAGTTGGACTTCGAGCTCTCTGTCCACGACATCGTCGAACGTACCGTCTTCTTCGTCGCGTCGAAGAGCACGTCGAAACGCGCCGCTTCACGCCAGCTGTCGCAGTAGCGCCATTCCCAGACCAGCTCGTCGCGCGCCTTGAAGTAGGCCGTCCATTGCGGCTGCGACGGACCGAGCAGTTGCAGCACTTCTTCCTGCGTCATGTCCGGCTGGATGCGCGCAAAATGCGTCATGTCGAGAACGTTCTCGATACGCTCCAGCCTGCCGGCCGCATCCAGATGGACCATGAAGGTCTCATAGCCGGCCGGCCCGCGCGGATAGGCGAGCTGCCGCCCGCCTCCCGGCAAGGTCCACTGCATCGCCGGCACTCCCATCGCCAGGCGGACATCCGCCTCACGGGCAACGCCCGCGACCAGGTCGGCCCCACCGTAGCCGGCGCAGCCGGCCAGCAGCAACGAAAGGGAAAGCAGCAGCGCGCGCAGCATATCGATCAGGCGGCGTCCGCGAGGCCGTCGAGCAGGGGTTGCAGTTCGCCCGACTGGTACATCTCGGTCATGATGTCCGAACCGCCGATGAACTCGCCCTTGATGAAAAGCTGCGGGATGGTCGGCCAGTTGGCATAGTCCTTGATGCCGGCGCGGATGTCCGGGTTCTCGAGCACGTTGACGCTGTAGAACTTGTTGATGCCGCAGGCCTTGAGGATCTGCACGGCGCGCGCCGAGAAACCGCACTGCGGGAACTGCGGCGTGCCTTTCATGTAAAGCACGACCGGATTGCCGGTGACCTGTTCGTGGATAAGGGCCTGAACGTCCATTGAAGCTCCTGCAGAAGATTGAATAGTTGAGTCGTTTAGTCGGTTATTTTAACCGTACCGCTTGAGGTGTAACAAGCTCCTGTGACACGGTCATTGCCGGAAAGATCCTGCCAGGTTGCAATTTCGGTGAAAGGGCCGGCCTGGAGGAGGCCGCGTACCGCTTCGGCCTGATCGTAACCATGCTCGATCAGCAGCAGCCCGCCAGCGACCAGATGCGCCGGGGCGTCGGCAACGATGCGGCGGATGCAGGACAGGCCATCGGCACCGTCGGTCAGCGCCAGGTCCGGCTCGAAGGGCAGGCCGTCCTGCAGCAGATGCGGGTCGCGTGCGGCGACATAAGGCGGGTTGGCGACGATCAGATCGAAGGCCTCGTCACCCAGCGCGGAAAACCAGTCGCTCTCGATGAAACCGACCTTGCCGCCAAGGCGATCGGCGTTCTCGCGCGCCACGGCCAGTGCCGCCGGCGACACATCGACCGCGACGACGGCAGCCTCCGGGTGCTCGCAGGCGATCGTCACGGCAATCGCCCCGCTGCCCGTGCCGAGATCGAGGACGCGCGGCCAGGTCAGCGTCTTCAGCCGTTTCAGCGCCAGCGTCACGATCAGTTCGGTATCCGGGCGCGGGATCAGCACGTCGGACGTCACCCTGAAGCTGCGGCTGTAAAAATCCTTCTCGCCGAGCAGATAGGCCACCGGCTCGCCACGCTCGCGACGCAGCACGAGCGTCATGAAGGCCTCGACTTCGGCACCATTGAGCTTGCGGTCCGGGTCGGCAAGGTACTGCGCATGCGTGATGCCGAGCAGGTGCTGCATCAGCAGCCGCGCATCGAGGCGCGGAATGCGCCGCTTGACCTGTTCAACGGTCGCCTTGAGGGTCTGGGCGGCGGGGGCGTTCATCACAGCGCTCACTCGCCGGCCAGCGCCGCCAGCTGCTCGGTCTGGTGCTCGGTCGTCAGCGCCGTGACCAGTTCCTCCATGTCGCCATCCATGATCATGTCGATCTTGTACAGCGTCAGGTTGATGCGGTGGTCGGTGACCCGGCCCTGCGGGAAGTTGTAGGTACGGATGCGCTCGGAGCGGTCGCCACTGCCGATCAGGCTCTTGCGCTGTGCTGCTTCTTTCGCCTGTGCCGCGCGCAATTGCGCGTCATTGATGCGCGCCGCCAGGACACGCATGGCCTGCGCCTTGTTCTGGTGCTGCGAGCGGCCGTCCTGGCATTCGACGACGATGCCGGTCGGGATATGCGTCAGCCGCACTGCCGAGTCGGTCTTGTTGATGTGCTGGCCGCCGGCGCCGGAGGCGCGGAAGGTATCGACGCGCAGGTCGGCGGCATTGATCTGCACTTCCGCGATTTCGTCCGCCTCCGGCATCACGGCCACCGTACAGGCCGAGGTATGGATGCGCCCCTGTGCCTCGGTCTCGGGCACGCGCTGCACGCGATGGCCGCCGGACTCGAACTTGAGCTTCGAGTAGGCGCCGTGGCCGACGATGCGGGCGATGATTTCCTTGTAGCCGCCGAGATCCGATTCCGAAGACGACATCACCTCGACCTGCCAGCGCTGGCGTTCGGCGTAGCGCGTGTACATGCGGAACAGGTTGCCGGCGAACAGCGCCGATTCCTCGCCGCCAGTGCCGGCGCGAATTTCGAGAATGACGTTGCGCTCGTCGTTGGGGTCTTTCGGCAGCAGTAGCTTCTGCAGCTCGGTTTCGAGTTCCGGCAGGCGCGCCTTGGCCGCCTTCATCTCCTCTTCCGCGAATTCCTTCATGTCCGGGTCGGACAGCATCGCCTCGGCCTCGGCGAGATCACCCTCGGCCTTGCGGAAGTCGGCAAAGAGCATGACGACCGGCTCGATCTCGGCCCTTTCGCGGGAGAGCTTCGTGAACTGCGCCATGTCGCTCGCGGTCTCGCCGCTGGCGAGCAGCAGGTCGACCTCTTCGAGGCGGCCGGTGAGATGGTCGAGCTTGTCGCGGATGCTTTGCTTCATGGAACCTGAAGGTGAGGAAGGGCGGCGGAGCGGATGGCGTAGCGCAGTGCGCCCGCTACTCGCCGTGAAGATGGAAGAAACGCTGGGCGGCGAGTCGCAGCGCGTCACGCTCCTCGGGCTCGGCCGAGTTCAAGGCCTGCGTCGGCGCATGCAGGAATTTGTTGGTCAGGCGCTGCGAAAACTGTTCGAGCACCTTTTCCGGCGACTCGCCTTTGGCAAGCAGCTTCAGCGCGTGCTCCATCTCGTGGCGACGCGTGCGCTCGACAGCGTCACGCAGCGAGCGGATCAGCGGCACGGTATCGCGCGTTTCCAGCCAGCCGATGAAGGCCTCGACCTGCGTGGCGATGATCGCCTCGGCCTCGACGACGGCGGCCTGCCGTGACTCGACGCCGGATTCGACGACCTGCGCGAGATCGTCGACGGTGTAGAGGAAGACATCGTCGAGTTCGCCGACTTCGGGCTCGATATCACGCGGCACCGCCAGGTCGACCATGAACATCGGCCGGTGCCGGCGCGCCTTGACCGCCCGTTCGACCATGCCGAGGCCGACGATGGGCAGGGTGCTGGCCGTGCAGGAAACGACGATGTCGAAGTGCCCCAGCCGATCAGCGATCTCGTCGAGTCGCATCACCGAGCCCCCGAAGCGCTCAGCCAGCGCGCGGCCCCGTTCCATCGTGCGGTTGGCGATGACCAGTTCCTTCGGTTGCTTCGCCGCGAAGTAGGTCGCACACAGCTCGATCATCTCGCCAGCACCGATGAACAGCACGCGCTGGTCGGAAATGCGCTCGAAGATGCGCTCCGCCAGATGCACGCCGGCCGCCGCCATCGACACGATGTTGGCGCCAATGGCAGTGGTCGTACGGACCTCCTTGGCCACCGCAAAGGCGCGCTGGAACATCTTGTGCAAGTGCGTACCGAGCGTGCCCGCTTCCTCGGCGGCACGCACGGCATCCTTCATCTGGCCAAGGATCTGCGGCTCGCCGATGACCATCGAATCCAGACCCGAGGCGACGCGGAAGGCGTGGCGGATCGCTTCATGCTGCGGCAGGGTATAGACGTAGGGCTGGATGACGCCGTGCTCGATCGTGTGATAGTCCGCCAGCCACTGGATGGCGCGCTCCGGATCGTCGGCAGCACAGTAGAGCTCGGTGCGGTTGCAGGTCGAGAGGATCGCCACCTCGCGCACGATGTTGGCGCGCGTCACCTCGGTCAGCGCGTGGTGGAGTTTGTCGGCGTTGAACGCCACCTGCTCGCGCACGGAGAGCGGAGCAGTGTGGTGGTTGATGCCGAGCGTAAACAGCGCCATGCGCGTGGAAAACCCTAGGGGAGATGGGGCCGGATTATAGCATCCACCCCCGCCACGCCCCGGCTGACGCAGGTCAACGCGGGATGCGATTCGAGACCATGGCGGACTTCTCCCGGAGAACATCCCGTTGGCAGATGCCTGCTGATACGGCACGGGGCGAGGGAGCATGCCGCCCTTCGGATCCGACACGCCAGCCGGCAATTACTCGCCACCGGGACGACCGGCGGGGGCGACAGCGCTCCACAAATGCTGCCCGACACGCTACCATCGTCGCTTCGTTCCCGCCCGCGCTGCCATGCCCAACGAATCCTTTTCCGCCCTTGTCGCCTGCGGCCTGCACCATCGCTATGAAGTCCGCCGCGAGATCGGCGCGGGCGCCACGGGAGCTGTGTACCTCGCGCACGACACCTTCGAGCAACGTGATGTCGCGATCAAGGTTGCGCACCCGCAGATCTTTTCGGGCAGCGACAACCCGGACCAGGCCATCATCCGCAAGGCTTGGCTGAACGAGGTGCACCTCGCCGGCAGCCTGCAGCACCCGTATATCGTCGCGGTGTACGACGCCGGCGTCAGCCCCAGCAGCGCCTACCTGGTCATGGAATACCTGCCCGGCGGCACGCTCGAGCCCTATACACGCCCGGACACGCTGAAGCCGGTACAGGAAGTCCTCGAGATCATGTACAAGTGCGCCAGCGCGCTCGACTACGCTTGCCGCGCCGGCATCGTCCATCGCGACATCAAGCCGGCCAACCTGCAGTACGTCGGGCATGGCGAAGCCAAGGTCTGCGACTTCGGCGCTGCCTACTGGGCCAAGGACGACTCGACGCAGGTGATGGATATCGGATCGCTCGCCTACATGGCACCGGAGCTCTTCCGCCACTGGGTGACCCCGCAGGCCGACATCTACGCGCTGGGGATCGTCCTCTTCCAGTTGCTCACCGGGCAACAGCCATTCCGCGCCGACAGCCCGGCATCGCTGATGTACCAGATCCTCAACAGCGACCCGCCGCGCCTCTCGGACCTGCGTGCCGACCTGCCGCCCGCCTTCGAGACGCTCGTCGGCCGCATGATCGCCCGCAACCTCGAAGAACGTTTCGCCGACTGGCCTGCCGTTCTCGCGGCACTGTCCGAACTGCTGCCCAGCCTCGAAGCGGACGCCGCCGACCCGCGCAAGAAGCCGGCCCAGGCAGAGCTCTACGACCAGCTGCGGCAACTGCCCCTGCTCGCCGATCTCAACGGCGCCCAGCTGTGGGAATTGCTGCGCATCTCGCGCTGGCACCGGGTACCGCCCGGCACCGTTCTCGTGCAGGAGGGCATGGACGCGAAATCCTGCTACCTGCTGCTCAAGGGAGAGGCGAAGGTGACCCAGCAGGGCAAGCTGATCAACTGGCTGAACGCCGGCACCCTGTTCGGCGAACTCGCCTTCGCCGAAACCACGCCCAGCCCGCGCAGCGCCACTGTCACCGCCGTCGATACCGTGACCGTCGGCAAATGGCCGTACAGCCACCTGCACAAGGCCTCGCCGGCGCTGCAGTCGAAGATGCTGCAGATCTTCTTCCGCCTCGCCGCGGAGCGCCTGAAGAAGGCCGACGAGCAGTACCTGCTGCTCTACCAGAAACACCTGAAGGAGAACAACCTGGTCTAGCCGGCCACGAAAAGCAAACGGCCCGCACAAGGCGGGCCGTTTTCGTATCTGGTGGCCAGTCGCGGAATCGAACCACGGACACGCGGATTTTCAATCCGCTGCTCTACCAACTGAGCTAACTGGCCAAGAGGGGCGCATTATAGCGGCCGAAGTCGTGGGCGTCAAAACCTGTTTGGCCGCTCATCGCCCATCCGACCCCTCGCCTGGCACCGCCCCGATATTCTGGCGCACGTAGCACTCGTCCCAGACGGCGAGTGCGCGCGGGTCACGGTAGAAGAGCGAGCCCAGGAGGACGGCCAGAAAACCGAGCGGCACGGAAATCAGCCCCGGATTGCGTAGTTCGAAAAGCGGTGCGCGCAGGCCGACCAGCGAGGTATCGTTGTTACGATAGCGTTCAAGCTCGCCCCTGGCCTGAACGACCTTGCGCCCGAGGGCCGTGCGCGCCTTTTTCGCTGCCTCGATGCGCGGCAAGTCGCCTGAGGAAAGCTCGGCCTCGATCCGGGCCAACTGGCGCGGGGCATCGTCGAGCAGGCGCTGCGCCGCCGCCTTCACTTCGAGCGGGTACGTCATGTTCGGGGAGACGAGCACGAGTCCGATGGCGGCCAGTGATCCCACGATCATGCCGGCGACGATGCCGCCGGTATTGCAGCGCCGCCAGAAAAGCGTCAGCAGGATGCACGGAAAATTCGCCGAGGCGGCCACGGCAAAGGCCAGGGCCACCATGTGGGCGACGTTCTGCCCCTTGGCGACGATGCCGAGCACGATCGCGACGATACCGAAGCCGATCGCCGCCAGCCGGCCGGCGCGCACCTGCAGGTCGAGCCCGGCCTGCCCGTTGCGGATGACACCGATGTAGAGATCGTGGGCAATGGCCGAAGTCGCGGCCAGCAGCAGGCCGGCGACGACGGCGACGATGGTGGCGAAGGCGACGGCCGCGACGAACGCCAGCATGAAGTTGCCCAGCATGCTGTCTGCCCCGCCGCCGAGCGCCTGCGCCAGCAAGGGAGCCGCCATGTTGCCGCCAGTGTCGACTTCGAGGATCGCCGGCGCCCCCACCTTCATCGCAGCGCCCAGCCCGAGGAACAATGTCAGCAGGTAGAAACCGCCGATGATGGCCATCGCCCAGATCACGGAACTGCGCGCGGCACGTGCCGTGGGCACGGTGAAAAAGCGCATCAGGATGTGCGGCAACCCGGCGGTACCGAAGACCAGCGCCAGACCGAGCGAAATCTGATCGACCGGTGCGGAAAACAGCAGGCCGGGTTCGAGGAAGCGTTGCCCGAGCTCCGCCGGCGTCATGTTCTTCGCCGCATCGCCGAGCAGGAAGGCGACGCGTGCCTGCACCCTCGGGTCACCGACAACGCTGGCGAAGAAATCGCCGAAGAAACCGTACTGCGACCAGACCAGGATCACCATGAGCAGCGAGGCCAGCACCAGCAGCACCGCCTTGACCACCTGGACCCAGGTGGTGGCCACCATGCCACCGAAGATGACGTAGCTGAGCATGACAATGCCGACGACGAGCACCGACACTTCGTAGTCGATCCCGATCAACGCCTTCACCAGCACGCCGCCGCCAACCAGCTGGGCAACGAGGTAGAAGGTCGAGACGGTAATCACGGAAAGTGCGCCGAGTACGCGCGCCAGGCGCGGGTTGTTGCGATAGGCGAGGATGTCGGAGAGCGTGTACTTGCCGATGTTGCGGCAGGGTTCGGCAATCACCAGCAGCACCGCGATATAGGCAACCAGCCAGCCGACGGAGTACATGAAACCATCGTAACCCCAGAGCGAGATGAGCCCCGCGATGCCGAGAAACGAGGCTGCGGAAAGGTAATCGCCGGCAATGGCCCAGCCGTTCTGCAGGCCGGAAAGGCTGCTGCCGGCAGTGTAGAAATCCGCCGGCGTGCGCACGCGCTTCGCGGCAACATAGGTGATCATCAGCGTGATGGCGATGACGACGGAAAAGACGGCGAAGGTCAGCCAGCGGTGCTGTGGCGGCACCACCGCTTCCGGCGCAGGCCCGGCGGCCAGCACCTGTGCCGGAAAGGTCAGGAGCAGCAGGGCCGCAGCCGTTGGCCAGCGCCTCACGCATCCTCCCGCGTGCGCCGTTGCGCCACGATTTCCCGCTGGATGTCCGCTGTCAGCCGGTCGAATTCGCGATTGGCCCGTCGCAGGTAGAGCGCTGCCACCGCCCAGGCCATCGTAAACTCCGACAGCGCGAAGACGATGCCGACATTGATCGCGCCGGCGATACGGATACGGAAGAGCTCCGGGTACCACGCGGCAGACACCGGCAGCAGGAAAAAATAGCCGACGGACAGCAGCATCAGCGCCGCCAGAAAACGCGTCTTACGCCGATGCAATACCTGAAAGCGCGGGTCAGCTTCGATCGCCGCCCAGTCGATGGCGTCAGTCGCCATGTTTCTCCAGCCTGTTATTGATTCGGCATGATCGCCGTGCACGGCGATCCGCCCTCGCTCCTGCTGCGAAGTCTAGGCGGAGAGGCTTACAGGGGGCTGACCGCGGGCGGTCAGACGAAGCCGATCGGCGGGTTGCGGATACCCAGTTCGCCTTCGACCTGGGCATCGAAGGCGGGATGCGCGACATCCGGCTGGTGCCGGGAGAAGACCACCCGCGCGACGGCCCCCCGTTCCACCGGATTCGGACGCAGGCTGGCGTCGGCATGATGCAGCTCGGCGATTTCCCGGACGATGGCAAGCCCGAGCCCGGAGCCGTCGACGCCCGTCCCATCGACCCGGTAGAAGCGCTCGAAGACCAGCGCCGCCTGCTCCTCAGTGAGGCCGATGCCGTTATCCTCGATCTCGAGCGTGACGAAATCGCCCTGGACCACGACACGACCGGTTACGCGTCCGCCCTCGGGCGTATAGCGCAGGGCATTGTCGATCAGGTTGCTGATGAGTTCGCGCAGCAGCAGGGCATTACCGAGAATCTCGGAGGACGGCGCCGCCTCGTAGCCAAGGTCGATGCGCTTGTCGAGGGCGCGCATCACCCATTCCTCAACCTGCCCGCGCAGGATGCCGTCGAGATCGAGCGGTTCCAGCGCCTGCTGTGCCTGATCGCTGGCCTCCGCACGCGCCAGCGTCAGCAGCTGGTTCACGAGGTGGGCGGCACGATCGACGCTGGTCGCGATCTGGCGCAGGGAATTCTTCAGTTCGGCGGGGTCGGATTCGCGCATCGCCAGTTGCGCCTGCGTTTTCAGACCGGTCAGCGGGGTCCGCATCTGGTGCGCGGCGTCGGCAATGAAGCGATGCTGCGCCTCCAGGTTGCCGCGCATCCGCTCCAGCATCGCATTGAAGGCGTCGATCAGCGGCTGCAGCTCCTCCGGCACGCGTCGCGTCCGGATCGGCGAAAGATCGTTCTCGGCCCGCGCCTCGATCCGCTCGCGCAGGCGCGTCAGTGGCTGCAGGCCCTGCGAGAGGCCAAACCACACAAGCACGACGGCCAGCGGAATGATCACGAACTGCGGCAGGATGACGCTGGCGATGATCTTGTTTGAAAGCTGGGAACGCTTCTCCAGCGTCTCGCCGACCTCGACCAAAAGCCACTTCTCGCGCGGCAGCGCCGGATCGCCGACATAGGTATAGGCCACCCGCAGATCCTGGCCACCGACCTCGGCCTCGCGGAAATAGATTTCGCCAAGTTCGTCGGATTGATAGGCGAGATCCTCGGCGATCCGCAGTTCGGTATCACCGGCCAGCTTGACGCCCTTGCGGTTCACGATGTGGAAATAGACGCGATCGATCTCGTCGGCACGCAGCATCGCCCGTGCCGAGGCGGGCAGCGTGATGAGGGGCCTGCCGTTGGCGAACTTGACCTGACGGGCGATGGCATTGACGTTCTCGCGCAGGGCCTGATCGTACGGGTAGGTCGCAACCGAGGAGGCAAAGTAGTGCGTCACCGCGATCGACAGCGGCCAGACGAACAGCAGGGGGGCGAGCATCCAGTCGAGGATCTCGCCGAAAAGCGAACGCTGGCCGTCAGGCGCCGCGGTTTTCTTGCGGTTTTTCAAGGCAGTAGCCAAGGCCGCGAACGGTGGCGATGCGTACGCCGCCCGGCTCCAGCTTCTTCCTCAGGCGATGCACATAGACCTCGATGGCATTGTGGCTGACCTCCTCGCCCCAGCCGCAGAGCTGGTCCACCAGCTGATCCTTGCTGACGAGGCGACCGGAACGCGAGAGGAGCACTTCAAGCAGGCCGAGTTCGCGCGCGGAAAGATCGAGCGGTTCGCCGTCAATCAGCGCCACGCGGCCCACCTGATCGTAGCTGAGCGGGCCGAACTGCACGGTCGGCGCGGCACCGCCGGAGCGCCGCGTCAGCGCACGCACACGCGCCTCCAGCTCGGGGAGTTCGAAGGGCTTGACCATGTAGTCGTCGGCGCCGAGGTCGAGGCCGCGCACGCGATCTTCGGTCCCGTCCATCGCGGTGAGGATGAGGACAGGCAGCGCGCTGCCACGGGAACGCAAGCGCTTGAGCACTTCCAGGCCGGACAGCTTCGGCAGCCCGAGGTCGAGAATCAGAAGGTCGTAGGCCGTGGAAACCAGTGCGGTATCGGCCTCCATGCCGTTGGCCGCGCGATCGACCGCGTAACCGCTGCCACGCAGGCTGCGGCAGAGACCGTCGGCAATGATGGAATCGTCTTCGGCAATCAGGATGCGCATCGGAAAAATGCCCGTGGGATTGTTTTTCGAACCGTGTTTGAAACAGTAAGGGTGCTGTAAGCGTGAAACTATAACATCCGTTCCGCTGTT
>DAORCC010000056.1:0-13304 GCA_035345235.1 Azospira sp.
ACCCCCATGAAGGGGCACAGGCCGAGGATCTTCACCAGGACGACGTTGTTCACCAGAACGGCGCCGAGGAGTACGAAGAGGTAGTGGTTCATGGTCGCGAAATGTTACAGATTCGCCATTATCCGGGCTTGCGCTGTATCAAACAACCGTAGGAGTAGTGTGGAAATCCCTGTGACGTCAGGGTTTTGCACGGGAGCGCCGGATGGCATCAGCAGCTTCCGCGACCAGATCCGGGCCGCGATAGATAAAGCCGGAATAGAACTGCACGAGGCTTGCCCCTGCCGCGATCTTGGCGGCTGCATCCTCGCCCTTCATGATGCCGCCGACGCCGATGATCGGTAGTTCGCCCTGGAGCGCCGTTGCCAGCTTGCGCACGACTTCGGTCGAGACTGCGAGCAGCGGCGCGCCCGAGAGGCCGCCGGTCTCTTCGGCATTGGGCAGGCCTTCGACGCCGGCGCGCGAGATCGTGGTGTTGGTGGCGATCACGCCATCCATGCGGTGCCGGCGCAGCAGGTCGGCGATGCCGGCGATCTGGGCGTCTTCGAGATCGGGCGCGATCTTCAGTGCCATCGGGACGTAGCGGCCGTGCGTGTCGGCGAGCCGCTGCTGGGCGGCCTTCAATGGTGCGAGCAGGGCGTCGAGCGCTTCGTCCTTCTGCAGTTCGCGCAGATTCTTGGTGTTCGGGCTGGAGATGTTGACGGTGATGTAGCTGGCCAGCGGATAAACGCGCTCAAGGCAGGCGAGATAGTCGTCAGCCGCCTTGTCGATCGGCGTATCGAAGTTCTTGCCGATGTTGATGCCGAGAATGCCGCCCCGCTGCGGGAACTTGGCTGCCTTCACATTGGCGATCAGCCTGTCGACGCCCTCGTTGTTGAAACCCATGCGGTTGATGATGGCCTGCTTCTCGGGAATGCGGAACAGGCGCGGCCGCGGGTTGCCGGGCTGGGGGCGTGGCG
Organism: Azospira sp.; assembly: GCA_035345235.1. Classification (GTDB taxonomy): domain Bacteria; phylum Pseudomonadota; class Gammaproteobacteria; order Burkholderiales; family Rhodocyclaceae; genus Proximibacter. The sequence continues at coordinate 957 of DAORCC010000056.1, forward strand.
TGATCGTGCCGATCTCGAGGAAGCCGAAACCAAGCGCGGCCAGTCCGTCGATGTGGTCACCATTCTTGTCGAGGCCCGCAGCGAGGCCGACCGGGTTCGGGAACTTGAGGCCCATGACCTCGACCGGGCAGGCCGGTACGGGTTTCGCGAGCACGCCGGCAAGGCCGCTGCAGGAGAGGGCGGAGACGCCTCGCATGCCGATGCCGTGGGCGTCCTCGGCATCGAGCGAGAAAAAGAATTTGCGGATCAGGGGATAGAGCATCCCGCGATTTTACCGCAATGCAGCATCGGAGGGCAGGGCCCGCCGTGAGTACAGAATGCGCCGGTGGATCAGTTTCGCCGCGTGATCATCGAGCCGCTGCGGTCGACAACGTCGTACAGCGACTGGTAGAGCGTCGTGTTGCAGCTGGAAATTCGCGACAGGGCCAGGCTCATGTCACGCGTGGCCGTCTGGTAGTCGGTGAGTGCCTTGAGGAAGGCGTCGCGGGCCTCGGAAAACGTAATGGACGTCGAGGTTGCAGTGGCTGCCTTTTTCATCACAAGCTCCGTACCGGTAGGTGATGTGCATCATGCTAGCCGGCGGGTGTGACAAAAAAATTGATATGGCGCAATAAAAATATGACTTCGGTATGCAACGCGGCAACGGGTATCAAACAGCCTGCAGGCGCTGCCACTCCCCATCGATGAGCCCCTCGATCGGCCTGAACCTCGCTTTGTAGGCCATCTTCGGGCTTTCGGCGATCCAGTATCCAAGGTAGAGGTAGGGAAGTCCCAGTGCACGGCTCTGGGCGAGTTGCCAGAGGATGTTGTAGGTCCCGTAGGCGGAGCCGGCAATATCCGGCTCGTAGAAGGTATACACCGAGGAGAGGCCGTCGGGGAGGACGTCGATGATGCTGACCATGCGCAGCACGCCTGCTTCGGAGAATTCGACGAGACGCGTATCGACGCGGCTCTGCAGCAGGAAGTGCGCATACTGCTCGTGGCTGTCCTGATCCATGCCGCCACCGGCGTGGCGGGCGCTCTGGTAGCGCAGGTAGAGGTCGTAGTGCTCGCGCTGGAAACCAAGCGGGCATTCGCGGGCGATGAGTCCTTCATGCGTCTGCCAGGCGCGGCGCTGGCTGCGGCTGGGGGCGAAGGCCGCGAGCGGGATGCGTACCGGAACGCACTTCCGGCAGTGGTCGCAATGGGGCCGGTAGGTGAAGACGCCGCTGCGGCGAAAGCCCGCGCGGACCAGCTCGCCATAGACTTCGGTTGTGATCAGATGGGTCGGCGTGGCGACCTGCGACCGTGCAGTTTCTTCCGGCAGATAGCTGCAGGTATAGGGGGAGGTCGAATAGAACTGCAGTAACGAGAAGGGCAGTTCCGAATCGTTGAGTCGCGACACCTGATCTCCTGCGGGGCTCGTTTCAGCGCCAGTCGGTGACGGCACCCTGTTCCGGCCAGCGTACCGGTTGCGCGTCCTTGACCAGCCCACTCAGGCGCTCGATGAACTCACGGCGCGGAATTTCGCGGGCGCCAAGGGAAGCGAGGTGCGCCGTTCTCATCTGGCAATCTACCATGCCGAATCCGTGTTTCCCAAGAAAGCGGGCCAGGTGCGCAACGGCGATCTTCGAGGCATCCGTACGCAGCGAAAACATGGATTCGCCGTAGAACATCTGGCCGATGGCCAGCCCATAAAGGCCACCGACCAACTCGTCGCCATTTTCGCCCGGTACCCAAGTTTCGACCGAATGCGCCCAGCCGAGTTCATGCAGCCGCACGTAGGCCCGCTGCATCTCACTGGTGATCCAGGTGCCGGGCTGCCCCGGGCGCGCCGTTTGGGCGCAGGCGGTGATGACGCGGGCGAAGGCGCTGTCCAGCCGTATCTCGTAGCGGCCGGCGCGCAGCGTCTTTTTCAGCGAACGCGAAATCCTGATTTCGGACGGGAACAGCACCATGCGCGGGTCGGGCGACCACCAGAGGATCGGCTCGCCGGCCGAGAACCAGGGGAAGATGCCGCGCCGGTAGGCAGCGAGGATGCGCTCAGGTGCGAGATCTCCACCCGCGCAGAGAAGGCCGTTGGGGTGGCTGCGTGCCAGCTCGAGCGGCGGAAAATCTGCGTCGCCGGCGAGCCAGGGGATCATCGGCGGAAGTGGACCGGCACGACCTGCGGGCCGTGTCCGGAAACGAACTGGCGAGTCTCGGTCTTGAAGGCGACGACATGGTCGACATCAAGGCGGATGCCGATGCGTTCGCCGAGCGCGTGGTTGTGATGCGAGGGCACCAGCGACAGTACCTGCGCGCCGCTGGCGAGCCGCAGCGTGTAGAGGATGTCGGCGCCGCGGAAGGCCTTGTGCGTGACTTCCGCCTGCATCGCGCTGCGGTCGTCGTGAATGATGTCGTCCGGCCGCAGCAGCACTTCGACGCCGCAGTCGCGCCCGCAACTGATGCAGCCCTGGCTGCATTCCAGCGGCAGTGCAGAATGGAGTGCGCCGAGTTCGACCTCGACCTCATGCGCGCTGAGCACCTGACCAGGGAGGAATACGCCCTGGCCTACAAAATCTGCGACAAAGCGGTTGGCTGGCTCGTGGTAGAGCCGGTACGGGGTATCCCACTGCTGGATCCGCCCCTCATGCATGACGCCGATCTCGTCGGCCATGGCGAAGGCCTCGTTCTGGTCGTGTGTGACAAGGATGGCGGTCATGCCCTCGCGCTTCAGGATCTCGCGCACTTCCAGCGAAAGGCGCTCGCGCAGGTCGACGTCGAGGTTGGAGAAGGGCTCGTCGAGCAGTATCAGTTCCGGCTTCGGCGCCAATGCGCGGGCCAGTGCGACACGCTGCTGCTGGCCGCCGGAGAGTTCATGCGGATACTTCGTTCCCTGGCCGGCAAGGCCAACCGTGTCGAGCAGGCGCTCGATCCGTTCGGCCTGCGCAGCAGCCGGCATGCCGCCGAGGCCGAAGGCGATGTTGCCGGCGATCGTCAGGTGAGGAAACAGTGCGTAGTCCTGGAAGACCATGCCAATGCGGCGACGCTCGGGCGCCACTGCGAAGCCGGGGCGGCTGACGATCTGGCCTTCGAGCCGGATTTCGCCACTGACGACAGGCTCGAAGCCGGCGATGCAGCGCAGCAGCGTTGTCTTGCCGCAGCCCGAGGGGCCCAGCAGGCAGGCGATGCTGCCGGTTTCGACCGTAAAGGAGACGTCGTTTACCACGACGTGGCTGCCGTAGCGCTGCTGGATGCCTTGCAATTGAAGATGCGCGTGATCGGCCATGCGGGTTCCGGAAATGATCGCCCCAAGCTTTAGCATCGGGCGGCTGTCGCCCAAGTCACCGTGGAGAATGATTGTTGATACGGGCACTGTTGAATCAGCGTGGCAATTATAATTCGCGTTTACCCTAGACCGCCATGACCGAATCACGCGCCGGCTCCATGCCTTTTCCGTCCGTCTTCCGCATCAGCCCGCTGCTGGCGTTTTCGTTCGCCGTCGCACTGCTGGTCGGCATGCCTATCGCCAGCGTCCTGCTCAACCTTTTTGCCGGTGGCACCGGGGAGACCTGGTCCCACCTGGCCGGGACCGTCTTGCCGGAGTATGTCGCCAATACGCTATGGCTATGCCTTGGTGTTGGCTGCGGGGTCGTCGTCGTCGGGGTCGTTACCGCCTGGCTGACAGCGATGCACGACTTTCCCGGGCGCCGAGTCTTCGAATGGGCACTGGTGTTGCCGCTCGCCATGCCGGCCTACGTGCTGGCCTATGTCTATACCGACTTCCTGCAGTTCGTCGGGCCGCTGCAGACAGCGCTGCGCGAAGCGTTCGGCTGGCAGAAGGGGGACTACTGGTTCCCGGATGTACGCTCGCTTGGCGGTGCGATCACGATGTTCGTCTTCGTGCTCTATCCGTATGTTTACATGATTGCCCGCACCGCCTTCATGGAGCGTGCGAGTGGCATGCTCGAGGCTGCCCGCACGCTTGGAGTCGGGCCCTGGGCCTCGTTCTTCCGTGTCTCGCTGCCGCTGGCGCGACCGGCAGTGGCCGCCGGTGCAGCGCTGGCGCTGATGGAGACGCTTGCCGATTACGGCACCGTTTCCTATTTTGCGGTGCAGACCTTCACGACCGGCATCTATCGTGCGTGGTTTGCGCTTGGTGACCGCATCGCCGCGGCGCAACTGGCGGCGGCGCTGCTCGGTTTCGTGATCCTGCTGCTGGTCCTCGAGCGCTTGTCACGCGGGCGGGCACGTTTTCACAACACGACCGGGCGCAACCGGCCGCTTCCCGGCCGGCGACTGGCGGGTTGGCCGGGTCTGGCGGCCGCACTAACCTGCCTGCTGCCGCTTGCCGTTGGTTTCCTGCTGCCGGCTGCGCTGCTGCTGCGTCTGGCGCTGGCCGAGGGGGACGCGCAGTTCGGTGCGCGCTTCGTCATGCTGGCCCGCAACAGTTTTGTGCTTGCCGGCATCACTGCTGCCTGCGCGGTGATGCTGGCGGTGCTGCTCGCCTATTCGGCACGGCTTTCGCGGGGTTTGCTTTCACGCGGGCTGAACCGGGCGGTAGGACTCGGCTACGCGGTGCCGGGGTCGGTCATTGCCGTCGGTGTGCTGATTCCGGTGACGCGCCTCGACAACGGCATTGCTGCGCTGTGGAGCGCGGCCTTCGGCAGCAATCCCGGGCTGTTGCTCACCGGCGGCATCGCCGCGCTTGTCTATGCCTATCTGGTGCGCTTCCTCGCGGTAGCGTTGCAGACGGTCAGCGCCAGCCTGTCGAAGATCACGCCGAGCATGGATGATGCAGCCAAGAGTCTGGGCTGTGCGCAGGGCGAGATGCTGCGTCGCGTGCATGTGCCGCTGCTGCGCGGCAGCCTGTTTACAGCAGGCCTGCTGGTTTTCGTCGATGTCATGAAGGAGTTGCCGGCAACGCTGGTGATGCGCCCGTTCAACTTCGATACGCTGGCGACCCAGACCTATACGCTGGCGTCGGACGAGCGATTGGCGGAGGCGTCGACGGCGGCGCTGGCGATCGTTGCCGTTGGACTGGTGCCGCTGGTCGCACTGTCGCGGCAAATTGCGCGGTCGCGACGCTGACTACAGCGCCGGCAGGTCGTACCTGCGGCGCAGCTTGGCAACCGTGCCGTCGTTCAGCAGGGCCTTGTAGGCATTGACCCAGCGTTCGGCTTCTTCGCCATCGAGCTTGAGGGAAGCACCGAGGTATAGATCGGCGCTGCCGAGCGAGGCGCCTGTGACAAAATCGTTTTCCGGAAAACTCGTCTGGCGGATCGCTGCCAGGAACATCGGCTGCCCGGCATAGGCAGCATCGATGGCGCCAAGTTCGAGCAGTCGCAGCAGGTCGTTGTAATTCGTGGCGGTGACGATCTGCGTGAATCGGCCCGCCTGCAGATTGTTGATGATCGGTGAGCCGCGCAGCACGCCGATCTTGCGCGTGCGCAGGGCATCGATATCGTTGATGTGGGCTGCACCTTCCTGCTTCCGGTGCGCGAAGAACGTGTAGCGCACCTGCGTCAGCTTGATCAGCCAGCGATACTGGTCTTCACGATCGGGGGTGCGCGCCAGCGGTAACACGCCGTAGTGATCCCCCTCGCGCGTGGTCGCGACGGCCCGTGCCCAGGGAACCGGACTGATATCGACGCTGCGCCCCATCCGTCCGGCCATCGCGGAAATCAGATCAACGCCATAGCCGCGCGGCTTGTTACCTTCCTTCCAGGCGAAGGGTGGCAGGTCGCCGACCAGCCATTCGATCTGGCCTGAAGCGCGACCCTGAGCGATTGTCTGGGACGAAAGCAGGATCATCGCGACCGCAATGAAGCGGCTAAGCATGGATTTCATGGATCCATTCTACGAGCCTTCATTGCAAGGTACAAAATGAAAACGCCCCGCTGGAACGGGGCGCTTCTCTGTCTGCAGGTACGCGACTGGCGTCAGCGATAGCCGGCCTTGTCGAAGATCACCTGCGCCTTGACGACGTACATCGCCAGGTTGCCGACCGGCAGCGGGTCCGCCTTGAAGCTCCCCATCCGCTTGAGGGCAGGGTTGTCCACCTTGACGCTCGCAACGACCGGCCACTCGTTGTTGCCGTCGGCGAAGTAACGCTGTGCGTCGTCGGATGCAAGATATTCGAGGAACTTCACCGCGGCGTCCTTGTGCGGGGCATTCTTCAGTACACCGCCACCGGATACATTGATGTGGGCGCCGGTCGTGTTCTGATTTGGCCAGACGATGCCGACCGCATCGGCGATCTTGCGGTCTTCGGGCTTGTCCGAGCGCAGGATGCGGGCGACGTAGTAGGTATTGGAGATGGTGACGGCGCATTCGCCGGCAGCAACGGCCTTGATCTGGTCGGTGTCACCGCCCTTGGGGGCGCGCGCGAAATTGGCGACGACGCCCTTGGCCCAGGATTCGGCCTTGGCTTCGCCCTGATGGGCGATGATCGAAGCCATCAGCGACAGGTTGTAAGGATGCGATCCGGAGCGCGTACAGACCTTGCCCTTGAGCTTCGGGTTGGCAAGATCGTCGTAGCTTTGCACGTCTTCTGCCTTGAGGGCAGCCTTGTTGAAGATGATCACGCGGGCGCGGGTCGAGAAGGAGAACCAGTCGTCGGTCCGCAGGTTGGCCGGTATCCTGGCTTCCAGCAGCGCCGATTTCACCGGTGCGAACAGGCCAAGTTCATGCGCCTTTGCCAGGCGGGCCGCATCGACGGTGAGCAAAACGTCGGCAGGGCTGTTGGCGCCTTCGTTGCGGATCCGTTCGAGGAGTTCCTCTTCCTTGCCTTCGATGCGGTTGATCTTGATTCCGGTCTGCTTGGTGAAATTCGAATAAAGGGCTTCGTCGGTCTGGTAGTGGCGGGCAGAGTAGAGGTTCAGTACCTTCTCCTCGGCGATCAGTGGGGTGGCGGTCGTCGCAAGCATGACGATGCCGGCAAGCATGCGGACTTTGAACTGGAACATGATGCAGGGGCTCCGTGCTGTTGAGTGGCGAAATACTGGGGAAATGCGAACCGATCGAATTCTAGATCGAACCGTATTAAATGTAAATGAGAATGGTTCGCTTTGGTGGGGCGAAAAAAAAGCCGCTTGAACGGCATTGGCGGTGTACTTGCGCCGTTCTCAGCGATCGACGACCCGTCGGGCGCCGTTGTAGCGCTTGACCCAGTAGCTGCTGCCCATGTCTTCAACACGCACTTCACCACCAGGGCGCGGTGCATGCAGGAAGCGGCCTTCGCCGAGATAGATGCCAACGTGCGAGAAAGCGCGCCGCATCGTGTTGAAGAAGACGAGGTCGCCCGGCTTCAGTTCCTGGCGGTCGATGCGCGCCCCGACTTCGCTCATTTCCTTCGAGGTACGCGGCAACACCAGCCCGACCGCATCCTTGAATACCAGTTGCACGAAGCCACTGCAGTCCAGGCCGGCATCCGGGTCCGTACCGCCCCGACGATAGCTGACGCCAACCATTTCCAGTCCCTTGAGAATCAGGTCATGGGCAGTGTTGGTGTAACGCTCGAGGAAGGAACTCTCTTCACGCCGGGTTTCTTCTTCGGCCATGGCTGCTGGAGCATGGCTGATGACGCAGGCAGCGATCGCAAAAACGAACGCAAAACGGCGGAAAAGACGGTGGCTGAAAATCGACATAGCGGCGCAATGTATTTGAATCCGTTGAACTTGTAAACCTTTTGTCACATTGGGTGCGCGCTGTTGCGTAGTGCATCGATGGATCGGTCGGCATCATCAACGATGTGTGAGTAGACAATCCCGTGTGCGGATGGAGTAATCTTTCTTCCCTGCCGGCAAGCTTTTGCGGGGTGTTTCCGGCAGTGTTTGTGCGCGTTGATTTTGCGTTTATAATTCGTAATTATGAATTAGAGACGCAGCGGCGCGTGCTTTGGATGTGCGCCTAATCTGTTGCGTGCTTTCCCCGTTCTGATTTTGGAGCCGGTATGAAACCCTTCAAGGCATACCTGATTGAAGAGAAGGATGGCAAGGTCGAATCGCGCTTCACGACGCTGGCACCCGAGGCGCTGGACGCCGGTGAGGTGACGATCCGCGTTGTGGCGTCGAGCATCAATTACAAGGATGCGCTGGCTGCCACGGGTGCCGGCAAGATCATTCGTCGTTTCCCCTGTGTCGGCGGCATCGATATGGCGGGGGTTGTCGTCGAGAGTGCGGACGGGCGTTTCAAGGCCGGTGACGCGGTAATCGCGACGAGTTTCGATATCGGCGTCGCCCACCACGGCGGCTATGCCGAAATGGCGCGGATCCCGGCGAATTGGGTCGTACCCCTGCCGCAGGGACTTTCGATGTACGAGGCGATGGCGCTGGGGACTGCCGGGTTCACTGCAGCGCTGGGTATCGTGCGCATGGAAGAGAATGGGTTGACGCCTGCCAAGGGGCCGGTGATCGTTTCCGGAGCAACCGGCGGTGTCGGCAGCCTGGCAGTGGATATGCTGGCGCGGCGCGGATACCACGTGGTCGCGCTGACCGGCAAGGAGAGCGAAACGGCATTCCTGAAAGAACTCGGTGCGGCCGAGGTCATGTTGCGACAGTCGCTGAATCTGGAAAAGATCCGGCCGCTGGACAAGGCGCTCTGGGCCGGTGCGGTCGATAACCTGGGTGGTGACGTACTGGCGTGGATGGCAAGTACGATGAAGCAGGGCGGTACGATCGCCAGCATCGGCCTCGCGGCAAGCCACACGTTGAATACCACGGTGATGCCGTTCATCCTGCGGGGTGCGAGCCTGCTCGGTATCGATTCCGGCTATATCGGCGAGCCTTATCGCAGCGGTATCTGGCAGCGTCTGGCGTCGGACATGAAGCCGCCGCATCTGGCAGCCATGGCACGCAAGGTGGCCTTCGACGAATTGCCAGGTCTTTTCCCCGAATACCTCGCGGGGCGTGCGCGTGGCAGGGTCGTGGTCGACGTTGGCGGTGTCTGATTGAGATTGAACGGTCGGTCTCGGGTGAACCGGAGGTCGTCATGAGCAGTGAACTGGGGCAGTTGCCTCGCGTGCTGGTGGTCGATGATTCGCGCCTGGTGCGGGCGATGATCGTAAAGCATCTGCGCGGCCACTTCGATTACCGCGAAGAGGCCGACGGTGAAGCCGGGTGGCAGGCGATCGTGCTCGATCACTCGGTACGCGCGGTGATCACCGACTCGGCGATGCCGGTGCTGGATGGCTATGGTCTGCTGGCGCGCATTCGCAACTCGCGGTTGGCGCGGATTCGTGACATTCCGGTGATCATGATCTCCGGCGACGAGGAGGAAGCTGCCCGCGAACGGGCGCGTGCGCTGGGCGTCTCGGACTTCATCGGCAAGTCGGTCGGCACCAACGAATTGCTGGCGCGGCTGGAATCGCTGATCCGGCTGGCGTCGGCGCAGCAGGAACTGGATCGCAGCCGCGACAGCCAGGTGAATAATCCGGATACCGGCCTGTTCACCCGGACGTACATCGAGCTGCAGGCTGCACAGGCACTCTCGCATGCTTCTCGGCACGCGAGCGAGGCGAGCGTGATGGTGCTCGGATTCGATCGCATCGAGGATCTGCGTATCGAGGCCGGGCTGGAATTGGTCAAGCAGTTGCAGTTGCGCTTTGCGCGGCTGGTGGCAGGCAAGATCCGCAAGGAAGACAGTCTTGGTCATTTCGACGACAGCTACCTGGCGGTGGTGTCGCCGGGGACGCCGGAAGTGTCGTGCCAGGCGTTCGGCAACCGGCTGCGTGAGGCGATCGAAGCAGCGAACATCGCGGCCCACGGCCAGCGCCTGAAGCTGTCGGTGAGCATCGGGGTCGCGAACAGTCCGACGGATCCCGTCGCTTCCGCCGGAGCCTTGCTGGAACTGGCGGCACAACGGATGCGCATGGCGATGGAGGCCGGTGGCAACCGGCTGGTTGGAACGAGCAACAAGGTCAGGGTCGAGTCGCCGCCGCCATCGCTGGCGCACGCGCTCGGTCTGATCGAAGGTGGACATGCAGACATCGTGAGGCCGCATGCGATGTCGCTGGCGGCGCAACTGATGCCGCTGCTTGAACTGTTGCAGGATGAAAGTGGTATTGCGCTGCCGCTGGCAGCCTTGAAGGAAAAAATTCGTGACCGGGGCTGAGGGAACAAGACATCCGGCAGAACATCTTTGTGTGTGCAGGTAACTTGCAAGAGGGAGTCTCATGACGACGTACAAGGAGTTTCATCAATATTCCATCGAGAAGCCGGACCAGTTCTGGACGGAGCAGGCCCAACTGATCGACTGGAAGGAGCCGTTCACCCAGGTGTGCGACTATTCCCGCCCCCCGTTTTCGAAGTGGTTCGTGGGTGGCAAGACCAACCTTTGCCATAACGCCGTCGACCGTCATGCCGCGAAGCGCCCGAACGACCGCGCGCTGATCTACATCTCGACCGAAACGGACGAGGAGAAGGTCTACTCCTTCGCCGAGCTGCAGCGTGAAGTCGAACGCATGGCGGCGATCTACAAGAGCCTTGGCGTCAAGCGCGGCGACCGCGTGCTCATCTATATGCCGATGATCGCCCAGGCCTGTTTCGCGATCCTCGCCTGCGCCCGCATCGGTGCGATTCACTCGGTGGTGTTCGGCGGCTTTGCCTCCGGTTCGCTGGCGACCCGCATCGATGACGCCAAGCCGACCCTGATCGTTTCTTCCGACGCCGGCATGCGCGGCGGCAAGGCCGTCCCCTACAAGCACCTGCTCGACGAGGCGATCGAACTGGCCGAGCACAAGCCGGCCAAGGTGCTGATGGTTGACCGTGGCCTGGACAAGGGCTTCAACAAGGTTGCCGGTCGCGATGTCGACTACGCGACGCTGCGCGAGCAGCACATGGATGCCCAGGTGCCATGCGAATGGATGGAGTCGTCCGAGCCGTCCTACATCCTTTACACCTCGGGTACCACCGGCAAGCCGAAGGGCGTGCAGCGCGACACCGGCGGCTACGCCGTGGCGCTGGCCTCGTCGATGAAGCACATCTACTGCGGCGGCGAAGGCGAGACCTACTTCTCGACCTCGGATATCGGCTGGGTGGTCGGCCACTCGTACATCATCTATGGTCCGCTGATTGCCGGCATGGCCACCGTGATGTACGAAGGCACGCCGCTGCGCCCCGATCCGGGCATCTGGTGGCAGATCGTCGAGAAGTACAAGGTCAACGTCATGTTCTCGGCCCCGACCGCCGCCCGCGTCCTGAAGAAGCAGGATCCGGCATACATGCACAAATACGACCTCTCGTCGCTGAAGCACATCTTCATGGCCGGCGAACCGCTCGACCAGCCGACGCATGAGTGGTTCATGAACGAACTGAAGAAGCCGGTCATCGACAATTACTGGCAGACCGAAACCGGTTGGCCGATGCTCGCTGCGCTGCCGGGCGTCGAGCAGACCCCGATCAAGTACGGTTCGCCGAGCTTCCCGGTCTATGGTTACAACCTCAAGATCTTCCGCGAGGACGGTTCCGAGTGCGGCCCGAACGAGAAGGGCATCGCCGCGGTCATCCCGCCGATGCCGCCGGGCTGCCTGTCCACCGTCTGGGGCCAGGACGACCGCTTCGTCAGCACCTATTTCAGCCTGTTCAAGGAGCCGCTGGTGTACTCCTCGTTCGACTGGGCGATCAAGGATGACGATGGCTACTTCACGATCCTCGGCCGTACCGACGACGTCATCAACGTCGCTGGCCACCGCCTGGGTACCCGTGAAATCGAGGAGGCGATCCAGAACCATGCCGCCATCGCGGAAGTCGCCGTGGTCGGTGTCGAGGACAAGCTGAAGGGGCAGATGCCGATGGCCTTTGCCGTGGTCAAGGATGCCTCGAAGATCGCGACGCCCGACATGGTCAAGGCGCTGGAGAAGGAAGTGTTCGCCACGGTCGACGGCATCCTCGGTGCCATTGCCCGTCCGGCCCGCGTGCATTTCGTTGTCGCACTGCCCAAGACGCGTTCCGGAAAGATGCTGCGCCGTTCGCTGCAGGCGCTTGCTGAAGGCCGCGATCCGGGCGATCTGACGACGATCGACGATCCCTCGACGATCGAGAACATCAAGAGCCTGCTCGCCAGCTAAGTCGCTTTTTCAGCCGCTTCTTGGCATCATCGAGGCCCGCCATCCGGCGGGCCTTGTTTTTGGTGTGTATCCGATACTTCGATGTCTTTCAGTTGGCTGATCAACAACTTTCTGGCCGCGCTGCTCTTGCCCCCGCTGAACGGCCTTCTGCTCGCCGGAATCGGATTCCTGCTGTGGCGGCGTTCCCCGGGTGTGGCCCGCTTCCTCGTTGCCGCTGGCTGCACGCTGATTGCAGCCTTGTCGCTTGGCGTCGTCGCGCGCGCGCTGCTCGTACCGCTCGAAACAAGATACCCGCCGCTCGCAGATACGACTGTCGGTAA
>DAORCC010000057.1:0-13287 GCA_035345235.1 Azospira sp.
CTCAGGCGTCCTCGCCGAGGATCAGCGTGTTGTCGCCGTCGAAGCGGTAGGCGGGAATGACCAGGTTGGCCTGCGCCGGCCCGACCTTGAAGACGCGGCCGGCGAGGTCGTACTTCGAGGTGTGGCAGGGGCAGAGGAAATGGTCGCCGTTGAGCGCCGGCGTACAGCCCTGATGGGTGCACAGGCCGATCGCGACGAAGATTTCGGGGCGCGTTGAGCGCAGGGCGTTCCGTGTGTAAGGGGGTTGCAGCGATTCGCGGGACTCGGCATCGGCGAGCGCCTCGCCGCCTCGCTGCAGGGCTTCGATCTCGGCGGGTCGCCGGCGCAGGACCCATACCGGTTTACCCTGCCATTCGACGGTCTTGAGCTTGCCTTCGGGCAATCCTGCGAGGTCGACCCGCAACGGCGTGCCATGGGGCCAGGATTTCGTGGCGTGGTGCTGCTGCGAGAGGAACAATGCGCCACCGCCGACGGCACAGGCGCTGGCGGCCAGCACGATGCGTCGGCGCTGCGGCTTCGTGGCGTGGCCCGAGTTGTCGTCCATGGCATCGATCCCCTGCTTGCGATCCTGTCAGCGTAAAATGCCGACCATCATGACGCAACTGATTTTGAAGGACGGCAAGGAGCGTTCGCTCTTCCGCCGCCATCCGTGGATTTTCGAGGGCTCGGTGGCCCGCCTCGACGGGCGGGCGCGACCGGGGGATACGGTCGAAGTGGTCGATGCCGGCGGGCGACGACTGGCGAAGGCGGCGTGGAGCCCCAGTTCGCAGATCCGCGCCCGCGTCTGGAGCTTCGATCCGGACGAGATCATCGACGATGCCTTCTTCAAGCGCCGCGTCGCCGCCGCCGTGGCGCGTCGCGAGGCGATGCCGCAACTCGCCGGCCAGGACGGCATGCGCCTGATCCACGGCGAGTCGGACGGCCTGCCCGGCGTCATCGCCGATCGCTACGGCGACACCATCTGCCTGCAACTCACCGCCGCCGGCCCGGACAAATGGCGCAAGGCCATTGTTGGCGCCCTGGCGAAGGTGGCCGGCATTGCCCGCATCTACGAGCGTTCCGATTCCGATGTGCGCGGGCTTGAGGGGCTGGAGCCCGTGACCGGCTGGGTGCATGGCGAGGCGCCGCAGGGTGACGATTCGCCGCTCTCGATCGACGAAAACGGCGTGCGCCTGGGCGTCGATGTCGTCGGTGGCCACAAGACCGGTTTCTACCTTGACCAGCGCGACAACCGGCTGCTGACGCGCGCGCTCGCCGCCGGCAAGTCGGTGCTCAACTGCTTCTGCTACACCGGCGGTTTTTCGCTGCAGGCGCTGGCGGGGGGCGCGGCCTCGGTCCTGTCGATCGATTCGTCGGGTCCGGCACTGGCCGGCGCGCGCGCCAATCTGGCCTTGAATCCGCAACTGGACGCGACCCGTGCCGAATGGCGGGAAGCCGACGTCTTCGACGCGCTGCGGGTCTTCCGCAAGGAAGGGCGCAAGTTCGACCTGATCGTCCTCGATCCGCCCAAGTTCGCGCCGTCGGCGGCCCATGCCGATCGCGCGGCCCGTGCCTACAAGGACATCAACCTGCTCGGCTTCCGCCTGCTGAACCCGGGCGGCTACCTGCTCACGTATTCGTGCTCGGGGGGGATCGGGCTCGAACTGTTCCAGAAGATCGTCGCCGGTGCTGCTGTCGATGCCGGGCGTGACGCGCGCATCCTGCAGCGCCTGTCGGCTGGCCCCGATCACCCGGTGGCGCTGCATTTCCCGGAGGGGGAATACCTGAAGGGGCTTCTGGTCCAGGCCGATTGATGCTGCCGTCCTCGGCGGCTGCGTTGCCAGTGCCGAGCAGCCGGGTATATATTGGCCGCAAACGACAAAGGAATTGACGATGGCGGCGAACGATTCTCCCCGTGGCACTACCGCGCATACCCCCGACCTGAGCTGGAGTCAGGTGCGTGAAACGGTCCTCATGCTCGAGCTGTCGGCAGCGCAGATCGAGGCAGCGATGCGGGAAAGCAACGGCTCGGTCGATGTGCTGACCGCGTCCTTCACCAACATGGCCGAAACGCTGCGGACGATTACCGACACCCTGAATGCGGCGTCGGTGACCGATGATTCGGCGACACGCGATCACCTGCTCGGTGCTGCCGGCGAGGTCTCGGGCATGGTCAACCAGGCTGTCGTCGCCTTCCAGTTCTACGACAAGCTCGCCCAGCGCCTGGCGCACGTGACGCACAGCCTGGGCGATCTGGCGACGCTGGTGGCCGATCAGCGCCGCATCTACAGCCCGCAGGAATGGGTCGATCTGCAGGGCCGCATCCGCGCCAAGTACACGACGGCTGACGAGTGCGCGATGTTCGAGGCGGTGATGTCCGGTACCCCGGTGGCGGAAGCGATCGCCCACTATGTCGACGCGATGAAAAGCAAACCCGTCGACGATATCGAACTGTTCTGAGCGGCCCCTGATTGCTCGTATTACATGCAACAATGTTGCATGTAATGGCCCTTTGTGTTTCAATCCGGCCCCATGCCGGATTCTTCATCACCCCCCTTGATAGCCACTGCTGCGCCAGAGCTTGCCGATCGCATCCGGTCCGCCGGCGCGCGCGCGACGCCGGCGCGCATCCGCGTCCTGGCCCTGCTGACCTCGGCGCCGGTGCCGCTGTCGCACCACGATATCGAAGCGGCGTTGGGAGACGCCAGCCTGGACCGGGTGACGCTCTATCGGGTGCTCGACTGGCTGGTCGCCTCCGGGCTGGCGGTCAAGCGCGCCGACGAGCGTCGTGTCTGGCGCTTCACGCTGGCGGGGGGCGGACAGCATCACAGCCACATCCATTTCCGCTGCGACGGTTGCGGCCGCGTCTACTGTCTCGATGCGCCGGCGCCGGTGCCGCCCGTCATGCCGCAGGGCTTCACGCTTGCCCATCTCGAGCTCGATCTTTCCGGCCGCTGCGCCGACTGCAACCGGAGCGGGAGCGGCGTGCGATGAGCGGACCGATAACTCCCATTCCCGTCACCATCCTCACCGGCTTCCTCGGCAGCGGCAAGACGACATTGCTCAACCGCATCCTCTCCGAGCGGCATGGCGAGAAGATCGCGGTGATCGAGAACGAGTTCGGCGAGGTCGGCGTCGACAACGACCTGCTGCTGGCCGGCGACGACAGCATCGTCGAGATGAACAACGGCTGCATCTGCTGCACGGTGCGTGGCGACCTGATCCGCATCCTCGGCGAACTGGTGCAGAAGCGTGACGCCGGCACGCTCGCCTTCGACCGCGTCATCATCGAGACCACCGGACTGGCCGAGCCGGGGCCCGTGGCACAGACCTTCTTCATGGACGGGACGATCGCACAGCGCTACCTGCTCGATGCGGTGGTGACGCTGGTCGATACCGTCCATGCCGATCGCCAGCTCGACGATCACGAGGCGGCGCAGTCGCAGGTCGGTTTCGCCGACCGCCTGCTGCTGTCGAAGACCGATCTGGTCGAACCCGATGCCCTCAACGCACTGCAGGAGCGGCTGGCCTCGATGAATCCGCGCGCGTCACAGCATGCCGTGCATTTCGGCAGCATGCCGCTGGACGATCTGCTCGATATCCGCGGCTTCAACCTCAACGCCACGCTGGAGATCGAGCCCGGCTTCCTCGCCCATGCCCACCATCATCACGACGATCGAATCGGCTCGGTCGTCTTCCGTGCCGATCGCGATTTCGACGGCGCGAAGCTGCAGGACTTCATCGGCGGCATCGTCCGCGTCTTCGGTGACGACCTCATGCGCTACAAGGGCGTCATGGCCGTCGACGATCTCCCCTACCGCGTCATCCTGCAGGGCGTGCACATGCTGATGGGCGCCAGCCCCGGACAGCCGTGGGACGACGCGCCGCGCGTCAGCACGGTCGTCTTCATCGGCCGCGACCTGCCGCGCGAGATCCTTCTCTCTGGCCTGCAGCAATGCCTGCGCCCCTAGACCCGAGCCGGACCATCCCGGTCACCGTCCTCACCGGCTTCCTCGGTGCCGGCAAGACGACGCTGCTCAATCACCTGCTGAAGCAGCCGGCGATGGCGGATGCTGCCGTGCTGATCAATGAATTCGGCGAGGTCGGCATCGACCACCACCTGGTCGACAAGATCGACGACAACGTCGTCCTGCTCGATTCGGGCTGCCTCTGCTGCAGTGTCCGTGGCGACCTCACGCGCAGCCTGCGCGACCTGTTCATGAAGCGGCTGCGGCGGGAGATTCCGGCCTTCTCGCGTGTGCTGATCGAGACTACCGGGCTTGCCGATCCGGCACCGGTGATCTACACGCTGATGGAGGATTTCTTCATCGCCGAGCGCTATCGCAGCGATGGTGTCGTCACCGCGGTCGACGTGACGCACGCCGATGCTCAGCTCGCCCGGCATCCGGAGGCGTCGAAACAGATCGCCATGGCCGATCGCCTGCTGCTCACCAAGTGCGATCTGGCGACGTCCGAACAGGTCGACGAGATCGTGCGCCGGATCACCCCACTCAACCCCGGTGCGCCGCGCATCGAGGTCCGCAACGGCGCGGTCGATGCGGCGGCGCTCGCCGGCAACGGCCTGTACGATCCGGCGACGAAGACTGCCGACGTGCGGCGCTGGCTGGCCGAAGAGGCCGTCCGTGCAGCGGCTGCGAACGGGCATCCGCATGCCCACGCACACGATCCGGACCGTCACGATGCGCGGGTGCACAGCTTCGTGCTGCGCTTCGCGCAGCCGTTCGTCTGGGGAGAGTTCGCCGAGGCGATCGATGTGCTGCTGTCTACCTGCGGCGATCGCATCCTGCGCATCAAGGGCCTGGTCAACGTGGTCGGCGAAGATGTGCCGCGTGTCGTGCATTGCGTGCAGCACGTCCGTTATCCGGAGGCGGCGCTGCCGGCGTGGCCGACGTTTGAGGACGGTTGCGATCACGATTCCCGTCTCGTCTTCATCGTGCGCAATTTCCAGCGGGAATACGTCGAGAAGGCCTTCGCGATGTTCTGCGATGCAGACAGTGCATAAACCGGCGATGCACGGCGGGAAACGGTTCAGGCTGTGGCTGCTGGTCGCCGCCTTCGTCGTCGGCCAGCTGTTCATGCTGGCGCACGGCACCGAGCATGCCGACGCCGACGAAGCATCGCATGCCTGCCTGCTTTGCCTGACCGGGCACGATCTCGGCAGCGCAGTTCCGCCTGTCGCCGATGCTCCCGTCACGCCGCCATGCGCGGCCATCGCGCCGCCTGCGCTTTCCGCTATCTGCGCACCAACCGGGCGCAGGCTCACGCACGCTGCACGAGGGCCGCCGCTCGCCTGATGCCTTGTCGCCGCCGGCCGATGCCCTGCCGGCGCCCATTCAACAAGCCATCAGGAGCTTTCATGTTCAAGCCCATGCCGACGGCGCTTGCCGTCGCACTATCCCATTGCGCCGTTCTAACCGGTGCGCCCGCCTTTGCGGCCGGCGACGCCGATATTGCGGAGATCCGCCAGCAGTTGCAGCAGATGAAGGAGGCCTACGAACAGCGCATCGTCAGCCTCGAACGGAAACTGGCGAAAGCCGAGGGCGTCGCCGCCAAGGCCGAAGAAACCGCCAGGGAAGCGGAGAACACGGCGCGCCAGGCGAACCTGCGCGCGCCTGCCGCGTCCGCCACCTCGCCCGCCAACAGCTTCAACCCCGAGGTCTCGCTGATCCTGCAGGGGCAGTATCGCAAGATGAAGGATGTCGAACATCGCCAGATCTCCGGCTTCTGGCCGGGCACGACGCATGAGCATGGCGATGATCACGGTGCCGGCGAGCGCGGTTTCTCGATCGACCATACCGAGCTAGTCTTCGAGGCCAACATCGACCCGTTCTGGCGTGGCAAGGCGGTCTTTGCCATGGCCGACGGCGAGGTCGAGACGGAGGAGGCGTGGTTCCAGTCGCTCGGCCTCGGCTACGGGCTGGGGCTCAAGGGCGGGCGTGTCCGTTCCGGCGTCGGCTATCTCAACGAGCAGCACGCCCACGCCTGGGATTTTGCGGATGCGCCGCTGATGTACACCGCGATGTTCGGTGAACATGCGAGCTATGCCTCCGACGGTGTCCAGCTGAAATGGGTAGCGCCGACACCGTTCTTCCTCGAATTCGGCAGCGAGCTGGGACGCGGTGCGAATTTTCCCGGTACCGATCGCAACGGCAACGGCATCGGCGGTGGCACCTTCTTCGTCCACGTCGGCGACGATATCGGCGCCAGCAACAGCTGGCGAGCGGGGCTCTCGTATCTGCAGACGAAAGCGAAGAATCGCAACTCCGGCGATGGCTTCTTCACGGCGACCGATGGTTCGGATGCGATCGGGGTTTTCGATGGCAAGTCGAAGACGATGATGGCTGACTTCGTCTGGAAATGGGCGCCCGATGGCAACCCGAAATACCGCAATTTCAAGCTGCAGGGCGAGTACTTCCTGCGCCGCGAAAAGGGAACGCTCGATTGCCAGGACGATGCCGGCGCCGCATGCAATGGCGGCTCGGGGGTCGTCAGCGACTACAAGACGCGGCAGTCGGGCTGGTACCTGCAGGGCGTCTACCAGTTCACTTCGAACTGGCGCGCCGGCCTGCGCTACGACCGGCTCGACTCCGGCAGCCGCAACTTCGGAGCGAATGACGCCAACATCGTCAACGACAGTTATACGCCGAAGCGCCTGACCGTCATGGCCGACTACAGCTGGAGCGAGTTCTCGCGCATGCGCCTGCAGTTCGCGCAGGACAAGTCGATGCAGGGCGTCACCGACAACCAGATCTGGCTGCAGTACATCATGAGTCTGGGTGCCCACGGCGCCCACAAATTCTGAGCAGGGGGCTGCGCTTGTCGATACTTCGTTGCGCGCCGGCTTGTTTGCACCAGCAAACGGCGACGGCGCGGGCCTCGTCTCGGCGGCGCTCGCTCCCCTGCCCGGTAGCTCGCTCGCAAAATGAAGGAGTCCGTATGAACAAAGGTTTTCTGATCGGTTTTGTAATCGCACTGCTCTCGCTCCCCGCGCACGCCGCGCTCAACATCCTCGCCACGGTTCCCGAATGGGCGGCGCTGGCGAAGGAACTCGGCGGCAGCCGCGTGACGGTAAACTCGGCGACGACGGGCCTGCAGGATCCGCACCGCATCGAGGCGAAGCCGTCGCTGATCTCGAAGGCACGGTCGGCGAACCTGGTCGTTGCAACGGGTGCGGAGCTGGAGGTCGGCTGGCTGCCGGTGGTGCTGCGCGAGTCGGGCAACCGCACGATCCAGGCGGGCACGCCGGGCTACTTCGAGGCTGCCACGGCCGTGACGATGCTCGATGTGCCGAAGGTGCTCGACCGAGCGCATGGCGACGTGCACGCGGCCGGCAATCCGCATATCCAGACCGATCCGCGCAACATCCTCAGGGTGGCCGATGCGCTCGCTGCACGCATGATCGAGCTCGACCCTGCGGAAGCGATGGCCTATCGCACGGCACTGCAGGAATTCAGCGTGAAATGGCGGGCGGCGATCGTGCGCTGGGAGAAGGAGGCGGCGCCGCTGAAGGGCGTACCGGTCCTCGTTCAGCACAATGCCTTTCCCTACCTGGTGCAATGGCTCGGCCTGAAGGAAGTCGGTACGCTCGAACCGAAGCCGGGCGTCGAGCCATCCGCCAGTTACCTCGCGTCGGTGCTGGAACGGCAGCAGCGCGAGCCGGCCCGCATGGTACTGCGCCCGGCCTACCAGCATGACGCGCCGTCGCGCTGGATGGCCGAGCGGGCGAAGATTCCGGCGGTGGCCCTCCCCTTCACCGTCGGCGGCACGCCGGAAGCCAACGATCTGGTGACGCTCTTCGACGATACCGTGCGCCGCCTCCTGGCCGCCCTGGCGGGGCGCTGAACATGTTCATCGACGCGCGCGATCTCGTCGCCGGCTATGTCGTCCCGGTCTGCGGCCCGGCCTCCTTCATCCTGGGGCCGGGCGAAATACTGGGGATCGCCGGCCCCAACGGCTGCGGCAAATCGACGCTGCTTGGCGCGATCGCCGGCGGTGTGCGCATCTTCTCCGGCGAAATCCGGAGGTCGCCGCAACTGCAGGTAACGCTGCAGACGCAGCAGCAGCCGGACATCGCCGGGGTGCCGCTCTCGGGCCGCGAGCTGCTGGCGCTGACCGCGGCCAGCGCGGATGGTCTGCCGCCCTGGCTTGCCGGACGTCTCGACCAGCGTCTCGACCAGCTGTCCGGCGGCCAGCGCCAGTACCTGCACCTGTGGGCCTGCCTGCAGGCGCCGGGCGATGCGGTGCTGCTCGACGAACCGACCAACAACCTCGACCCGGCCGGCGTCCGCCATCTTGCCGAGGCCCTGCGGGCAAGGGCCGCCGCCGGGGCCGGGCTGATCGTCGTCAGCCACGACGACGATTTCGTTGCTGCGGTCTGCGACCGTACGCTACGACTGGAAGCTGCCTGATGCCGACTCTTGCCGACCTCGGGGTACGAATCTTCGACCCGCTCTTTGCCATGCCCTTTTTTACGGGGCTGGTCTTTGCCGTCTTGCTGCCACTCTTTGGCGCCTACCTGCGCCTGCGCGACGAATGGCTGGCGGCGCTGGCCTTCGCGCAGACGGCAGCCGCCGGTGCGCTGCTGGCGATGCTTGGCGGCGTGCCGCTGCTGCTGGGCGGAATCGGTGCCGCGACCGCCGCTGCCGGGCTGAAGACCCTCTTCGAAGGTGCTGCGCGAGGCGTCCAGGGGGCCGCCTACGCGATGCTGCTCGTCACCGGCTGGGGCCTCTCGGTGCTGCTGGTGGCCAACCTGCCGCTGGCCGAACGCCTCGGCCATGCACTGTTCGACGGCCAGCTGTACTTCGTCGAGCGCGAACACCTCATCGCGGCCTGGCTGGCGCTGGGGATCGCCGGTGGCCTGCTGCTGCGCCTGTCGCGGACACTGCTGCTCTGCCACTTCTTCCCCGACTTCTTCCGCGCCCGCGGACGTTCGGCGCGGCGGGCGCATCTGGTATTCGACATGCTGGTTGCCGCGGTGCTGGCGATCGCGACGATGAGCATCGGTGTCATGGCCGCCTTTGCGATGATCTTCGTGCCGCCGCTGATCGCCTGGCAGTGGGCACGCACCTGGCGGGGTTCGCTACTGCTGGCAACGCTGGCAGGCCTCCTGGCCTACCTGGTGGCCTTCGCGCTGGCGCTGGCGGCGGATCAGCCCTTCGGCCCGGTGCTGGCGTTGACGCTGGTCGTGGCCGGGGTTCTTTCCGGCGGCTTGCACCGATGCCGGGGCGGTCATTGAAGCGGGGTGCCGGTGCGTGGCAGGGGTGCTGCAAATTGCGGCAGTTTCGCCGATGTGTTAAAACGACCGCTCGTCGCCACTAGAGCACCGGCAGTCGCCTCCAGTACCCATGGTTTTTTCCTTTTTCAAAAAGCCGCCCGAGAAGATGGTCGCCCGTCCGGCGGCCGCGCCGGTGCGCGCCAAGCCCGAGCCGACGCCGGCTGCCGGGCCGGCCGGCATGCCCGGTTCGGCAGAGGAGAAGGACGCGCCGCGCGAGCTGGCGCCGCTTGATTTCACGACGTCCAACATCAAGTCGCCGGCCGCGGCACCGGCTGCGCCGGCGATGGTTTCACCGAGCGACTTCAGCGATCTGAGCGAAAGCCCGGAAGGCTTCCATGTCGAAATGGACGTCGACCCGGTCGAGGCGGATGTCGAGCAGGCGGCCGTTCTCTATGCCAACGGCCAGGATGCCGCGACCGGCGCCGTGCTTGAAAATGCCGTGCATGTGCACCACTTCGGCCCGGGGGAACGCCTCTGGCTGATGCTGTTCGATTTCTACCGCCTGACCAACCAGCACGCGCCCTTCGACGCACTTGGCATCGAGTATGCCCGGGCCTTCGAGAAATCACCGCCGGTCTGGCGCGGCGCCGAGGCGCCCAAGGCGGCCCCCAAGCCGACGGCGTTTTCCGGGACGGTGATCTTCAAGGGCAGCCTGACCGGCGAGAACGATGCCGCCTTTGCGGCGCTCGACGAAGCGATCGAGAAGAACCCGAAGCTGCGCGTCGAGTTGAACCGGGTCAAGGAGATCGACGATCTCGGCGCCGAGCGCATGCTTGGTGTGCTGGAAATGGTGCGTAAGAAAAAGCGCGAGGTCGAACTGGTGGGGCGCGATGCGGTGGCCTCGCTGATCGAAACGAAGATCGCGGTCGGCACGCGCGAGAATGCCGGTTGCTGGCTGCTGCTGCTCGAGTTCTACCAGATCATGGGCAAGGAAACGGAGTTCGAGGACATGGCGATCAACTACGCCGTGACCTTCGAGATGTCGCCGCCGTCGTGGGATCCGAAGCGGGTCGCCAAGGCCGAGCCCAAGCCCTTGCCGGCCGCTGCGGTCGACGGGGCTGACGAAGAGGAAGATGCCGCATCCTCGGCCGCCTTCGTCCTCCGCGGTGACCTCAAGTCCGAACGTTTCGGCGGTCTCCCGGCCGTTGCCGAAAAGGAAGACCCCGTGGTCATCGATTTTTCGGCAGTCACCCGCATCGATTTCGTCAGTGCCGGCACACTGGTGAATCTGCTGACGCCGGCCAAGCGCGCCGGCAAGCGCGTCATCATCAAGCATCCCAACCATCTGGTCGCCGAACTGCTCGGCGTTGTCGGCCTCAAGGCCGTGGCGGAAGTGGTTTTCGCGAAGAACTGATCGCCAGATTTCCCCGGAAGAATCCATGGAACAGTATCACGGCACCACCATCCTCTCGGTGCGTCGCGGCAATCGCGTCGCCATGGGCGGCGATGGCCAGGTCACGCTCGGCAACATCGTCATCAAGGCGACGGCGCGCAAGGTGCGCCGGCTCTACAAGGATCGCATCCTCGCCGGCTTTGCCGGCGGCACGGCCGATGCCTTCACGCTCTTCGAGCGCTTCGAGCAGAAGCTGGAGAAGCACCAGGGGCATTTGCTGCGTTCGGCCGTCGAACTGGCCAAGGACTGGCGTACCGACCGCGCGCTGCGCCGGCTGGAGGCCATGCTCTCCGTTGCCGACCGTGAAAGCTCGCTGATCATCACCGGCAACGGCGATGTGCTGGAGCCGGAGCAGGGCATCGTCGCCATCGGGTCGGGTGGGGCCTATGCACAGAGCGCGGCGCGGGCCCTGATCGAGAATACCGAGCTGGCACCGGTCGATGTCGTCAGGAAGTCGCTCGAAATCGCCGGCGACCTCTGCATCTACACCAACCGCAACTTCACGCTCGAAACGCTGGATTGATCCGGGGGGCTTCCCCGGCCCGTCAGAGCCCGAGGGCCTGCCGGACACCCGAATAGCGCGCCTCGATCTCCGGGAAGCGGGGCGCCAGCATCGACCAGTCGAGTCCCAGGCGCAGCAGCGCAATTTCGGAAACATCAGGCACGTGATTGCGCTCGCTCTCGCCGAGATCGAGCGCATGGCTCAGCACCTCGGCGACATGCACCAGATCGCCGATCTCGCCGTCTTCCCCGGAGTCGGGCCGGTGGTGGCCATGAATGGCGCCGACGATGTCCTCGGGCAGCCGCCAGAGCCGGGCCAGTTCGCCGCCGGCGATGGCGTGGTCGTAGCCGAATATTTCCTGCTCTGCGGCGACGATTCCGACGTCGCCCTGCCGCATGCGGATGCGGACTTCCGCGCAGGCATCCGGTGCGACTGCAAGCATCAGCAGCTGGCCGATATCGTGCAGCAGTCCCGCGGAGAAGGCGGCCTCCGCATTGTGTCCGATCCGTTCGGCGATGACGCGCGCGCAGGTGGCGACGCCGACACTGTGCCGCCACAGCAGGCGGCCGTCGAAGCCGCTGGTGACATTGCCGAACTGCTCGATCAGGGCGGTTGCCAGCGTGATCGTGCGCACGGTTTTCAGGCCGAGGACGAGGATCGCCTGCCGGGTCGAGGCGACCTGGGTAGACAGGCCGAAGGCACTGCTGTTGGCGGCCGCGAGCAGACGCGCGACGATCACCGGGTCGGTGTTCAGGCGCTGGACGAGGCTGTCGGCATCGGCATTGTCGTCGTTGAGCGTTTCCAGGATGTGCGTCACGACCTGCGGCAGCGTCGGCAGTGCGCCGGCTCCTTGCAGGAGTGTTGCGAGATCGGGCGCGCTCATTCGGCCAGCCGGCGACGGTAGGCGGCGACGGCCTCGCGCAGCGCGCGGCGCTGAGCGCTGCCCTCACCTCGGAAAATGTGATCGATGCGCGCGGCGGCCGCCGCGATGTCGGCGGCGATGGTGGCATCGTCGCGCGGGTCCGCGACATGGACGGAGAGGAATTCGAGGTTCCGCCGCCGCAGGTTTTCCAGCGTGGTCTCGTCGAGTACCGTACCGGCGGCGAGGAGCACGGCCCCCTGCGGGCCGCAGACCTGGCTGGCGACAACCATGCCCGGCGCGAGCTCACCGGGGGGCAGGCAGACGGTACGTGTCTTCATGCCGGCTAGTCTGCCATAGCTCCCTCCCGAAGTGATACATTCCCAACCCCGTACCCGCTTTCATGAGTTGCCCAGCATGACCCAGATGACGCCGCAGGAAATCGTCCACGAACTCGACAAGCACATCGTCGGCCAGAACAAGGCCAAGAAATCGGTCGCCATCGCGCTGCGCAATCGCTGGCGTCGCGCGCAGGTCACCGATCCGCTGCGCCAGGAAATCACACCGAAAAACATCCTGATGATCGGGCCGACCGGCGTCGGCAAGACCGAGATCGCACGGCGCCTCGCGCGCCTCGCCAATGCGCCGTTCATCAAGGTCGAGGCGACCAAGTTCACCGAGGTCGGCTATGTCGGCCGTGACGTCGACACCATCATCCGCGACCTCGTCGAGGCTGCGGTCAAGAGCGGTCGGGAATCGGCCATGAAGCGCATGCGCGCGCGCGCCGAGGATGCCGCCGAGGAGCGTGTGCTCGATGCCCTGCTGCCGCCACCGCGCGGCAGCAACTTCTTCGGCAACGAGAACGTGCCGGCCGAGGACAATACGACCCGCCAGAAATTCCGCAAGAAGCTGCGCGAAGGCGAACTCGACGACAAGGATATCGAGATCGAATTGGCAGCGCCGTCGATGAGCGCCGAGATCTTCGCCCCGCCGGGCATGGAAGAACTGACCAGCCAGATCCAGGGCATGTTTCAGAACATGGGGGGTGGCCGCCGGAAATCGCGCAAGCTGAAGATCCGGGAGGCGATGAAGCTGCTCGTCGACGAGGAGGCTGCCAAGCTCGTGAACGACGAGGAAGTGAAGCTCGACGCCGTGACCAACGTCGAGCAGAACGGCATCGTCTTCCTCGACGAGATCGACAAGGTGGCCAGCCGTTCCGACATGCACGGCGCCGATGTTTCACGCCAGGGCGTGCAGCG
>DAORCC010000058.1:0-13208 GCA_035345235.1 Azospira sp.
GTGCACTTTCCGGTCTGCCTGGTGGCCAATGCCTTCTATGCCAGATTCACGGATGGCGGCAATGGTGCTGCACTTGCGGCAATGATTGCCGCCTGGGGCGGGAGCCTGCTCCTCGGCACCGCCTTCCATCGCTATGTGGAAGCGCGGCGCTGGTAGCGCCTGCCGCTGCAGATGGGGCGGATCAGCGCTCGCCCGGAATTCCCCAGAACTCCTGCAACATCTTGATCTGATAGCCAAAAGCGTAGTCGAATCCGGACCACCAGACGGTCAGCGGAATCGCCAGTCCCGGGATCGGGGTCAGTGATGAGCGTGCGAGCTGTTGGTTATCCATCATGGTTTCCTTTCATGGCGAGAATGCCTGCAGCGCAGGTGCTTGCATGTCTGCAATAGGCGTGCCAACGTAATCGAAGTAACGGCTCAGGAGTACATGAGGTTTACACGATGAATGACGGCATAGCCCGGCATGCGGTGGATTTCGCGCAGGCGGCGGATTGGCTGGCACAGGCCGACGGCCTGCTGATCACTGCCGGTGCGGGCATGGGCGTCGACTCGGGACTCCCTGATTTCCGCGGTACGGAAGGCTTCTGGCGCGCCTATCCGGCGCTCGCGGCGGCGCGGCTGTCGTTCGAGGAGATCGCCAACCCGGGCCATTTTGCGCGCGATCCTCAGCTGGCCTGGGGGTTCTACGGCCACCGTCTGGCCCTTTACAGGCGTACCGTACCGCACGAAGGGTTTGCGATCCTTCGCCACTTTGCGGCAAACATGGAACACGGCGCGTTCGTCTTCACCAGCAACGTCGACGGGCAGTTCGGCAAGGCCGGTTTTGCCGACGATCGGCTCTGTGAAGTCCATGGTTCGATTCATCACCTGCAGTGCTGCAAGCCCTGCTGCGATGCGATCTGGCCGGCGGTCGACTTCGTCCCCGATGTGGATGCAGCGGCCTGCCGTTTGCTGAACGCACCGCCTCGCTGCCCAATCTGCGGCGGCATGGCGCGCCCGAACATCCTGATGTTCGGCGACTGGACGTGGCTGGCAGCCCGTACCGAAGCACAGCAGCGCCGGCTCGATCTCTGGCGGCAGCAAGTAGGGCGTCTGCTGGTGATCGAAATCGGGGCCGGACTCGCGGTGCCGACGGTGCGCTGGTTCGGCGAGTCACTCGGCGTGCCGCTCATTCGCATCAATCCGGCCTATCCAGAGGTGGCCTCGGCGCGGGCAGTCAGCGTGCCGCTCGGGGCGCTGGCGGCGCTAAGGCTGCTTGCCGCGGCGGTGGGCGACGGGGGCCATGTCGCGCAGGATCAGCGTCGGTGAAGAGAACGGCGCCAGCCGTTCGAGGAAGTCGAGCAGTTCCAGGATCGGTGAGCTCCTGAAGAAGCGAGCCATCGGTGTATCCATCCAGATGCGGTCAGCATAGGCACGGATTTCGTAGGGTGTGTCGCCGACGCCATCCTGGTTGCGGTCGAATCCTTCATAGTCGTCCCAGTAGTTACCGTGCCAGACGTTGAGGTCGTTCCGCTCGTCACCGCCGACCACCGCCTGCCACAGGTTGTGTTCGAAGCGGTTGTAATAGACGAGGTGGCCGCCGCGCTCGCCGTAGAAATTGATGCCGGTGACGTTGTGCGACAGGCGGTTGGCGATGATGCTGATGCGGTTCAGACCATGCAGCGGCGAGTCGGCCAGGATGCCGACGGCGCAGTGGATGATCTCGTTCTCATGTACCAGCGCTGCGCTCGATTCCTTCAGCGCGATGCCGGCGCCCGAAGCGTCCATGGCGTGGGCGATGCGGTTGCGGCGGATGATGATGCCGTCAGAGTTGAGGATCGTCAGCCCCGTGGCGTTGTACTGCAGGTCGTTGCCCTCGAC
The DNA here is from genome assembly GCA_035345235.1 of Azospira sp. Classification (GTDB taxonomy): domain Bacteria; phylum Pseudomonadota; class Gammaproteobacteria; order Burkholderiales; family Rhodocyclaceae; genus Proximibacter. The sequence goes on from DAORCC010000058.1 coordinate 1,861, forward strand.
CAGGCTGCGGCCCGCGAACAGGAAGTTCATCGCCCGCCGGCTGTCGCGGATGCGGTTCCCGACATAGCGGTTGCGCGGCGAGTTGGAGATGGTCACGTCGCGGATCTGGGCAATGTCGTTGCCTTCGATGCGGTTGCCGGTGCTGTACCAGAGACGCAGCCCGTCACCGCGGTCGGCAAGATCGACCGGGCGGGAGCGGATGAAATTGCGGGCAACGACATTATGGTTGGAGGCGTGCAGCGTGATGCCGAACAGGACATCCTCGATGTGATTGTCCTCGATGCGGTTGTAGTGGCCCTCGACGACGATGGCGCTGTCGACGCGATCGTGCGAGTCGCCGGAGCCGGTCAGCACAAGGCCGCGGATCGTTGCACTGTTGGCGCGGACGCGCAGCACGCTTTCCCGTTGCTGTCCGTCGATGTGCGCCTTGCCGCCGCCATCGAGGACCATCGGGCGGTCGACGATGGCCGGCCCGGTATAGGTGCCGGCTGCCAGCAGCAGGGTGCCGCCGGAAGGCGTCGCATCGATCAACGGTTGCAGCGGCACTGCGGCGCATGCGGTGCCGCAGGCAATCAGGATCCAGCCCGCGAGCAGGGCGGTGCCGCGGCTCAGGCTCGTCAGGCGGCCGGCTCGCCGTTCAGCCAGAGGCATTTCCCCTTGCTTTCCTTCTGGATCGCCGCCAGCACCTGCTCGTGCGCCGCCAGTTCCTCAGCGCTGGCGGTCAGCACGCGTAGCGGCTTGCGTGACGCTGCCATCGCCAGCTCGACGTCGCTGCCCGCGGCCGGGGCGAGATCCATGATCAGGCTCTCCTGACCGCGCGTCATCGCGACATACACGTCGGCGAGGATCTCCGCATCGAGCAGGGCGCCGTGCAGCGTTCGGTGCGCGTTGTTCACGCCGTAGCGTTCGCACAGCGCATCGAGGTTGTTCTTCTTGCCGGGGTGCAGCTCGCGCGCCATCTTCAGCGTGTCGCGGACGTTGGCGCAGACGGTATTAACCGTTGCCAGCCCGAGCATGCCGAGTTCGTAGTCGAGGAAGCCGACGTCGAAGGCCGCGTTGTGGATGACCAGTTCGGCGCCGCGGATGAAATCGAGGAACTCGTTGGCCACTTCCCCGAAGCGCGGCTTGTCGGCGAGAAACTCGCGGCTGATGCCGTGCACGGCCAGCGCACCCTCGTCGATGTCGCGATCGGGATTGACGTAGTAGTGGAGATGGCGCCGGGTCAAGCGCCGGTTCACCATCTCGATGCAGGCCAGTTCGATGATGCGGTGGCCGAGGCGGGTTTCGAGGCCGGTGGTTTCGGTGTCGAGGAAGATCTGTCGCATGGCCGGTATTCTAGCTGCTCTTGCCCTGGATCTCGTCGATGCCGCGGTTGGCGAGCGCATCGGCACGTTCATTTCCGGGGTCGCCGGCGTGGCCCTTGACCCACAGCCAGTCGATGCGATGGCGGGCCGCCAGCACATCGAGCTCCTGCCAGAGATCGGCATTCTTTACCGGCTTCTTGTCCGACGTCTTCCAGCCGTTGCGCTTCCAGCCGTGGATCCACTCGCTGATGCCCTTCTGCACGTACTGCGAGTCGGTATGGATGCGGGCGCGGACCGGTCGCTTCATTGCCTCCAGCGCGCGGATCACGGCCGTCAGTTCCATGCGGTTGTTGGTGGTCGCCGGTTCGCCGCCCCACAGTTCCTTCTCGTTGGCACCGGCCTTCAGCAGCACGCCCCAGCCGCCGGGGCCGGGGTTGCCGCGGCAACCGCCGTCGGCCCAGATTTCGACGAGGTCCTTTGCAACGGCCTCTTCATTGCCCATGGTTCGGGTTCTCCTTTTGTGTAATCGGCGCCAGCGCCTTGGCGCGACGTCCAGTCTTCTGCCAGCTCGGCAGGATCAGCCGCATGCTGTGCACCCGCTTGATCGCACGCAGCAGGTAGACGCCACCGCTGGCCGGCCCGCCGCGCTCGCCTGACGATTCCAGCCAGGACCAGCGATGCAGCCATTTCTGGGTACGGCAGGGCGGTACATGGCAACCGAACACCGGCCGCGCAACCTCGAAGCCGAGCAGCTGCAGCCAGTCCTTGCTGCGCGTTGCAGAGAGATATTGCCCCTGCCAGGGGAACATGCCGCCGGACCCCGGCAGGCGCCGGCGCAGGCCCCAGAGGGAATAAGGATTGAAACCGGTGAGCACGATCTGCCCCTCCGGGATCAGGATGCGCTCGACTTCGCGCAGGATCTGGTGCGGATCGTCGTAGAACTCGAGCACATGCGGCATCACCACGAGATCGATGCTGTTCGCGGCGAACGGCAACTGGCGCAGGTCGCAATGCACATCGACACCGGCAATGCGACCGGGGCCGCCGACCTTCTGCCGGAACGGGATGCGGTTCTCGCGCAGCAGGTCGAGTTCGGGCATGCCGAGCTGCAGTGCGTTGTAGCCGAAGATGTCGGCCACGATGCCGTCGATGCGAGCGCTTTCCCAGCCGAGCACATGGCGGCCCGGCGGGGAATCGAGCCAGCGTTCCAGCCCGGGAATTGACATTGCGCTTGCTTCTCCGACAATACGGCGATGACTGCCATCGCCTCATCCATCAATGTGCCTGCCGGTTTCGACGTCGTCGCCATTCCGGCATTCCGTGACAACTACATCTGGCTGCTGCGCCGCGGCGACTGTGCCGTCGTCGTCGATCCGGGCGATGCCGCCCCGGTCGCGGCCTTGCTCGAGCGGGAAGGGCTGCGGCTGGTCGCGATCCTGATCACGCATCACCACGCCGACCATCAAGGCGGTATCAGCGACCTGGCGGCCCGCGCCGGAGGCCATCCGGTGGCAGTCTACGGACCGGCTGCCGAGTCTATCACAGGCCTCACGCACGCCCTGGCAGGCGGCGAACAGCTCCCCATTCCCGAGATCGATGCCGTATTCACGGTGCTTTCCGTTCCCGGCCATACGATCGGCCATCTGGCGTATTTCAGCGGCCGGCGACTTTTCTGCGGCGATACCCTGTTTGGCGCCGGCTGCGGTCGCCTGTTCGAGGGCACGCCGGCACAGATGTTCGCGTCGCTGGAAGCGATCGCGGCGTTGCCGGACGATACCGAGGTCTACTGTGCCCACGAGTACACCGAGATGAACCTGCGCTTCGCACTGGCCGTCGAGCCGGAGAATCCGGCGATACGGGATCGGGTCACCATGGCCAGGGGGCTGCGTGAGGCGGGGAGGTCTACCGTGCCATCAACGCTGGCGCTGGAGCGGGCGACCAATCCTTTCCTGCGCTGCCGGGATCCGGCGGTGCTGGCGGCAGCGGCCGGCAGGGGGTGCCCGACGGCAGATCCGGTTAGCGTGTTTGCCGCCATCCGCGCCTGGCGCAACGAGTTCTGACAGCCGGCCGGGTTGCCGGCGCGACGCTTCAGTCAGCCGCCGGTTCCTGCGGGGCGGGGGGCGTCGGCGTACCGCCCGTGCGGGAAGCGGCCGCAGCGGACCAGACCTTGCTCAGTGTGTCGAGGACCTTCGCGGTGTTGAACGGCTTCACGATGAAGCTGGCGGCGCCGCCCTGGATCGACTCCTGCACGTTCTCGACGCTGGGATTGCCGGTGATCATCACGACGACCGTTTCCGGGCGTGCCTGCTTGATCGCCTGCAGCGCTTCCAGCCCGTCCATCTCCGGCATCATCACGTCGAGGCAGACGATGTCCGGCGTCAGGCGCTGCGCAGCTTCCACGGCCTACAGGCCGTTGCGGGCCTCGCCGACGACCTGGTATTCCTCGTTGCGCAGCATGCCGCGCAGGAGGGTTCGCATCAGGTCATTGTCGTCAACGATGAGGATCTTCGGCAGGTACTTGCTCATGATGTCTTGCTCGTGTTCGGCTCAGGCGTCCAACGTTTCAGTGGCTTGCGCGAGGCAGGTGCGGTTGCGGCCGGCCCTCTTGGCCTCATAGAGGGCGAGGTCCGCCGCCTTGAGCAACTGTTTGGGATCGGCTTCCGGCATGGCAATGCCGGAAGCGACGCCGAAACTCGCGGTAATGCGCTTGTTCGGGTTGGTCGGGTGCGCGATCCCGAGGGCCTCGACGGCCTGCCGCATGCGTTCGGCGACCACCTGCGCGCCGCTCAGCGAGGTTTCCGGCAGGATCACCGAGAATTCCTCGCCACCGTAGCGGGCGACGAGGTCGCCGCCGCGGTCCATCGATTGCGTGAGTGTCTGAGCGACCAGCTTCAGGCTGTCGTCACCGGCCTGGTGGCCGAGATGATCGTTGTAGTCCTTGAAATGATCGACGTCGCACATGATCACGGAAAATTCCGTGCCCTGGCGCATCGAACGCCGCCATTCGCGGCTCAGCGTTTCCTCGAAGTGACGGCGGTTGGTGATGCCGGTAAGACCGTCGAGTGACGTCAGGCGGCGCAATTCCTGGTTGGCGGTATCGAGCTTGCGCGTCAGCACCAGCAGCGAGTAGCGCATCTGGATGATGCGCTGCATGGCGCGGATCTTGGCGCCGAGGACGACGTCGCTGACCGGCTTGTGGATGTAGTCGTCACCACCGGCGGCGATGCCAGCTTCGAGATCTTCGTCCTTGGTCATGGAGGTGAGGAAGATGATCGGCGTCCAGTCCCCCGGCTGCTCGATCTGCCGCAGGCGGCGGGCGACTTCGAAGCCATCGATGTCCGGTAGCACGATGTCGAGCAGGACCATGTCCGGCCGCTCGGAAAGGAACAGATCGACGGCCTCGGTTCCCGTCGTTGCCGGTACCGGCGTGATACCCATCCGCTCCAGATGATGGGTGATGATCTGCATCGACGCGCGGCTGTCTTCGACGACGAGGGTTTTCATAAGATGCAGCGAATGCCGGGTTGTTCAATGCATCGATTGTAGCCGATCTTCCTGCCCGGGAAGCGAGGTTTGGCCGGCTTTCCGATGGCGGCCGCAGTGGTCGACATGGTAAATTCATGGAATACCGGAAGACCCCTCCGTCAGCGTACAGAACATCAAGGTGCGGCCATGCTCCAGAAACTCAGAAAGATCGATCCCGCAGCTATTGCCAGCGACCCGCGTACCCGGCGCTGGGGCAAGCGTTTCGCCATCTTCATGGCCGTCATCGGCGTCCTCGGCTTCCTGGTGGTGCCGCCCGTCCTCAAGTCGGTGCTGCTCTCGAAACTTGGCGAGGCACTGCACCGCGACGTTGCCATCGACTCGATCAGCCTCAACCCTTATACCCTCACGCTCAGCGTCTCCGGTGTCTCCGTGCGTGACCGCGTCGACGGCAAGCCGGGCGACGAGGTCTTCGGCTTCGACAAGCTGACGGTCAATGCCGAACTGGCCTCGATCGCCGTCGCCGGCTTCGTCGTCAAGGAAATCGAACTGGTCGGCCCGCGCGCGAAGCTCGTGCGCCTGCCGGATAACCGCTACAACATCTCCGACCTCATCCCGCCGCCCGAAGAGAAGAAGCCCGAGGAAAAATCAGGCCTGCCGCGCTTTTCAGTCAGCAACATCCAGATCCGCGGCGGCAAGCTGAACTTTGACGACCGGCCCGAGGGCGTGCAGCACGAGATCGCCGACGTTAACGTCCGCATCCCCTTCCTGTCGACGCTCTCCTATTATTCCGACACCTACGTCGAACCGCATTTCTCGGCAAACATCAATGGCGCCCCGCTCGTGCTCAACGGCAAGAGCCGCCCGTTCGACGATTCGCTCGAAAGCGAGCTGGTGCTTGATCTCGACAACCTGCAGCTGGCGAAGTATCTCGCCTATTCGCCGGTCGACCTGCCGATCAAGGTGCTTTCCGGCGCACTGGAGGGTGACCTCCGCTTCCGCTTCCTGCAGACGAAAGGGCAGCCGTCGACGCTGTCGCTCGGCGGCAAGGTGGCGCTCAAGGACCTCAAGGTAACCGAGACTGGCGGGGCGCCGCTGATCGGGCTGAAGCGGCTGGAGGTCGCGCTGCGCGACGCCGATCTGCTCAAGCTCGCGATCGGCATCGAGCGGGTTGCGCTCGAGTCGCCGGAAATCGATGTCCGCATCGACAAGCAGGGCGTGGTGAACTGGCTCGGGCTGCTGCCGGCGTCGCCTGCTGCGCCGGCCGAGGCTGCACCGAAGAAGGTCGATCCGAATGCGCCGACGCTGCAGTTGCTTGTCGACGCCGTCGCGATCCAGGACGGCACGGTCAATCTGCTTGATCAATCGACGGCGAACGAGCAGAAGGGCTCGGTGCGTGACATCAATATCGAGGTCAACGATTTCGATAGCAGCGGTCGCAAGCCGCTGGGCTTTGCCGCGAACTGGAAGGTCGACGCCGGCGACCGGCTGCAGGTTGACCAGGTCGCCATCAAGGACGGCCGTGCCGATCTGAAGAAGCGCGAAGTGGTCGTCGGCGAAATCGCCACGCTTGGTGCCCGCGCCAAAATGACGCGGCTGCGCGACGGCACGCTGCAGTGGTTCAAGGCCCCGGCGCTACGGGCAGCCAAGGCAGCGGCAAAGGAAGCCGACGCACCGTGGCTGGTCACGATCGATCGTACGCGGATCGAGAACCAGAGCCTCCAGTTCGAGGACCGGAGCTTCTCGCCGGCCGCGAACCAGACCGTCGAAATCGTCTCCCTGCTGGCCGAGAACGTTTCCACGAAACCCGAGAGCGAAGCGAAGCTGGCGCTCAGGATGCGCGTCAACAAGAAGGGTGAGCTCGCGGTCGACGGCACGGTCAAACCGATGCTGCCGCAGGGCGAACTGCGTCTGGATGTGCGCGACATCGAGTTGCTGCCGATGCAGCCGTATTTCAGCGAATTCCTCAACATCACCGTCACCCGCGGCCAGATTGCCGCCAAGGGAACGGTCAGCCTGAATCCTGCGAAGGAGGGCGTCTCTGCCGGCTACAAGGGCGACCTCACGCTCGGCAACTTCCACACCGTCGACAAGGCCAACTCGGCTGACTTCCTCAAGTGGAAATCCTTCTATTTCGGCAATATCGACGTCAGGACGCAGCCTTTGAACATCGCGGTCGGCGAGGTCGCATTGTCCGATTTCTATGCGCGGGTGATCATCAGCCCCGAAGGCAAGCTGAACCTTACGCAGATCGCCCGCAAGGACGGCAAGGATGAAAAGGGGGCCGAGAACCCCGCCGGCAAGGCAGGCGAAGCGGCTGCCGAGAAGCCGGCGGCGCCTGCCGCAGAAGCCCTGGCCGATGCCGAAAAGCCGGCAGAAGTCCCTGTGGCGGCAGCGAAGCCGGCGAAGGAAGTGGTGCCGATCAAGATCGGCAAGGTGACCCTGCAGGGCGGCAACATCGCGATCACCGACAACTTCATCAAGCCCAACTATTCGGCCAACCTGACGAAGATCGGTGGCCGCGTCACCGGGCTGTCGTCCACCGAAGGCTCGATGGCCGATCTCGAACTGCGCGGCAGCTACGACGGCCTGGCGCCGGTGAACATCACCGCCAAGCTCAACCCCTTCGCCGCCAAGAGCTATCTGGATCTCGACGCCGAGGTGAAGGGCGTCGAGATGACCGGCTTCTCCACCTACTCGGGCCGCTACGCCGGCTATGCGATCGAGCGCGGCAAGCTGTCGCTGTTCCTCAAGTACCGGATCGACAACAACCAGCTTTCGGCCGACAACCGCGTTTTCCTCGACCAGCTCACGTTCGGCGACGAGGTCGATAGCCCCGAGGCGACCAAGCTGCCGGTACGGCTGGCGGTATCGCTGCTGCAGAACCGCAAGGGCGAGATCGACATCAACCTGCCCATTTCCGGCTCGCTCGATGATCCGCAGTTCAGCGTCGGCGGCATCATCGTGCAGGTCATCCTCAACGTGTTCACCAAGGCGATCACCTCGCCCTTCGCGCTGATCGGTTCGCTGTTCGGCGGCGGCGAGGAACTGTCGTACGTCGAGTTCGACTACGGCTACTCGACGATCTCCGCCAAGATGAAGGAACGCCTGCAGACGATTGCCAAGGTGCTTGAGGACCGCCCGGCGATCCGCATCGAGCTCGCCGGCCGCATCGACGCCGAGCGCGACCGCGAGGGCCTCAAGCGCGCCCTCATGGAACGCCGCGTCAAGGCGCAACGCCTCGAAGAGCTGGTCAAGGCCGGGACCGAGGCCGGCTCGCTCGACGACATCGAGATTCCCGCCAAGGATTACCCGAAGTACCTCGAGCGCGCCTACAAGGCCGAGAAGTTCCCGAAGCCGCGCAACCTGATCGGCCTCGTCAAGGACCTGCCGGTCGACGAAATGGAAAAGCTGATGATGGCCAACATGAAGGCCGACGACGAAGCGCTGCGCGAGCTTGCCGACCGCCGCGCCAAGGCCGCCGGCCAGTGGCTGGAGCGCGATGGCAAGGTGGCGGCCGAGCGCGTCTTCCTGCTCAAGCCCAACCTCACGGCGAAGGACGGCCCGCAGAACGACAAGGCCAGCGAGGCACGCGTCGATTTTTCGCTGAAGTAAGGTCACGAACGAGAAATGAACGAAACACTGATCTACCTGCTGCTCTTCCTTGCCGCGCTGGCGGTCCTGCTGCAGGTCGTCGTGCTGCTGCGCGGCCGCCCGGACGGCAAGCTGGAACTGCTCGAGACACGCTTCACGGCGCTCGATGCCGCGCTCGAGCGGCAGGAGCGCGAACTGCGCGGCGAACTGGGCCGCCTGCGCAGCGAAGCACAGGAAACCGCGCGCGGCGACCGCGCCGAGCAGGCACAGGCGCTCGAGCGCTTCGGCCAGGGGCTGGCCGGTCAGGTCGGCCAGCTCGGCACGCTGCAGGCGCAGCAGTTCGAGGCCTTCGGCCAGCACCTCAACCGCCTGACGCAGAGCTTCGACGCGCGCGTCGAGCAGCTGCGCCTGACGGTGGAAACGCGCCTCGGCGCCATTCAGACCGAGAACGCCGCCAAGCTCGAAGAGATGCGCAAGACCGTCGACGAGAAGCTGCACGCCACGCTGGAGCAGCGCCTCGGAGAATCCTTCAAGCTCGTCTCGGAGCGGCTGGAACAGGTGCATCGCGGCCTCGGCGAAATGCAGACGCTGGCCGCCGGCGTCGGTGACCTCAAGAAGGTGCTGACGAACGTGAAGACGCGCGGTACCTGGGGCGAGGTGCAACTGGCCAACCTGCTCGAACAGGTGCTCACCGCCGAGCAGTACGCCGAGAACGTCGCCACGCGCCCTAAGAGCGGCGACCGTGTCGAATTCGCCATCCGCCTGCCGGGCCGCGAAAGCGGCGAGCCGGTGTGGCTGCCGATCGACGCCAAGTTCCCGGTCGAGGATTACCAGAAGCTGGTCGAGGCGCAGGAGCGCGCTGACGTCGTTGCCGTCGAGGCCGCCGCCAAGGCGCTCGAAGCGCGCCTCAAGGACGAGGCGAAGACGATTCGCGAGAAATACATCGAGCCGCCGCACACCACCGATTTCGCCATCCTCTACCTGCCCACCGAAGGCCTCTATGCCGAAGCCCTGCGCCGGCCGGGGCTGGTCGAGGCGCTGCAGCGCGACCAGCGCGTCAGCATTGCCGGCCCGACCACGCTGGCTGCCATGCTCAACAGCCTGCAGATGGGCTTCCGTACGCTGGCCATCGAGAAGCGATCGAGTGAAGTGTGGGCCGTGCTCGGCGCCATCAAGACCGAGTTCGGCAAATTCGGTGAGGCGCTCGCGCACACCCGCAAGAAGCTGCAGGAAGCCAGCAACTCGATCGACAAGGCCGAGGTGCGCACCCGCGCCGTCACCCGCAAGCTCAAGGATGTCGAGGCGCTGCCAGCGCCCGAGGCCGTCGCGCTACTCGGTGACGACCTTCCGGACGAAGACGACGAGGGCGCATGAGTCCTCCGTTGCCGGCGGCCGAGCGCGCCCGGCTCGAGGCGGCCTACCGTGCCACGACCTATCGCATCCACGCGCCGGCCGGTGACATCCACCTGCGCCTCGATGTACCGTCGCCAGTGTTTGCGGCACTGCTGACCGAATCCGCCACACGTCACTGGGCGATCCTCACCGCCTGCAACCCCGCATCGCAGCTGCAGGATGCCGCCGCCAATGGCGAGGCACAGGCGCGCCTGCAGCAATGGTTGAAAGCGCACGGTTACCGATGGCTGGCAGGGGAGAACATGGCCGAGGCCTGCGACTGGCCGCCGGAAGCGAGCTGCGTCGTGCTCGGCCTGCCCGTGGCCGCCGCGCGGCAATGCGGTGCAATTTTCGGGCAGAACGCCGTGGTTGCCGGTGACGGCGATGCGATCCCGCGCCTGCAATGGTGTCGTTAGCCGTCATGCGACAGCGCCGGGGGGCGTAGCTCGTTCAGCCTGCCCGGTCAGGACAGCACCCAACAAAAAACCCGCCGGGAACAACAGGCGGGTTTTTTGTTTGTGCGGCTTGCTGATCGGCGCGCCGTTATCGGGTAATCGGCCGGTAGCGAATCCGCTTCGGCTTGGCGCCTTCCTCACCCAGGCGCTTGCGCTTGTCTTCCTCGTATTCCTGATAGTTGCCGGTGTAGAAGCTCCACTGCGAATCGCCCTCGCAGGCAAGGATGTGGGTGCAGATGCGGTCGAGGAACCAGCGGTCGTGCGAGATGATCAGCGCGCTGCCGGCGAATTCGAGCAGGGCGTCTTCCAGCGCGCGCAGGGTTTCGACGTCGAGGTCGTTTGACGGTTCGTCGAGTAGCAGCACGTTGCCGCCGGTCATCAGCGTCTTGGCCAGGTGCAGGCGGCCGCGTTCGCCGCCGGAGAGTTTGCCGACGACCTTCTGCTGGTCGCCGCCCTTGAAGTTGAAGCGGCCGATGTAGGCGCGGCTGGGCATCTCGAACTTGCCGATCTGCAGGATGTCGCTGCCCTGCGCCAGTTCGTCGAACACTGTCTTGTCGCTGGAGAGGTTCTCGCGGCTCTGGTCCACGTAGGCCATCTTCACCGTCTGGCCGATCACCACTTCGCCCGAATCCGGTTTTTCCTGGCCGGTGATCATGCGGAAGAGGGTCGATTTACCGGCACCGTTCGGGCCGATGATGCCGACGATGGCGCCGGCCGGGATGTTGAACGAGAGGTTGTCGATCAGCAGGCGGTCGCCGAAGGCCTTGGAGACGCCGTTGAACTCGATGACCTTGTCGCCGAGGCGCTCGGCCACCGGGATGAACATTTCCTGCGTCTCGTTGCGCTTCTGGTATTCGAAGCTGGACATTTCCTCGTAGCGGGCGAGACGCGCCTTGCTCTTGGCCTGGCGGGCCTTCGGGTTCTGCCGCACCCATTCCAGTTCCTGCTTCATCGCCTTCATGTGGGCGTCGACCTGCTTGTTCTCCGTCTCCAGGCGGGCTTCCTTCTGCTCCAGCCACGACGAATAGTTGCCCTTCCACGGGATGCCGTGGCCGCGGTCGAGTTCGAGAATCCACTCGGCGGCGTTGTCGAGGAAGTAGCGGTCGTGGGTGACGGCGAC
>DAORCC010000059.1:0-13061 GCA_035345235.1 Azospira sp.
GGCGTGCAGGGCATCACCGTCACCGAGGTCAAGGGCTTCGGCCGCCAGAAGGGCCACACCGAGCTGTATCGTGGTGCCGAGTATGTCGTCGACTTCCTGCCCAAGGTGAAGATCGATGCGGCGGTTCGCGACGACATCGTCGATCAGGTCATCGAGGCGATCGAGAAATCGGCCAGCACCGGCAAGATCGGTGACGGCAAGATCTTCGTCTTCCCCCTTGAGCAAGTGATCCGCATCCGCACCGGTGAAACCGGTGAGGAAGCCCTCTGAGGAGCGACATCATGATGAAGCGCATTTTTGCAACGCTGGCCCTGCTGGGGGCCGTCGCTGTCGGTAGCGTCGGCAACGCGGCCTGGGCCGAGGAGAAGCCGGCGGCGCCTGCCGCCACGGCGCCTGCTGCCGCTGCACCCGCAGTAGCAGCACCGGCGGCGGCCGATGCCGCAGCACCGGCGGCTGCGCCCGCGCCGGTCGCCAACAAGGGTGACAACGCCTGGATCATGATCAGCGCCGCGCTGGTGATCCTGATGTCGATCCCCGGCCTCGCGCTGTTCTACGGCGGCCTCGTCCGCTCGAAGAACATGCTCTCGGTGCTGATGCAGGTTTTCGTCACCTTCTCGCTGATCAGCATCCTCTGGGTGATCTACGGGTACTCGGTGGCCTTCACCGAAGGCGGCAACTTCTTCGGGACGCTCGACAAGCTGTTCCTGAAGGGCGTCACCGTCGACTCGGTGGCGGCGACCTTCTCGAAGGGCGTCGTGGTCTCCGAGTATGCCTACGTGATCTTCCAGGGCGCCTTCGCGGCGATCACCTGCGGCCTCATCGTCGGTGCCTTCGCCGAGCGCGTGAAGTTCTCGGCCGTGCTGGCGTTCATGGTGATCTGGTTCACCCTGTCGTACCTGCCGATGGCGCACATGGTCTGGTACTGGGCGGGTCCGGATGCCTACACCGATGCGGCTGCGGGCGAACTCGCGGGCAAGACGGCGGGCTTCCTGTTCCAGAAGGGTGCGCTCGACTTCGCCGGCGGTACCGTGGTGCATATCAACGCCGCTGTCGCCGGCCTCGTCGGTGCCTTCCTGATCGGCAAGCGCGTCGGCTACGGCCGCGAGTCGATGGCGCCGCACAGCCTGACCTTCACGATGATCGGTGCCTCGCTGCTGTGGTTCGGCTGGTTCGGCTTCAACGCGGGTTCGGCCCTCGAAGCCTCCGGCGGTGCCGCCCTGGCGATGGTCACGACCTGGATCGCGACGGCCTGCGCAGCGCTGTCCTGGATGTTCGCCGAATGGATGCTGAAGGGTAAGCCCTCGATGCTGGGTGCCGCTTCGGGCGCCGTCGCCGGCCTCGTGGCGATCACCCCGGCCGCCGGTTTCGTCGGCGTCATCGGTGCCATCGTCATCGGCCTGCTCGCCGGTGTGATCTGCCTGTGGGGCGTCAATGGCCTGAAGCGCCTGCTCGGCGCGGACGACTCGCTGGACGTCTTTGGCGTCCATGGCGTCGGCGGCATCCTCGGCGCGATCCTGACCGGCGTCTTCGCAGCGCCGTCGCTGGGTGGCACGGGTGTCTACGACTACGTGGCCAACAAGGTCGGCGACTACGACATGGCGGCCCAGGTGATCAGCCAGCTGTGGGGTGTCGGTACCGTCATCCTGTGGTCGGGCATCGTTTCCCTGGTCGCCTTCAAGCTGGTCGATGTGGTCCTCGGTCTGCGCGTTCCGGAAGAAGAGGAGCGCGAGGGCCTGGACATCACCTCCCACGGCGAATCGGCCTACCACCACTGATTTCCTCCTCGCAGCATGACTCCCATTGCGGGCGCCTTCGGGCGCCCGTTTTTTTGGGTGGTGGCATAATTCCACCTCGTTTCAGGAATCGGGGCCGCAACAGGCGCCGTGTAAGGGGATTTCCTTGGCTTTGTTCATTTCGCCCGAGCGCCGTTCGCTGCTCGAGGCCAATCATCTCGGCAGCTTCGACGACGCGTGGGTTTTCAAGGCGGCGTGGTTCGAGGAGCCGAATGCCCGCCGCGGTGGCTGGAGCGGCGTCTGCCGCATCGCCCTGCCCTTGCCCGAGGGCGGCGAACTCGGCGTGTTCCTGAAGCGGCAGGAGAACCATCAACGCCGTACCTGGCGTCATCCCATCGATGGCGAACCGAGCTTCGCCTGCGAATTCCGCATGCTGCGCTACGTCGAGGCACACGACGTGCCGGCGCCGCGGCCGCTGTTCTTCGGCAGTGCCGTCGCCGACGGCAAGCCGCGCGGCATCCTGATGACGCAGGAGCTCGCCGGCTATCGTCCGCTCGATGTCGTCATGCGCGAGCTGTTCGCCGACGGGGCGCCGCCGCTGGTGCGGAAGCGCCTGCTGCTGCGCAAGGTCGCGGGACTGGTACGCCAGATGCACGATGCGCGCGTGATGCATCGTTCTCTTTACCCCAAGCATCTGTTCGTGCGCTGGGATGACGGTGCAGAGCCCGAGGTCGCGGTGATCGATCTCGAGAAGTCGCGTACGACGCTGATTGCCGCCGTGCGCACGGTGTACGACCTGGCGACCCTGACGCGGCATTCGGACTACTGGAGCCGCAGCGATCGCCTCTACTTCCTGTTGCACTACCTCGGCCTGCAGCGACTGACGCCGTGGGCACGCCGGCTCTGCCGCTGGATCGTCAAGCGGGCCCAGCGCAAGCGTCGCGACTAGCGGCGCCGACCGAAGACACCCGTGAAGACCTTCGATCACCTGCTCGACACCCTGAATGCCGCGCCGCCGGCGGATCGGCCGGCGATCGAGGCCCTGATCCGCAAGACTTTCCAGGTGACGCGTGCGGCGCTGGTGCTCGACATGACGGATTTTTCGATCTCGGTCCGGCGCACCGGCATCCTGGCACACCTCGCCCTGATCCGCCGCATGCAGGTGCTCGCTCGTGCACCGATCGTCGATGCGGGCGGGGAGATCGTGAAACACGACGCGGACAATGTCTTCGCGGTATTTCCGGATGCCGCACAGGCGCTGCGTGCGGCGGAGGCGATCCAGCAGCAGCTGGCCGGACGGGGCCTCGCGACGACCGACGGATGCAGCGTCGGGGCCAGCATCGGGATCGATGTCGGTGACATCCTGCTGATCCGCGAAACGGATTTCTTCGGCGACGCCGTCAACATCGCTTCCAGGCTGGGCGAGGATCTCGCCGCGCGAGGCGAGATCCTCGTCAGCGAGCGCGCCTGGGCGGCGGCCGGCAAGCCCCCGGGCTACGAAGCGGCCGAATATGTCGTTTCCGGCCTGCCGATCCCCGTTTTTCGCCGCCGCTTTACCTGACCGCGCTGCATGCCAGGTGAATGCGGCGTGCTTGACGCCGTCTTCAGCCTGGGCATAAGGTTCGTCCGCGGTACATAACGATTCGAACGACCTATCCGGACACCAAAGGAGACAACATGATGCGTATCCCGGTCAGCAGACTGTTTTCCACTGTCGCCATGGCCATCGGCCTGCTCGCGGCAAATGTTGCAGCCGCATCGCCGTACAGCGGTTTCTACGTTTTCGGCGACAGCCTCTCGGACAGCGGCAACATCTACGCCACGACCAGCGGCAGCCTGCCGCCCTCACCCTACTTCAGCGGACGCTTCTCGAACGGTCCGACCTACGCGGAAGACCTGGCGGGCCGCTACGGCTTTGCCGCCGCACCGTCACTGCTCGGCGGCACCAACTATGCCTTCGGCGGCGCCACTGCGGGAGGCGCGGCGATGGCGATCCCGTCGCTCGGCGATCAGGTCTCGATGTTCCGCGCTAAACCCGGCGCGGCAGACAGCAGCGCGCTGTATGTCGTCTGGGCGGGCGGCAACGATCTGCGCGCCGACCCGAGCCCGGTGGGCATCGGTTCGGCGTTGGGCGGCATCTCCGGAGCGATCCAGGGACTTTATCAGGAGGGGGCCCGCAACTTCCTGGTGATGAACCTGCCGAACCTCGGGCTGACGCCGGAGGCGCAGGCCAACGGTACGGTTGCTGCAGCAACCGCGGGCTCGATGATCTTCAACAGCTACTTCAACAGCACGATCGGCGGTTTGCAGGGCGCACTCGCCGGCAGCAACATCCGCACGCTCGACACCTTTGCGCTGTTGAGCGGCATCGTCGCCAATCCGGTCGCGGCCGGCCTCGGCAATGTCACCAACGCATGCTTCAACGGTACCTCCGTCTGCAGCAATCCGGACAGCTACCTGTTCTGGGACGGCATTCATCCGACGGCGGCCGGCCATCGCCTGATTGCCGATGCGGCGTTTAACGTACTCGCGGTGCCGGAGCCCGAAACCTACGCGCTGATGCTGGCGGGGATGAGCCTGCTGGCCTGGCGCGTGCGCCGTCGTCGCCACTGATCGTCGACGCAGGACTGAGGGCCGGTTCCGTTTTCCGGAGTCGGCCCTTTGTTTGTGGCGTGCGTCTGCGATGCCCGTTGATCGGGGATTCGCGCAACCATGGCTGCCATGGTCTTGTAATGCAATCAGCATTTTCGCGGCTATAATCGCCCGCTTCCCCTCAGGAACCAAATCAATGAAGGACGCGCTGCGTAAGCTCTGCTGCCTGGTCTCGACGATATGCCCGCTGCTGGCTTGGGCCGGGTTTGACGAAGCGCTGAAATCCTATCAGGCACGCGACTACGCTGCGGCGCGGACGGAGGCGGCGAGTGCTGCCGATGCCGGGGATGCACGTGCGAGCCTGCTGCTCGGCGTCATGGTTCAGGCGGGCCAGGGAGGGGCTGCCGATGCGGAGCAGGCGGTCGCTCATTTCGAGAAGGCTGCGCGGGGCGGCATCGTCGGTGCCTACTCGAAGCTGGCCCAGGCCTACTCGCGCGGTGCGGGGGTGGCGAAAGATCGCGACAAGGCGCTGGGCTACGCCCGCAAGGCGGCGAGCCTTGGCGATCCGGAAGGCGCGTTTTTTCTTTCCGTGCTGTTGACCAACGAGTACCTGAGCTACATGAACGCGAACGGCAAGTCGGACGACACCCGCTACTTTCAGCTGGCGAAGCGACCGCTCTCGGAACGCTCGATCGATACCGAGGCACAGGATGCTCTGTACTGGTCTGCGGACAAGGGTTTTCCGATGGCGGTCTACATGCTCGCGCTGAAAGCCGCGGCCACGACCGGGGACGGCAACCGGAAGCGCATGCTGAGCCTTGCCGAGAAGCTCGGCCCGACGGCCCCGGCCGTATTGCAGAACTACGTGAAGGTGGCGCGTCACATGGATACGCTGGGGGACAGCTATGCCAGCCCGCAGCTGTTCATCGACACCCAGACCATGCAGATGGTCGCCGGGACGATACAGACCTGCGGCATCCGGGATGCGCGCGACGAAAAGACGCCGATGGCGAAGCTCGTCGGCACCCGGGTCTCGAAGCCGGTCTACGGGGCCGTGTATTTGCCGACCCGCATGCCGGGTTACGAAAAGGCCTACCTGATGGCCGGGCAATGGGAAGAGGAGTGGACCTATACCGGCTGTGAGCGTACGGCAGCGGTGACCGTCAAGTTCGTTGCGGACGGTTTTGGCGGCGCGCACATGCGATCGGAACAGTCCGGGAAGGATATACCCGGCATTTCAGGAGCCGGCGAGGCGAAAGCACGCAAGGAATAGCGCAGCCGGCGGGGCCCGCTATTTGATCAGCGGCAGCAGGGTACGGAATTCGTCGGTGCCGGCGCGTGCCAGCCACTCGAAAAGGACCATCTCGGTGGTGACGATATCGGCGCCGGCTTCGCGCATGCGTGAGATCGCGGCGGCACGGTTGGCGGGGGTGCGGGACGATGTGGCATCCTCGACCAGGCAGACCGCGTAGCCGGCATCGAGCAGCCCGAGCACGGTCTGCAGCACGCAGACATGGGCCTCCATGCCGGTGACGATGATCCGGCGGCGGCCGCTGTCGGCGATCAGGTCGAGAAATCCGGGTTCGCGCGCGCAGGAGAAATGCATCTTCTCGAAGCGTTGCGCCCGGGGCGGCAGCGGCTGCAGGTCCTGCACCGTCGGGCCGAGGCCGCGTACATATTGCTCGGAGACGACGATGGGTACGCCGAGACGATCGGCGGCGGCCAGCAGGCGCTGGTTGTTGGCGATGGCTGCGGCGCCTTCATGGATCGCCGGCGCCAGCTTTTCCTGGATGTCGACGATCAGCAGCAGCGACTGGTGGCGATCGATGAGCATGCGGCCTCCTTTGTCGTGTGGCGCAGGTCCGGTGCTCCGGTCTGCCGGTTAGCGGAAGACGACGGTCTTGTTGCCGTGCACGAGGACGCGATCCTCGAGATGGTACCTGAGGCCGCGTGCCAGCACCGTCTTCTCGATGTCCTTGCCGTAGCGGACCATGTCCTCGATCGAATCCGAATGGTCGATGCGGATCACGTCCTGTTCGATGATCGGACCCTGGTCGAGTTCCTCAGTCACGTAGTGGCAGGTGGCGCCGATCAGCTTGACGCCGCGCTCGTAGGCCTGGTGGTAGGGCTTGGCGCCGACGAAGGACGGCAGGAAGGAATGGTGGATGTTGATGATCTGGCCGGGATACTTGGCGCACAGGTCGGACGACAGCACCTGCATGTAGCGCGCGAGCACCATGCAGTCGCCGCGCACGTCCTCGAAGATGCGCTGCACTTCGGCGTAGGCGGCGGCCTTGTTGTCGGGCAGTACCGGCACATGGTGGAACGGGATGCCGTGCCATTCGACGAAGCCGCGGAAGGTGTCGTGGTTGGAGATGACGCAGGGGATCTCGATATCGAGTTCCTTCGCCTGCCAGCGCGCCAGCAGGTCGTAGAGGCAATGCTCCTGCTTCGACACCAGCAGCACCAGACGCTTCTTCACCGCCGAGTCGCTGATGCGCCAGTCCATCTGCAAGGGCTCGCCGACGGCAACGCGGAAACGATCGCGGAACTCGGCCAGCAGGAAAGGCAGCGACGCCGCCTTGATCTCCATGCGCATGAAGTAGCGGCCGGTCAGGTCGTCGGCGTGATAGCTCGACTCGAGGATCCAGCCGCCGTGCTGCGCAATGAAGCCGGAGACCTTGGCGATGATGCCGACCTGGTCCGGGCAGGAGGCGGTCAGCGTGTAGAAGCGTTCGCGATGCATGATTTCGCCTTAAACCGAAGCGCCAAGCCCCCTTGGGGGGCGGCGAACGAAGTGAGCGGGGGCGGAGCCAATGGCCGAAAGGCTTGCGCGAAAGTCAGGCGACTTTCGCGAAAGCCTTGTCGATTTCGGCGCGCAGCGCGTCGTAGTCACGTACGACCGGATACTGCGGGAACTCGCGGATGACGTTCTCGGGCGGGTGGAACAGGATGCCACCGTGAGCCTCGCCGAGCATCGCCGTGTCGTTGTAGGAATCGCCGGCCGCGACGATCTTGAACTTCAGTTCCTTGAAGCGCTTCACCGCTTCCTGCTTCTGGTTCGGCATGCGCAGGTGGTAATTGACCAGCATGCCGCTCGAATCGGCCTCGAGCGAATGACAGAACAGCGTCGGCCAGCCGAGCTGGCGCATCAGCGGGTGGGCGAACTCGTAGAAGGTGTCGGAGAGGATCACCACCTGGTAGTCCTCGCGCAGCTGGTCGAGGAAGGCGCGTGCGCCGGCCATCGGGCCCATCTCGGCGATCACCTTCTGGATGTCCGGCAGGCCCAGCTTGTGCTGGCGCAGGATGTCGAGGCGGTACTTCATCAGCACGTCGTAGTCCGGCTCGTCGCGGGTGGTGCGGCGCAACTCGGGAATCTTCGTGCGCTCGGCAAATTCGATCCAGATTTCGGGAACGAGGACACCCTCGAGGTCAAGACAAACGATTCTCACCGGAATTCTCCCTGCATTATTGGTTTGCCGCGGCAGCGGCTGGGCGGAACGCGAAAAACGGCGATTTTATCATTGCGGATCAGCCAGTTCCTCTAATTCCATCTGAATCTCGAGCCAGCGTTCCTCAGCGGCTGCGATGTCCGTATCGAGTTGCGCCTGCCGTTTCAGTTTTGCTTCCAGCGCAGCACGGTCAGGTGCGGTGTAGGCCGCCGGATCGGCGAGTTCCTCGTCGAGCACGGACTTCTCTTTCTGCCATCCCTGCAGCTTGCGATCGAGCTGTTCGCCCTCCTTCACCAGCGGCCGCCGCTTCGCCAGCAACGCCTGCCGGTCCGCTGCGGCCTGCTCGCGGGCGGCGATGCGGGCGGCCTTGTCCGCTGCCTTGTCGATGGCAACTTCGGTGGCCGGCGCCTTGGCCGCCTCGCGCTGCGCAGCGAGCCAGCCGGCGTAATCGTCGAGGTCGCCGTCGAAGGGCGCGACCTTCCCGTCGGCGACCAGCAGCAGCGTGTCGGCGGTGGTGCGCAGCAGGTGGCGGTCGTGCGAGACGAGCACGACGCCGCCCTCGTATTCGTTGAGTGCCAGCGTCAGCGCCTCGCGCATCTCGAGGTCGAGGTGGTTGGTCGGCTCGTCGAGCAGCAGAAGGTTCGGTTTGTTCCAGATCAGCAGCGCCAGCGCCAGGCGCGATTTCTCGCCGCCGGAGAACTTGCCGCAGGGGGCGGTGGCCATGTCGCCGCGGAAGTCGAAGCCGCCCAGGTAGTCGCGCAGTTCCTGCTCGCGCGTCTGCGGGTCGAGACGCTGCATGTGCTGCAAAGGCGATTCGTCCGGGCGCAGGTGTTCGAGCTGGTGCTGCGCGAAGTAGCCGATGGCGAGGCCCTTGCCCTCGGTGTGCTGGCCGGCGAGCGGCGCCAGTTCGTTGGCGAGCAGCTTGACCAGCGTCGATTTGCCGGCGCCGTTGCGACCGAGCAGCGCGATGCGCTCGCCGGGGCGCAGC
Organism: Azospira sp.; assembly: GCA_035345235.1. GTDB lineage: Bacteria > Pseudomonadota > Gammaproteobacteria > Burkholderiales > Rhodocyclaceae > Proximibacter. The sequence continues at coordinate 8,766 of DAORCC010000059.1, forward strand.
GTCAGTTCGACGCCGTCGAGAATCACCTTGGCCGGCGAAGTTGTGTTGTATCCGGCCTTCGCTTCGTGCAGCACCAGCAGCGGGTCCGGCGCTGCGGCCGGGTCGCGGAAGCGGAAGGTGAAGGGCGTGTCGACGTGCGCCGCCGCCACCTCCTCCATGCGCTCCAGTGCCTTCATGCGGCTCTGCGCCTGCCGCGCCTTGGTGGCCTTGGCGCGGAAGCGGTCGATGAAGCGGTGCAGGTGCTGGATCTCGCGCTGCTGCTTCTCGAACATTGCCTGCTGCAGCGCGAGCTGCGCCGCGCGCTGGCGCTCGAAAGCGGAATAGTTGCCGGAATAGAGCTTCATGCCGCCCTGCTCGATGTGCAGGATGTTGCCGACGACCGCATCGAGGAAGTCGCGGTCGTGCGAGATCATCAGCAGCGTGCCGCGGTAGCCGCGCAGCCAGCCTTCGAGCCAGAGCACGGCGTCGAGGTCGAGGTGGTTGGTCGGCTCGTCGAGCAGCAGCAGGTCGGAGCGGCACATCAGGGCGCGGGCGAGGTTGAGCCGCACACGCCAGCCGCCGGAGAACTCGGCCACCGGGCGGGTCATGTCGGCGTTGGAAAAACCGAGGCCGTGCAGCAGTTCGGCAGCGCGCGCCTTGGCGGCATAGCCGCCGATCTCGGAGAGGCGGGCGTGCAGCGCACCGATCTTCTCGCCCTCGTGGGCAGCCTCTGCGGCGGCGAGCGCACGCTCGATCTCGCGCAGCTCGACGTCGCCATCGAGCACGAACTCCAGTGCCGGGTCGGGCAGCGCCGGCGTCTCCTGTGCGACGTGGCCGATCACCCACGAGGCGGGCACGTCGAGGTCGCCCTTCTCGGCGTGCAGCGTGCCGGTGAGCAGCGCGAAGAACGAGGATTTACCGCTGCCATTGCCGCCGGTGAGGCCGATCTTCCAGCCGGGGCCGAGTTGCAGGGAGGCGTTGTCGACGAGGGTTTTCGCGGCGCGCGCGAAGGTGAGGTTGCGCAGGACGATCATGGACGGGGCGGCGGCAAAGGCGCGCGAAGCGCGTAAAATCGCCATTCTACCGGCTGGACAACCTGAACCCTCGGATCGCCATGTTCTACAGACCCAGATTTGCTGCCCTGATGTTTGCACTCGTAGCGCCGTTCGCGGTCGCCCAGGTGGATTCGCGTCCGCTCACCGATGCGGAGCGGACCGCCCGGCTTGAGCGGGCGCGGGTGTTGAAGGACGAGGCCGACAAGGCGCAGAAAGCGGCCGATGCCGAACTGAAGGCGGAGAACGACGCCTGCTACAAGAAGTTTCAGGTGAGCAGCTGTCTGGAGGATGCCAAGCGGAAACATACGACGGCCACGCGGGAGGCGAAGCGCAAGGCGCAGGAGGGCGGCGAGATCGAGCGCGACGTCAAGCGGCGCGATGTCGCGGCGAGGGACGCCAGGAAGGCGGCGGAGGCGCCGGTCCGCGAGGCGAAGCAGAAGGAGCAGGGGGAAGCCTACCGGGCCGACGAGGCTGCGAAGGCGGACCAGCGGGCCGCGAAAATCGCCAAGAAGGAGCAGAAGGCTGCGGCGGGTCGGCAAAAGCATGCCGAGGAACAGGTGAAGCGGCAGAAAAAACTGGAAGCGCAGGCACAGAAGGAAGCCAAGGCTGCCGAGAAGCGCAAGGCGCGCGAAGCGAAGCAGGCGGCGAAGGATGCTGCGAAGGCCAAGGCTGCCGGTTCATCCGGGCAGCCTGCCGCTAATCCCTGAAGCGGATTTCTCCCGCCCGTTCGGGCCGATAGCCGCGCTTGTCGGCGTAAAAGGCGCGGATGCGTTCGAGATCGGCGTCACGGTCGCCGCTCAGCACGATCCAGTCGGCGATGCCGAGCTGTTTTTTTCCGTAGTCCAGGAAGCCGAGGCCGAGCGGTACGTTCGCCGCCACCGTGATGCGATGAAAGCCGGTCTTCCAGTGGTCGGTCCGCTTGCGCGTTCCTTCGGGGGCAATGGCGAGGTGAAAGACGTCCCGCTTGTCGAACTCGGCGCAGACCTGCTCGATGAAGCCTTCCGGCCGGCTGCGGTCGAGCGGGATGCCGCCCCAGCGCTGGAAGACGCCGCCCAGCGGGTTCTGGAACATTTCCTTCTTGGCCACCCAGAGCATCGGGAAACCGGTGGCGAAGCGCCACAGCATGGCGAGCGGAAAATCCCAGTTGGACGTATGCGGGTAGCCGATGATCACCGTCTTCGGCGACGGCGGCGGCGCGAAGACCAGCTGCCAGCCGAACAGCCGGAGCAGGAATCTGCAGAGCCGGCTGATCACGGTGTTTAGGCCACGCCCTGCGACGCGAGGTATTCCTCGTAGTTGCCGCGATAGTCGATGACGCGGCCGTCCCTGATTTCCCAGATACGGGTTGCCAGCGACGAGACGAACTCGCGGTCGTGCGAGACGAAGACCAGCGTGCCCTTGAACTTCTCGAGGGCCGTGTTGAGCGACTCGATCGATTCCATGTCGAGGTGGTTGGTCGGTTCGTCCATCAGCAGCACGTTCGGCTTCATCAGCATCAGGCTGCCGAAGAGCATGCGCCCCTGCTCGCCGCCGGAGATCACGCGGACGGCCTTCTTCACCTCGTCGCCGGAGAAGAGCAGGCGGCCGAGGGTGCCACGGATCAGCGTCTCGACGTCTTCGCCTTCGTAGCCGCCCATGCGCACGTATTCGGCGATCCAGTCGGTCAGCGGCGTGTCGGCGTCGAACAGTGCGGCGTGATCCTGCGCGAAGTAGCCCGGCTTCGCCTTCTCCGCCCATTTCAGCGTGCCTTGGCTGGGCGTCAGATCGCCGGCCAGGCAACGCAGCAGCGTCGTCTTGCCGACGCCGTTCTCGCCGATGATGGCAATGCGGTCACCGGCATCGACGGTCGCCGTGAAGCCGGCGAAGAGTGCTGCGCCGCCGGCGAAGGCGTGGCTGACGCCGTCGAGCTCGACCGCCTGGCGATGCAGTTTCTCCTTCTCGTCGTACTCGAAGCGGATCCACGGGTACTGGCGCGACGAGGGCTTGATGTCCTCCGGCTTGATCTTGTCGATCAGCTTCAGGCGGCTGGTCGCCTGCTTGGCCTTCGAGGCGTTGGCCGAGAAGCGGCGGACGAAGGTCTGCAGCTCGGCGATGCGCTCCTTGGCCTTGGCGTTGGCATTGGCCTGCCGCTCGCGCGCCTGCGTCGAGGCTTCCATGTAGTCGTCGTAGTTGCCCGGATAGATGGTGACCTTGCCGTAGTCGAGGTCGGCCATGTGCGTGCACACCTGGTTCAGGAAGTGGCGGTCGTGCGAGATGATGATCATCGTCGACTCGCGATTGTTGAGCACGTCTTCCAGCCAGCGGATGGTGTTGATGTCGAGGTTGTTGGTCGGCTCGTCGAGCAGCAGGATGTCCGGGTTGGCAAACAGCGCCTGCACCAGCAGCACGCGCAGCTTCCAGCCCGGTGCCACCTCGCTCATCGGGCCGTTGTGCTTCTCGATCGGGATTCCGACGCCGAGCAGCAGTTCGCCGGCGCGTGCCTCGGCCGTGTAGCCGTCGTACTCGGCGAACTTCGCCTCGAGTTCGGCGGCGTGCATGTAGTCGTCTTCCGTCGCGTCAGGATTGGCGTAGATCGCGTCGCGCTCGCTCATGCAGGCCCACATCTCGGCGTGGCCCATCAGCACCACGTCGAGCACGCGCTGGTCCTCGTAGGCGAACTGGTCCTGGCGCAGGTAGGCCATGCGCTCGTGCTTTTCCTTCGAGACGTTGCCGGACGACGGCTCCAGTGCGCCGCAAAGGATCTTCATCAGCGTCGACTTGCCGGCGCCGTTGGCACCGATCAGGCCGTAGCGGTTGCCCTCGCCGAACTTGGCGTTGACGTTTTCGAAGAGGGGCTTGGCCCCGAACTGCTGGGTGATATTGGCGGCGACGAGCACGATGGGTCCTGCTAAAGGGTGACGTTGGGACTACACAAGCGACAAGGGCGGCATTTGCCGCCCTCGCTGCTCTTTCCGGCGTACCGGAATTACTTGCTGGCGCCCAGCTGCGGCTTGCCGCGCTGGTGGCATTCGGCCGCGTAGATGGCCTTGCGCACGCCCTTCGAGTTGTTGCGGAACAGGCGCTTGGCGGCCTTGGAGAGGCAGCGGCGCTCGATGGCGGAGCGGCGGTCGCGGTTGGAAGTGGAAGCCATGTTCAAACTCCAGTATTCGGTAGTGGATCGGGGGAAAAATTTATTGAACCGTGAATTTTAACGGTTTTTTGGATTTTTTGCCGGGGTTTGTTGCGCTCAGGCTGCTTCCAGCAGGAATTCGACCTTCACCGC
>DAORCC010000060.1:0-13049 GCA_035345235.1 Azospira sp.
CCGAGCACGGACACCGCGTAGATGACGATCAACACGATCAGCGGCGCCCGCATGCGCCGCAGGATGATGAAAAAGATGCTGCTCATCCGGCGAGCACCATCAGCGGCGCAGCATGACCGTTTCGATGATGAGGATGACGACCGAGACGATGTTGGCGAACAGCGCCCCGCCCGACATCGAAACGACGCTCGACGTGACGTGCGCAGTCATGCCGACGCCCGTGACATGCACCGCAATCGCCCAGGTCAGCGCCGCCGCGATCAGTTGCAGGTCGGCGACAAGGCTGGTGGCGAGATGGATCGCCCCGATCTGGGTACGGTCGCCGAATTTCAGGACCGTCGCGATCATGCTGACGACGATGGCAGCGAAAAGCTCATAGACGCTGTGCAGCTCGGGGTTGGCAATGTCGCCGATGAAGAAGCCGAAGTTGAGCGTTGCCGCCAGCAGGATGAAGAACGCGAAAACGACCTTTTCCAGATTCATGCAGCCCCCTCTTGATTGACCCTTGACGATTATAGGCGCAGGTCAGCCTGCCCGGCGGCACGCCTTCGCGCTGGTATCGTGCCGATGATCGGTATATGATGCACCGATCATTGACCGCCATCCGTAACACGCTGACTTCATGAGAAAAAAACTTATTTCCATTCTCGCGGCCACGCTCCTCGCCAGTCCAATGGCATTCGCCCAGACGGAGGACGCAACACTGATCAAGGCCGACGCCCTGATCAAGGAAGGCAAGCCCGCCGATGCCTTCGCGCTGCTGGAACCCCTGGAAGCCAGACTGGCCGGCAATGCCACCTACGACTACCTGCTGGCGACAGCGGCCCTGAATGCCGGCAATCCCAGCCGGGCGACCTTCATCTACGAGCGAATCCTGGCGATCAACCCCGAGTTCATCGGGGTGCGCGCCGACATGGGGCGCGCTTACTATCAGATGGGTGATCTGGCGCGAGCCAAGCTGGAATTCGAATCAATCCTCGCCTTGAGCAACGTACCGCCCGACCTGCGCTCGGCCGTCGAAACCTACCTGGCCGCACTCAGCCAACTCGATGCCGGCCAGAGGCGCGTGATCGTCGGTTATGCCGAAATCGGATTCGGGCGCGACACCAACGTCCTTGGGCAGACCTCGAACAAGATCGTCAGCATCGCCAACGGCTTGAACCAGTCCCTGAGCGCCAGCGATCTCAAGCGTGCCGATAATTACCTCAGCTATGGTGTCGGTGCCGAACTGATCGAAACCCTCGGTCCCGGCTTCGGGGCCTACGTCGGCGGCGACATCCGGGGCCGTGAATACAACCGTATCAGCGTTGCCGACAACGCCAACGTCGACGGCCGTGCCGGCCTGCAATACGCCACCGGCAGCCACCTCTGGCGCGGCGGCCTGACCCGGGGCCGCTACGCCCTCGACAACACGGCGACGCGCGATTCGACCGGAGCCAACCTTGACTGGCGCTACCTGTTGAATAGCGAGAACCAGCTGACCCTCGGCGGGTTGGCGCAGGCATTGCGTTACCTGCCGTCGATTTCCACCAGCGAGGACTACAACCTCTACATGATCAATGCCGGCTGGACTCATGCGTTCGCACCAGCGACGGTCGGCGTGCTGACGCTGACCGGTGGCGCTGAAGATGCCAAGGGCGGGCGGTCGGATGGCGACAAGACGTTCTGGGGCATCCGGGCAACGTTCCAGCACTCATTTTCTTCGGAATTGGGGACTTTTTTCACGGCAGGCTTCCAGCGTGGCGACTATAGTAAATTCAATACCAATTACGGCATCGAGCGCCAGGACGAGTTGAGCGATGCCGCAGTGGGCTTGGTGTGGTCGTTACGCGACCGCTGGTCGGTGCGCCCGCTGCTTACCTACACGAAGAACCGAAGCAATGCTGACATCTATACCTACAGCCGAACCGATGCCTCAGTCGTCCTGCGCAAGGACTTCTAGGCCCATGACGGCACGACTGCTACGGGCAGTGGGTCTGGCGTTGGCGCTGATCGCGCCGGCGATACAGGCACAGGAAACGGCAGGTCAGGTACAGATTGTTGTCGGTGCCGCACAGCTGATCGATCTCGCCGGAAGATCACGGCCCCTCGAGCGCGGTGCCGAAGTGAAGCAGGGCGACCGCATCGTGACCGGCGAAGGCGCGCTGGTACAGATGAAGATGACCGATGGCGCCCTGCTCTCCGTTCGTACCGATACCGACGTCACCGTCGAGAAATACCGTCACAACGAGAAGTCGGCCCAGGATTCGGGCATGCTGCTCAAGCTCGCACGCGGCGCCCTGCGTTCCATCACCGGCTGGATCGGCGGCAACAATCCCGATGCCTACAAGGTGGTGACCCCGACCGCCACGATCGGCATCCGCGGTACCGACCATGAACCGGTCTTCATTCCGGAGCCGAAACCTGGCGAAATTCCGGTCGGACAGCCCGGCACCTACGACAAGGTCAATTCGGGCGCGACGACGATCCATACCCAGATCGGAATGATCGACGTCAAACCCGGGCAGGTCGGTTTCGTGCCGATGACGCCGGGCGTTGCACCGCGTGTGTTGCCGGGGATTCCCGAGTTCTTCAAGCGGCTCGACCCCAAAGGTGATGTCGGCGCTCGGGGAACGAAGGAGATCGGCGACAACAAGCTGCTCGCCCGCCCCCTGCTACGACCGGCACTTGACGCGGCCGACATCAAGACGCTCGGAACAGCCGACACGTTGAAGACGGAGCGCACGCTCTCGCCAGCCCTCATCGAGTCTGCCCCGACGCTGCAGGCGCCGACGAAGCTCGATGCCGCGACGGCAACGCCCCTGCAGCCAGCGGCGACGGCCTTGCAGCCCGCAGCCACGACGGTGCTGCAACCGGCAGCCACGCTGCAGCCGATTACGACGACAATCCAGCCAACGACGACGCTGATCGCCCCGACGACGATCGTTGCGCCCGCCCCGACGATCCAGCAGCAGCCAACGCTCAACCCGATGCTGACGCCAAAACAGATCGCTCCGATTCTTCTGAAGTAGCTCCCGGCAGGAGGCCATGCCATGAAACCAGAAAACCAGATCACCCTGATCGCCGCGACCGTCGCACTACTCGGTACAGCACCGGCTTTCGCCCAGAGCGGCGAAGCCGCCCAGGTGATCTTCACCAACGACAAGCTGACGGTCATCGACGCCAGGGGAGTCGAGCGCGTAGCGAAGCAGGGGGATTTCATTCAGCCCGGTGAGCGGCTGATCACGCCGCCGGGCGTCATCGGACAGCTCAGGCTGCCCGACGGTACCCTGCTCGGTGCCCGCCCAGGTACCGACCTCAAACTCGATTCGATCGTCAAATCGCTCGGCAAGAACGTGCTTGTCCTCAACGAAGGCAACGTTCGCGTCGTCAATGTCGAGCCCCCGACGGGACCGAAGCCGATGCCGGTCGAAGTGATCAGCCCGGTGTCGACGCTGAAGATCACGGCCGGGGACGGCGAAGCGATCCACGTCAAGCCGGGTAACAAGCAGAATGTCGAACCGGGCACCTACAACCGTCTGCAACAGGGCAGCGCCGTCGTGAACAACGACAAGGGGGAGTTGCCACTATCCCCGCTGAAACCGGTTTTCGCACCGAAGCTCGGCGTACCGCTGGCACCGATCGCCTTTCTCCCCATTAGCCTCGTCAGGCTCGAACCCGTGATCGCACCGATCCAGACATCCTCGATTCTGATTTCACCGACGTTGAGCACATCGCTTGTTGGCGATCTCAAGGTGCTTTCGCCGACAACCAACATCAACCTGGCCAGCACCAACCTGCAACCGCTAGGCACACTGCCGCTCGCGCCCATCGATTCGTCCGTGAAAACCAATCTCGGCAGTGCGACGCCTGTCGGAACCAGCGGCTCGGTGATTGTTTCGTCGACACTGACTCCGGCATTGCTGACGATCAATCCAGTCACGCTCAATACGGTGAAGATTCTTCCGCCGCCGCCACCGCCGCCACCGCCGCCGAAGACCATCACCTGCAAGACCTGCCTCTTCATCAAGAAGTAGGCCGGCAAGCTGCTACAGCCCCCTCGCCCATGCCGGGCGCAAGGGGGCTTTTTCCGGCTGCTCGATGGCCTGCCGGAGTTCGGCCAGCAGCCGCGCCCTGTCGGCGCCGAGCGTTCCCTTCAGCGGCAGCCAGTTCGATGCGTGATCGCTGCGGAACACCGTTCGCCGCAGATCCAGCCGGTCGACGAAGCGCGCCAGCTCGACGAACAAGCCCTGCTGGTCCAGCGGCGCCCAGCCGGGGAATGCCGCACGGTAGCGTTCCTCGCCCGTCGGAAAACTCACCACCAGCGTCGACAGATACTCCGGCTGCGTCGCATTCATCAGGCGGGCCGAGTTGTCGGCGTGCTGCGCCGACAGCGCCTGCCCGCCGAGTCCGTTCAGGATCATCACCGAGCGGCTGATGCCAGCTGCGCCCAGCTTGTCGAGGGCATCGCGCGTACTGTCGAAGGTTTCGCCCTTGTTCACCGCCACCAGCACGTCGTCGTCGCCCGATTCGGCGCCGACATAGACCATCGCCAGGCCAGCGGCGGCGAGTGCATCGATTTCCGCCTGTGACTTCTTCCTGAGGTTGCACGGCAGGCAGTAGCTGGAAATGCGATGGACACCGGGCAGATGCGTGCGGATCGCCTCCAGGATCGCGAGCAGGCGGCGCGTCGGCAGCACCGTTGCGTCGCCGTCGGCGAGGAAAACGCGGCGCACGCTGCCGCCGAACTGCTCGCCACAGCGGCGGAGGGTGTCCATCACCTCGGCCTCATCGCGGGCACGAAAGGCTTTCTGCGGCGCGGTGTACATCTCGCAGAAGGTGCATCTGTTCCATGAACAGCCGTCGGTCACGGGCAGGATCAGCGACTGCGCCTCGCTCGGTGGACGGAAGACGGGTTCGACGTAGCGGACGGGAACGGAAAACATCGCAGGAAGAATTGGAGGACAGGCCATCATTGTAAGGAATCGACAGCGATACCGACCAGTCGATTGACTGGCAGCGCGCATCGCCGCTCTGCTGCCAGGCGATGGCGTAGTGCCGAGCGCGCCTCTGAACAAGCGCCGGGGTTCGAGAACTTTCCGGCGCCGGCGCTGCCCAATTGCCGCCCGATCAACATCCCAACCCGAACAGGAAAAACGACAATGGCAAACACCGTCACCCTCGGCGGCAATCCCGTCCCCGTCAATGGCAATCTCCCGCAACCCGGCCAACCGGCCCCGGCTTTCTCGCTGGTCGGCAAGACGCTGGCGGATGTGACGCTGGCCGACTTCGCCGGCAAGCGCAAGGTGCTGAACATCTTCCCGAGCATCGACACGCCGACCTGCGCCACCTCGGTACGCAAGTTCAACCAGACCGCAAACCAGCTCGCCAACACCGTCGTGCTCTGCATCTCGGCCGACCTGCCGTTCGCGCAGGCGCGCTTCTGCGGCGCCGAAGGACTGGAGAACGTGGTCACGCTGTCGACGATGCGCGGACGCGAGTTCCTCGCCAACTACGGCGTCGAGCTGGCCGGCGGCCCGCTGGCCGGTGTCTCCGCACGCGCAGTGGTGGTGCTGGACGAACAGGACAAGGTCCTGCACAGCGAACTCGTCGGCGAAATCAAGCACGAACCGGATTACGATGCAGCGCTGAAGGCGCTTGCCTGAAGCACGACAAGGCCGCACGGGGCGCCGCGGGGCGCCCCTCTTTTTTCGGCATCCGGCATGCCGCCGCTCCGCAGCACACTGTGCTATGTTCCGCGCTCCTACCCGGAGCATTGAACCGCGCATCGGTCACGAACCGCTGCGCCAACGAACGATCATGACGATTTTTTCCTCCCCCGGCTTCCGCGCCGGCGCACGCGAAGGCTTCCGTGCCTTCCTGCCGCTCTCGGTCGGCCTCATCCCCTGGGCGCTGGTCACCGGCATGTCCATGGTCGGTATCGGCATGACGCCCGTGCAGGCGATGGGCATGAACGTCATCGTCTTCGCCGGCACCGCACAACTCGGCACGCTACCGCTGATCGCCGCCGGCGCACCGCTGTGGCTGATCGTCGCGACTGCACTGGCGCTCAACCTGCGTTTCCTCATCTTCAGCGCCGCCATTGCACAGGGCTTCCGCGGACTCGCGAACGGCCCGCGCTGGCTCTCCGGCCACCTGCTGACCGACGGCGTCTTCGCCACCTGTGTGACGAAGATGATGGAAACGGAAGACAAGGACTGGCGACTGGGCTACTACCTCGCGCCATCGATCTGGAGCTGGCTGCTGTGGCAGGGCTTCGCGCTGGTCGGCGTACTCGCCGCCGGCTCGATCCCGCGCGGCTGGTCACTGGAATTCATGGCGACGATCGCCCTCATGGTGCTGCTGATTCCGATGGCGAAGATGCGACCGATGCTGGTTGCTGCGGCAACGGGCGGACTCACCGCCGTACTCCTCAACGGCCTGCCGCTGAAGCTGGGCCTCTTCGCCGGCATCTTTGCCGGCATCGGCGCCGGGCTCGCCGCCGACCACTGGCACACGAAGGGAGCGCGCGCGTGAACGCCTACGATGCAACGATCTGGGGCGTCTTCATCCTCATCGGGCTCGCCACCACGCTGCCGCGTGCCAGCTTCATCGTGCTCGGCAGCCGTGTCACGCTGCCATCCGTGGTGCAACGCGCGCTGCGCTACGCCCCGGCGGCAGCGCTTGCCGCCATCGTCGTACCGGACGTGCTGCTCGTCTCCGGCGAACTGGCGCCGCTCAACCCCAAGCTCGCCGCCGCCGGCGCGGCGATCGGTGCCGCGCTGATCTCGCGCAACCCCTGGCTGCCGTTCATCGCCGGCATGGGCGTGCTGCTTGGGCTGAAGCAGTTTCTTGCTTGAGCGAGGGAGGGAAGGGAAAAACCATCACTGCGCCTACCCTTCTCCGTCAAACAGGCACCGCCGTCTTGTCCAGCACCCGGCGCAGCACGAAACTGGTGTGCACGCCGGTCACCCCCTCGATACGCGTGATGCGATTGAGCAACAGCTCCTGATAGGCATCCATGTCGCGGATGATCACCTTCAACTGGTAGTCCGCTTCCTGCCCGGTAATGAGCAGGCATTCGAGCACTTCGGGCTGCGCCGCCACCTTCTTCTCGAAATTGGCGAAGCGCTCCGGCGTGTGCTTGTCCATCGAAATGTGCAGCAGCGCCATCAATGACAGCCCGAGCTTCTTCGCATCGACCAGCGCACGGTAGCCGGTGATCAGGCCGGACTCCTCCAGCGTGCGGACACGGCGCAGGCAGGGCGAAGGCGAGAGCCCGATGCGATCGGCCAGTTCCTGATTGGAGAGCCGGCCGTCGGCCTGCAGCACTTCCAGGATGTGGCGGTCGTAGCGGTCGAGTTCCATGTATTTCGGATCCGGATTGCGTTCAGCGAGGGCGCAGAACAATAATATACCTATAACTACACTTTTTTAGCAATTTTATTGCTTACAACATCGCTTTGGAGGCGAATTTAGCAATCATTCACCGGCCCATCCCGCCTAAACTTGCTGCACCGAATGACGGAACGCACCTGCGGCACCCCGCCCCACCCGGGCCAGCGTGCCGGACCCGCCTCACAAGGGCGGACGAGGATGCCTCCTGACGCACCCCACCCCGACGAGCAACAGACAACAGAGAAAGAGACCGGACATGAAGCAAGCCGCCCAAAAATATCGCCCCTTCCCGCCTGTCCGGCTCACCGACCGGACCTGGCCGGACCAGACCATCGACAAGGCCCCGGTGTGGATGAGCACCGACCTGCGCGACGGCAACCAGGCACTGTTCGAGCCGATGAACGCGGAGAAGAAGCTGGGCATGTTCAGGATGCTCTGCGAGATCGGCTTCAAGGAAATCGAGGTCGCCTTCCCGGCAGCGTCGCAGACCGACTTCGATTTCGTGCGCACCCTGATCGCGGATGGCCACATTCCCGACGACGTGAGCATCGAGGTACTCACGCAGGCGCGTCCGGCCCTGATCGAGCGCACCATCGAATCGCTCGCCGGAGCGAAGCGCGCCATCGTGCACGTCTACACCGCAACCTCGCCGGTCTTCCGCGATACCGTCTTTGCGATGCAGCGGGACGAGGTGGTGACGATGGCGGTCGACGCCGTACGCCAGATCCGTGCGCTCACCGATGCACGGCCGGAAACGCACTGGACGCTCGAATACAGCCCGGAAACCTTCTCGGCGACCGAACTCGAGTTCGCCCGTGAGATCTGCGACGCGGTCACGGACGCCTGGGGCGCGACGCCAGAACGCAAGGTGATCCTCAACCTGCCGGCGACGGTGGAGATGGCAACGCCCAACGTATACGCCGACCAGATCGAGTGGATGCACCGCAACGTCGCACGCCGCAACAGCGTGATCATCAGCGTGCATCCGCACAACGACCGCGGCTGCGCCGTCGCCGCTGCCGAACTGGCGATGATGGCCGGTGCCGAGCGCGTCGAGGGCTGCCTCTTCGGCCACGGCGAACGCACAGGCAACGTCGACCTTGTCACGCTCGCGCTCAATCTCTACTCGCAGGGGGTCGACCCGCAGCTCGATTTTTCCGACATCGACCGCATCGCGCGCACCGTCGAGGAATGCACGCAGTTGCCGGTGCACCCGCGCCACCCCTACACCGGCGACCTTGTCTTCACCGCCTTCTCCGGCTCGCACCAGGATGCGATCAAGAAGGGCATGGCGGTGCGCGACGACGCCACGCACTGGCAGGTCCCCTACCTGCCGGTTGACCCGAGCGACCTCGGCCGCAGCTACGACTCGATCATTCGCGTGAACAGCCAGTCCGGCAAGGGCGGCATCGCCTACCTGCTCGAATCGGGCTACGGCCTCGTCATGCCGCGCCGCCTGCAGATCGAGTTCAGCGGTGTCGTGCAGCAGCATACCGACGCCACCGGCGCCGAAGTCAGCGCCGATGAACTCTGGCAGATCTTCAACCGCAGCTACGTGCAGGCCAACGCGCCGCTGCGCTACGTCGAGCACCATCTCTTCGAGCATGGCGATGCGCAGGGCGTGAAAATCACCGTCGCGATGGGCGAACGCCGCTTCACGGTCAGCGGCGAAGGCAACGGACCGATCGATGCCATCATCCACGCGTTGCGCGTGCCGGTGCGCCTGCTCGCCTACGAGGAGCGCTCCCTCGGGCAGGGCGCCGATGCCCGCGCCGTGGCCTTCGTTGAAATGGCCGGCGGCGACCAGCCCGGCAGCACGCACGGCGTCGGCATCGACGACAACATCGTCACGGCCTCGATCTTCGCCGTGCTCTCCGGCATCAACCGCATTGCTGCACGCGATGAGGCCATCGTGGCGGACCTCGACCGCCGCACCCTGCAGGCCGCCTGACGCCTGGCAGCCCCCCCCGGGCACGGCACCTGCCGCGCCCCGGGGCGTTCACGCCAGCGGCACCCAGAGGGTCACTTCGGTCCCGGCGCGGGATTCGCTGCGGATATCGACGCGACCGCCGTGCAGTTCGATGATCTCCTTGACGATGCTCATCCCGAGGCCGGTTCCGGGAATCTTTCCCGAAGCGTCGGCCCGATAGAAGCGCTCACAGACACGAGCCTGCTGCTCCAGGGTCATGCCGATGCCCTCGTCGCCGATCCGCAGGCCACACATGCCGGGATGATGCTCGTCGTCGGTGATGATCTGCATGCGGACACAGCCACCGGCCGGGGAATACTTGTAGGCATTCGAAACGACATTCCCGATGGCCTGCATCAGTTTCTTGCGATCGGCCCGCAGCCAGTGCGGCTGGTCGGGAAAATCGGCCAACGGCCGCTCGCGCCCTTCCGGCGCCTTGACGTTGCCCGCAGCCTCCCGCAGCAGTTCGGCGGCGTCGACCCGCGCAAAGCTGAAATCCTTGCCGCGGCGCTCCTCGATGCGTACCAGATCGAGAAGCTCGTTGATGATCGACACCATCAGTTCGGACTGGCGGAAGATGATCCCGCAAACCTCTTTCCGCTCGGACTCGGGAAATTCCTGCGCGAGGAGAAGTTCCGAGTAGCCATAGATGCTGGCCATCGGTGTCCGCAGCTCGTGCGCGGCGGTCGACAGGAATTCGCTCTTCATGCGATCGACCTCGACCTCGTGTGAAACATCGCGGAAATACAGCACCTGCGATACCGGCTCCCCGTCGGCCAGCCGGATGCCGATTTCGAGTACGCGCCCGGCCGGGCTGGACAGCGCCATCAGGAAGCGGCGGGAACGGTCGCCGCCGTCCTCACGACGCGAGAGCGCGTCGGCGCGCATCGTGTCGAAGCCCGGGAACGCCGCCTCCTGCTTGCTGCGAGAGGTCATCAGCGCCGCGAAGCGCGCCTCGTCGCAACCGGCCACCTCCGCACTGCCGATGCCGATCATGTCGAGGAATGCCGGACTGACATACTGGACGCGCCGCTGACGATCGAAGGCAACGAATCCGTCCGGACTGAGCGCAAAGATTGCATCGAGCTGTCGCCGTACCGCCTCGAGATCTTTCAGCGAACGGGCAAGGATGAGGAACAGCACGAGCGCGAACAGGGTCACCGCCGTCGCTCCGGCAAACACCCAGCGACGATGCGCCACAAAGGGCCCGAGCACCTCATCGACCGACTCGCCCACGACGAAGGTCATCCCGAATTCGGGCAGGCGCTGGAAGCCGAAGATGCGATCCACGTTGTCGACCGTCGCCAACTGCCGATAATTCCCTGACATCGCAGCCTCTGCGCCCAGGAATGGCCGCCCCCTGACAAACTGACCAAGTCCGCCGGTCGCGGCGGGGTAGCGCGCCATGATTTCTCCGCTATCCCGCACGACCGTCAGGATACTGTTGCCACGGACACCGAGCTTCTGCCCGAACCCGGCAAACTGGTCCGGACTGAGCGAAACCACCAGCACGCCCTCAAAGCGCCCCTCGCGCAGGATGGGCCGCGTCACCTGGATAGACCACTTTCCTGACACCTTTCCGAGCACGGGCCGGCTGATGAAGAGGCGATCCGCCCCACTCGACGCCTTGTGCACCAGAAAGTGCTCGCGCTGCGAGAGATCCGTCCGGTCGGAAGGCTTGGCAAGATTTGAAAAGGCCAGCAAGCCATCGCGGTCGATGATGGCCACCTGAAAAGTGAGGTCGTCGATGTTCTCCTGACGCGCCGCCACCGCTGCGGCAAAGGACTTCCAGTCCCCCGTCCAGCGCGTGCGCAAATCGAGAATCACCTCGTTGATCCGCTTCAGCGTCGAGCGGGAATATTCGGCAAACACCTGCGATTGCACTGCCGTCCGGATCTCCGCCTCGTGCAATTCACCGCGATAGCTCCGGTTCAGTTCATAGGCCACGGTCGCCCAGATCAGCAGCAGGCTCAGTGCCACGACCAGCGTCATCTGGGTCAGGAGAGGGGAACGGGATTGCTTCATCGATCCGGCCTAGAGGAAGATTGACGACACCCTGTGCAGGCCACGGCCTGAACGAAGGGCACTTCCGAGAGTTTAGCGCCGGCGGAGATGCAGGAGGTACACGCGCGCAAGGTGGCGACGGGACAACTCACAGGCTACGGACCAGGTCCCTGTCGCTCCAAATCTGTCGCAGCAGGGGTCAAGCGGCCAAGCTGCAGCCGCATGAACGAACACGGATACGGCGCGCTACGAATCACTGCCGTTCTGTTTGCTCAGCGCTGCCCGCACGGCCTCCTCCCCGACATCCGGGCACACCTTCTCGATGAAGGCGTACGCATAGCTCCGCAGGTAGGTACCGCGGCGAACTGCCAGTCGCGTGGTGTTCGAAGGGAACAGCTCGGGCACCGGAATGAGCGAGAGATTGCGGTCCTTGTCCGCATCGTAAGCCATCGAGGCGATGATGCCGACGCCGAGGTCCAGATCGACGTAGGTCTTGATCACATCGGCATCGATTGCTGACAGCACGATATCGGGCACGATACCGGCATCAGCAAAGGCCTTGTCGACATGCGCGCGGCCGGTGAAGCCTTCGTGGTAGGTAATGATCGGATATTCGCTGAGCGCTTCCAGCGTCACCGCTCCTGCCCGCAGTAGCGGATGATCCTTGCGCACGATTACCGCGTGGTGCCAGCGGTAGAAGGGAAAGGTGGCAATCTCCGGCGATTCATCCAGACCCTCGGTGGCGATGCCGACGTCGGCGGCGCCGGAAGTCAGCATGTCGGCGATTTCCTTCGGGCTCCCCTGGTGCAAGGCCAGATGCACCTTTGGGTAGTCGGACTTGAACCACTTGATGATCGTCGGCAGCGCATAGCGGGCCTGCGTATGCGTCGTCGCCACTACGAAGTGGCCGGTCTCGCGGCTGGCGAACTGGTCGGCGATGCGGCGCAGGTTCTGCGTGTCGACCAGGATGCGGTCGACCACCTGCACCAGCTCCTTGCCCGGCTCGGTCAGGCCGAGCAGGCGCTTGCCGCGACGGACGAAGATTTCGATCCCCAGTTCGTCTTCAAGGTCCTTGATGTGCTTGCTGACGCCCGGCTGCGAGGTGTAGAGCGCGTTCGCCACCTCGGTCAGATTGAAGTCCTGACGCACGGTTTCGCGCACGATGCGCAGTTGCTGGAAGTTCATGCGCCCGCTCCTTCACGCTCGAATACCTTGAGCCGCGACGGCACCAGGCGCACCTGCTGGCCATCGGCCAGATGCAGTTCCTGCGCCCGCTCGCGGGTGATCTCGACCTCGAAATGCTGGCCGGTCGAGCCATTGACGCCATCGAGCTCGACCCGGGCGGTGACGCCGAACGAGAGCACCCGGCTGACGCGGGCGGCGATCCCCGCCGTCGATTGCGGGTCGGTGACGATCTCGAGCTCGTGCGGCCGCGCGAAGGCGACCACCTCGGCACCGTGGTCGAGTTCGTTCGCTTCGTGCGGCAGCACGTCGTCGCCGACGCGCACCGTCTCGCCCTCGACCCGCCCGTGGAACAGGTTCACCGAGCCGAGGAAACCATAGACGAAGGGCGTCGCCGGGTGACGATAGACCTCTTCCGGCGTACCAACCTGCTCGACCCTGCCGTGGTCCATCAGCACCACGCGGTCGGCGACTTCGAGCGCCTCTTCCTGGTCGTGGGTGACGAAGATCGAGGTGA
>DAORCC010000061.1:0-1601 GCA_035345235.1 Azospira sp.
GATGGCGCCTCTGAATGGAGCACGCTGATCGCCCCCGGTGTCCCGGTCAGTTCATTCATTACCGGCCTGACCGGCATCGACGATGCCATGGTGGCTGGCGCCCCCGCGTTCGAGCGGATCGCGACCGAGCTGCGTGAACGCCTGCAGGGAAAGCTCCTGGTTGCGCACAACGCACGATTTGACTACGGATTCCTCAAGGCTGAATTCGCGCGCCTCGGTATCGACTTCCGCAGCCCGGTCCTTTGCACCGTCAAGTTATCGCGCAAGCTGGCACCCAAGGCCGCTCGCCACAACCTCGACACTTTGATCGAGCGCCACGGTATCGTCGTTGGCGCACGGCACCGGGCACTGGCTGATGCCCAGGTCCTCTGGCATTTGTGGCAAGCCTGGCATGGTGAATTCGGGCAGGAAGCCGTTGTCGCAGCTGTGGCTTCGTTGGTCAGACCGACGATCCTGCCGGAATTCCTCGATCCGGCGCTGGCCGACGACTTGCCCGAGGTCCCAGGCGCCTATGCCCTATATGACGAAAATGACGAGACGCTATTGGTCGGCCGCGCCAGCAACCTGCGCAGCAAGGTATTTTCGCTGTTCGCCGACGGACGTAGCGCCAAGGCACCGGCAAGTCAGGTTCGGCAGATTCGCTGGCGTCCTGCGGCGGGAGAATTCGGTGCCCGTCTGGCGGAGCTGGGGTTCAAAAGACGCGAGCAGCCAAGCCCGGTATATGCCTGGAAACTCGCCGAACACGCCCCAGGGGATTTCCGACCGATACTCGCGACCAGTGATGAATGCGAATTCGGCCGGGATGAACACCTCTACGGCCTTTACAACACGGCCAAGGAGGCTCGCCAGGCCTTGCGAAAGCTGGCCGAAGCGCATTTTCTGTGCCCCAGGCTGCTCGGAATGGAGCCTGTCAAGGGAGCTGCACCGGACGCTCCCTGTTCCGCCGTTCGCACCAAGCAATGCCGGGGAGCGTGCATCGGCAAGGAACCCCTATCGAAACACAGTGCCCGGCTGATGACTGCGCTGGCGCGACTCAAGGTGCAGGTATGGCCCTATTCCGGGCCGATCGCTGTCGTCGAACGTGACGAATTCGGGATGTTGGAAGACTTCCATCTTTTCGATGGCTGGCGCTATTTCGGTTGCGTCGCCTCCGAAGAGGCGCTCCTGGAAAAGCTTGAAAATTCTTCAAATGTCTGTTTCAATTCAGATATTTATAGATGTTTCTTGAAGTACGTTCAAGGAAGCAGGCTACGCATCATTTCTGCTCTGGCGGCGCGATCGCCTGCCCGCTGAGACCACCGGCAGCCCGTAGCCGATCATAGATGCGGGTGTTTTGTGTCGCCAACGCAAAATCCATGGCGGATTCACCCTTGTCGCTGACAAGGTTCGGGTTGGCCTTGCGCTTGAGGAGCATGACCACGACGTCCTCATACCCTCCTCTGGCCGCGGCAATCAGCGCACTGAAACCGTTGTCCGCCTGCGCATCGATGTCGGCACCATTCGCGAGCAGGTATTCGACGACGGGTGCGTGCCCATTGAAGGCCGCATAGATAAGCGGTGACCATCCCGGCATGTTGACGAACGCCCTTGCCTTTACCAGC
>DAORCC010000061.1:1701-12941 GCA_035345235.1 Azospira sp.
CCGGCTGCGACCAGCAGCGACCGCAGCGTGCGAATTGGATGTTTCATGCTGATTGCTCCATCAGGGATTGCGTGCCGGGAAAAAGCCGGCAGAAATTTTCGGTCGTTGCAAGTGCCACTTCGTCGAGCGATAGACCGCGCAGGCGGGCCACTTCCTCGGCCACATGGCGCACATAGGACGGCTCGTTGAGTTTGCCCCGGAAGGGGGTCGGTGCCAGATAGGGGGCGTCGGTCTCGACCAGTATCCGGTCGAGCGGGGTTTTCTGCGCTACTTCCTTGATCTGGAGGGCATTCTTGAAAGTTAAGATACCCGAGAATGAGATGTGAAACCCTAGATCGAGTGCCGCCGAAGCAACTTCCCAGGTTTCGGTGAAGCAATGCATCACGCCTCCAACCGCATCAGCGCCCTCTTCCTTCATCACGCGCAAGGTGTCCGCTGCTGCCTCGCGCGTATGGATAACCAGCGGCAGGCCGCTGCGACGTGCAGCGCGGATATGCGTTCGAAAGCGCTCACGCTGCCATTCCGGCGCATCCTTCTGCCAATAGTAATCGAGCCCGGTTTCGCCGATGGCGATGACCTTCGGATGCCGGGCCAGTTCGCAGAGCATGTCCTCGGTCGGTTCGGCAGCGTCGGTGTATTCGGGATGCACGCCGACCGTCGCGAAGAGATTGTCGTGCCCCTCCGCGAGCGCGATGACCCGCGGCAGGTCTTCGAGATTGACGCCGATGCAGACGGCGGCACCGACGCCATTCGCCCGCATGCGCGCGAGAACGTCCGGCAGCATTCCGGAAAGGTCCTCGAAATCGAGATGGCAATGTGAATCGACCAGCATGGGGAAATCACTGGCGCCCAGGGGCGCCGTCAAAGGGTGTGCGTCGGGCGGGTGGACTGCATGACGCCGCCGAGAAGTCCCTCGATCTTGCGGCGCGCTTCGATACCGCTCTCGTCGGCATTGAAATGAACGCCGATTCCCTGCGCCTTGCTGTTCTGCGCCCCTGCAGGCGTGACCCAGACCACGGTGCCGGCGATCGGCAGCTTGGCAGGATCATCCATCAGCGACAGCAGCATGAAGACTTCGTCGCCGAGGCTATAGCCGCGCGAGGTCGGGATGAAGATGCCGCCATTCTTCAGGTGCGGCATGTAGCCGGCGTACAGGGCCGACTTGGAATTGATGTTCAGCGACAGGACGCTGGGGCGCGGTGGAACGGCAGGGGCGGCAGGCTTGGCGGGCTCGGACATGCTTGGTTCTCTCTGGGCAGCTAAGCGTCAGGTGGTCAGCGTCGATCAAAAATGCCGGCGTAACCGAGGAAAAAATCCTCCAGGAACAGACGGGCATTGAGCGGATGTTCGGAATGACGCCTGTATTGTAGCGACTTCCGGGCGAACGCCAACAGTCTTTGCCGGTTGCAGCGCGGCGCGAGCGCATCGATGCGCTTGCTCTCGCCGACAAAATAGCGGACCGGCAGGCCGCTGCAGGACATGCCGAGATCGAACAGCCACTTCTGCGCCCATTCCATCAGGCGCTTCATCGGCGGACCGCCGCGCTCTCCCTTCTCCGCCTTGACGATCTTCTCGAGCGCCGCAGCGGCCGCCAGTGGCTCGATGCCGTGGCCACGCCCCAGTTGTGCCAGCAGGGCATCGATGATCTGGCGCTCGCCCGAATTCCCGAGCTCGGTGGCCAGCAGTGGCGCTCCCCCGGCCAGTGCCAGCCAGCGCTGTGGCGCGTCGATGCCGGCGTCGCCGAGCCAGCGTTCGGCAAGTTCGCCGGAAGGCAGCGGTACCGGCATCGCCTGGCAACGGCTGCGAATGGTCGGCAGCAGGCGTTCAGCCTCATTGCTGACCAGCAGGAAATGTGTGTCAGCAGCCGGTTCTTCCAGGGTCTTCAAAAGTGCGTTCGCGGTGCTGCGATTCATTGCCTCGGCCGGATGCACGATAACGACCCGCAGACCATGCCGGTGCGTGCCGACATGCAGGAAATCGTCGAGGGCGCGCACCTGGTCGATGGTGATCTGCTGACTCGCCTTCTTGGTCGATTCCTTGCTGTCGCCCTCTTCACCACATTCAGACTCGGCCAGGGCCTCGGGCTGCAGAAGCCGGAAATCGGGGTGATTGCCCTGCGCCAACCAGCCGCAGGCGGGGCATTTGCCACAGGCATCGCCGGCAGGCAGCGGTTTTTCGCACAACAGCGACGCCGCAAAGCGGCGAATCAGTTCGAACTTCCCCATCCCGCGCGCACCTGAAAACAGCAGCGCGTGCGGCAGCTTCGGGCGGCGCTCCTGCAGCGCCTCCCAGAATAAGAAATGAAGTTCAATTATGTTCATTAACAGATCGTTATGACAGAATCTTCAACTAGTTTCTTGATTGATTCCAGCGACTGATTGGCATCGATTACACGCATACGCTGTGGCGATGCAGCGGCGCGCTCCAGGTATGCCTGGCGTACACGCTCGTGAAAATCCGCCTTTTCCTGCTCGAATCGATCCAGCTCCCGGGTCTGCAGTGCTATCCGTTCACGCGCAACCGCAAACGGCAGATCGAAGAGCAACGTCAGGTCGGGCTGCAGGTGGCCATGAACCCAGTGTTCGAGATCGTTGAACTTGTGCCGGTCAAGCCCTCGTCCGCCTCCCTGGTAGGCGTAGGTGGCATCGGTGAAGCGGTCGCAGACCACCCAGTCGCTACGGGCGAGCGCCGGTTCGATCACGCGGGCGAGATGCTCGCGGCGGGCAGCGAACATCAGCAGCGCTTCGGTTTCGAGATGCATCGGTTCGTTGAGCAGGATTTCCCTGAGTTTCTCGCCCAAGGGCGTTCCGCCCGGCTCCCGAGTCGTCACTACCGTCAGCCCGCGTGCCTGCAGGAAATCGCAGACACCGGCGATATGGCTGCTCTTGCCGGCCCCGTCGATCCCCTCGAATGTGATGAACTTGCCTCGCATCAGCGCTTTCCGCCTTTCAGTTGATAACGCACCACGGCCTGGTTGTGCTCCTCCAGCGTCCGCGAAAACTGGCTCGTGCCATCGCCGCGGGCGACAAAGTAAAGCGCGTCGCTGCTGGCCGGATTCAATGCTGCCCGCAGCGATGCCAGTCCCGGACTGGCGATCGGCCCCGGCGGCAGTCCGGGACGCGTGTAGGTATTGTAGGGCGTATCCGCCAGCAGGTCGCGCTTGCGGAGATTGCCGTCGAACCTGTCGCCGAGGCCATAGATCACAGTAGGATCGGTCTGCAGGAGCATGTTGACGCGCAGGCGATTGACGAAGACGGAGGCAATCATCGGCCGGTCCGCCGCACGTCCGGTTTCCTTTTCGACAATTGAGGCCATGACCAGCGCCTCGTAGGGCGTGCGGTACGGCAGGTTTGATGCCCGTTGCTGCCATTCTCGGTCGATATGCCGCTTCATCGCCCGATAGGCTCGGGCCATGATTTCGGTGTCGCTGCTGTTCTTGGCGAAAAGATAGGTATCAGGAAAGAAAAGACCTTCGGCCAATGCCTCGTTCGCACCAATGCGTTTCATCAGTTCGGCTTCCGGAAGACCGCGCAATTCATGACGGACATCGGGGTGGGCATCGAGCTTTTCACGTAACTGACGGAAGGTCCAACCCTCCACGAACAGTATTTCAGCCTGCGTCACGTCGCCCCGGGTCAGCTTCCTGAGCAGTTCGAGTGGCGTGATGCCCGCGCGGATCTCGTAGCTGCCTGCCTTGATCTGGGCATCGACCCCCAGAATGCGTCCAAGCGCGGCCAGTACTATCGGCGGCAGCGAGACCCCCGCATCAGTGACCTGCTGCGCCGCCATCCGCAGTGAACTGCCGGGGGCAACCGTAAAATCGAGTGGGGACGTACGCAGCCCAACCGGGCTGTTGACGACCCACCAGCTGCCAGCCGCAAGTATGCCCAACAGCAGCAAAGCCAACAGAAACAGGCGACGGAGGAATCGAAGCATCGGGAGTGCGTTGCCACGTCCGGAATCAGTGAACCGGACAGGAAGGCTTGTATGGCGGAGCCGCTATAATATCCGAAACATCAACCCTTCCCCTACCCTGACCGGCACACGAAGATGAACACCAACTGGCAAGACACGCTGGGCGCTGCTGGCGCCGTTTTCGACAACGAAACCGTCATCAACTTCGGCGACGCTGCGGGCGAACTGGCCGCAGCCGGCCAAGGTACGGTTGTCGCTCCGTTGAACCATCTGGGCATTATCCGGGTGGGCGGGGACGATGCCCGCGATTTCCTGCACAACCAGTTCACCAGCGACATCAATCACCTCGGCCTCGAGAGTGTGCAGCATTCCGCCTGGTGCAGCGCCAAGGGCCGAATGGTTGCCAGCTTCATCGTCTGGCGCGAGGGCAACGAATACCTGCTCGCCCTCTCACGCGACCTCGTCGAACCGATTGCCAAGCGCCTTCAGATGTACGTGCTGCGCGCCAAGGTCAGCATCCAGGTTCCGGGCGACAGCCTGCTTCTGCTCGGTGTTGCCGGCCCGCAGGCGGGGGATGCCCTTGCGTCTGCATGCATGTCCGTTCCCGAACCCATGAAATCGGCGGCCTGCGCTGGCGGCAGCGTGTTGCGCGTCGATCCGCTACGCTTCCTGGTGGCCCTCGCGCCAGAGGTGGCAGGTTCCGCCTGGACAAAGCTGACGGCAAGTGCCCGCAAGGTCGGCGTACCGGTCTGGCAGTGGCTGGACATCCAGGCCGCCCTGCCGGTGGTCACTGCCGCCACCCGCGAGCATTTCGTGCCGCAAATGGCAAATTTCGAGCGCATCGGTGGTGTCAGTTTTCACAAGGGCTGCTACCCGGGCCAGGAAATCGTGGCGCGGACCCAGTATCTCGGCAAGGTGAAGCGTCATCTCTATCGACTCCACGCCGAGGTGCCGCTCAGCGCGGGGGGCGAGCTCTACTCGGCGGCAGCGCCGGATCAGTCCTGCGGGATGATCATCGTCGGCGCCTTGTCGCCGACTGGCGGCTACGAGGCGCTGGCCGTGCTGATGGAGAGCGCTGCCGACGCCGGCGTGCATCTGGGAGCACTGTCGGGCCCGTCGGTCAGGGCCGCCGCCGTCGCCGGCTGACGACCATCGGCGACTGCGAACGCCATGTGCCTCGTCCTGGTTGCGTGGCAGCAGCATCCGGATTACCCCCTCGTCGTCGCGGCCAACCGCGACGAATTCTTTGCACGCCCGACGGCGGCGGCTGCACCATGGCCTGATCACCCCGACATCCACGGGGGGCGGGACCTCGAGGCGGGCGGTACCTGGCTCGCTTATTCCTCTCGTGGCCGTTTCGCCGCCGTGACCAATGTGCGGGAACCCGGAAAACCGCCGGGCAAGCGCTCCCGCGGCGATCTGACGCGCGACTTTCTCGTGGGTGACGCGTCGGCCGAGGAATTTTCCCGACAGCTCCAGGGCGAGCGCCATGCCGGCTTCAACCTGCTGCTAGGCGACGGCAATGCCTTGTGCTACGTCAGCAATCGCTGCGCGCCGGAACGGACTTTGGCGCCGGGCATCTACGGTGTCTCGAACCACCTGCTCGATACCCCGTGGCCGAAGTTGTCGGCATCGAAGCAACGTTTCGCGGCGGCGCTGACGACATTGCCCGACGAATCCGCGTTCTTTTCGCTGCTTGCGGATGATGAAATCGTTCCCGACGACGCGCTGCCGGCGACGGGCGTGCCATTGCCCTGGGAGCGGTTGCTGTCGGCGGTGTTCGTGCGTTCACCTGATTACGGGACGCGCGCCTCGACCGTCTTGCTGGTCGCAACTGACGGACGCGCCACTCTCGTTGAGCGCAGTTTCGGCCCTGCCGGGTCCTGCGGAGAGTCGAGACTGACGGTCAGGCGGGAGCCGCACTGCTGATATCGCCGCAATCGCTGATCTCGACGACCGTTCCCGCCGGGACAAGATCGAACAGCTCGATGATATCGGCGTTGCGCATGCGGATGCAGCCGTGCGAGCCCGGCTGGCCGATTGCTGCGCTGTCCGGGCAGCCGTGGATGTAGATGTAGCGGCGCATGGTATCCACTTTGCCGAGCCGGTTGAATCCCGGCTCGCATCCGGAAAGCCAGAGAATCCGCGTCAGGATCCAGTCCCGCGCAGGGCCGGCTTGCGCCAGATCGAGCGAATAACGTTCTCCCGTCGGCCGTCGTCGGACGAATACCGTGTTTTCCGGCTGCCCGGCGCCGATCTTTGCGCGAATGACATGGCGGCCGCGCGGCGTGCAGTAGCTACCGCTTATCTCGCCGGCACCATTGGTGGCCGTCGATACAGGCCATGTCCGCAACTCATTGCCTTCATCGTCGAGCAGACGCAGCGCCTGGGCTGGAATGGAAATCTCGACCTTCACTGGGTCCGCGCTTTTCGTCGCGCCGCAAAGAACGCGCTCAGCATGTCGCCGCACTCGCCCGCCAGAATACCGCCAAGCACTTCCGTGTGATGATTCAGACGATCGACGGCAAATAGGTCGACAACACTGCCGTGCACACCCGTTTTCGGATCACGGGCACCGTAAACGACGCGCGCGATGCGGGCGTGCAGGATCGCACCGGCACACATCGCACAGGGTTCAAGTGTCACAAAAAGACTGCAGCCGGGAAGCCGGTAGTTGCCGAGATTGCGGGCCGCATCCCGCAAGGCTGCAATCTCGGCATGCGCCGTGGGATCGCTTTCGCCGATGGGTGCATTGAAACCGCGCCCGACGATCTGCCCCTCGCGCACGACGATCGCGCCTACGGGAACTTCGCCCAGGCACTCTGCGGAGCGGGCGAGAGAAAGCGCCTCGCGCATGAAGAATTCGTCGTTCATAGCCGGATTGTATCAACAGCATCGCCGGACACTGCCAAAGCTTGCAGGAATATCCGATTGTCCTATACTGGCAGCAGTGTTGCGCCATGAAACAGCGAACAAGGACGACACACGAAGAGGCAATGACCCGGAGGGAGTTCCATGCCGCATGATAAAGCCATCGACAAACCCGACACCGGCGACGTCGGGCACATTGCAGACGGCAGGATTCGCGGGCGGGTGCTGGTGGTCGATGACGAAAAGTCCATCTGCAGCTTTGTCTCGATGCTCCTGCAAAAGGCCGGTCACGAAACCCGCACTGCGAACAGCGGTCTTGAAGCTCTGGCCATTGCGGGTGAAGGCTGGCCCGATCTGATCGTGCTCGACCTTGTCATGGCCGGCATGGATGGATTCGAAACGGCGCGCCGCTTGAAGGCAAATCCGCAGACGGCCCACCTCCCGATCGTGATGGTGACTGTACTCGGTGACCGGGAGTCGCGTCTGCGCGGTCTCGAGATCGGGGCGGAAGACTTCCTGACCAAGCCGATCGACCCGGCGGAGCTGGTGATCCGGGTACGCAATCTCATCCGGCTCAAGGAGTACGGCGATTTCCTGAGCAACATGAATCAGCTGCTCGATCGGCAGGTACGGCAGAAAACAGCCGAATTGCGTAACGCGCACATCGAAACCATCTTCTCCCTGGCCCGCGTGGTCGAACACAAGGATCGCGACGCCGCCAAGCACATCAACCGCATCGCGCTGCTGAGCAAGACGATGGCAGAACTTCTGGGTATGGCGCCCGGTTACGCGGAGTCGATTTTCTATGCAAGCGCAATGCATGATATCGGCAATATCATGGTGTCTTCGGACATCCTTCTGAAACCGGGGCAACTGACAGCACCGGAGTGGAATATGGTGCATCAGCACCCCCGGCATGGGGCCGATATCCTCCAGTTGAGCGAAGGCTCTCCCTT
Source organism: Azospira sp. (assembly GCA_035345235.1). Lineage (GTDB taxonomy): Bacteria > Pseudomonadota > Gammaproteobacteria > Burkholderiales > Rhodocyclaceae > Proximibacter. Next base: position 9,444 of record DAORCC010000061.1, read on the forward strand.
CCTCGCCATGGGAGCCGAAATCGCCGCTACCCATCACGAATGCTGGGATGGCAGCGGCTACCCAAACCATATGGCGGGCGAGCGGATTCCATTGTCGGGAAGAATCGTGCTGCTCTGCGACCGCTACGATGCCATTCGCAGCAAACGACCGTACAAGGCGGCCAGAACGCATGAAGAAGCGCTGCGCGCCATTCTGGAAGGCGACGAGCGCTCGCAGCCCTCGCAGTACGATCCTGACATTCTTTCGGTCTTTCGCCGCTACAACGGCCACTTCGAAGAAGCCTACGAAGTGGATGCCACGCTGCATTAGGACGTTAAGTGAGTGCCCTGCTGGTTCTGGCAATCGTTGCAACCGTAGTTGCTCTCGTTTTGCTGGCGCTGACCTTTCGCACACGCCGGCAGATCGAGGAGGCGAAGCGATCGATCGAGGAGCGCGAGAGACGCTATCGCAGCCTGTTCGAATCCTCATTTTCGGGCATTGCGCTCGTTTCGGAGGCAGGGCATCTGGTCGAATGGAATGCCAGGTTGCCGGCCCTGCTTGGGTTGACGCCCCCAGGTGGCGCCGGAAACAACGACGAGCCTCTCGTTCGCGGATGGAACTGGCAACCGCAGGCACTCGAACTGGCGGCTCTCGCCCGGCAACATCCGCCGGGTGAGGCACACGAGACCAGCCTGATCGGTGCCGATGGCGAACGGCGCACGCTCGCATTGCGACATTGGCCGATGGCGCTGGCGGACGATTCCGGCACGGATTCGGGCAGCTACTGGCTGCTGGTGAACGACGTCACGCAGCGTGAGGAAACGCGTACGCTGCTTCGTCTTGCGCGGCAGACCTATCAGAGTATCTCGGAGGCGATCCTGATTACCGATGTCACGACGCGAATAATCGACGTGAACCCGGCATTCGAGTGTATTACCGGCTTCTCCCGGGGTGAGGCATTGGGCATGCGGGCATCGCTCCTGCGCTCAGACCATCACGATCAAGTATTTTTCGACGCGATCTGGAAGCAACTTGCCGACACCGGCTGCTGGCGGGGCGAAATCTGGAACCGCTGTCGCGATGGGCGCGTGCTGCCCTGCTGGATGCATATCGACGCGATTCGCGACCCGTCCAGCAACAATGTCACTCACTACGTTGGCGTCTTTTCGGATATCAGCGAACGCAAGCTGATCGAGGAACGGATCAGCTTCCTCGCACATCACGATTCGCTGACCGGACTGGCCAATCGCTTCTCGCTCGAGGCCGTACTACCGCAGTCGATTGCCCTCGCCCGTCGTCAGGGGTCAAAGGTCGCGGTGCTCTTCGTTGATCTTGATCGCTTCAAGGAGGTGAATGACACCTTCGGCCACGCGACGGGGGATGAGGTCCTGATCGAAACCGGTCGCAGGCTCTCGCGCGCGATACGCGACTCGGATTTTCTGGCGCGGATCGGTGGCGACGAGTTCGTCGTACTGCTGAATGAAATCAGTAGCGTCGATGATGCTGCACTGGTGGCCTCTACCATACGTGAGGCACTGCATGGCCCGATTCACACCGGCAGCAGCAGTCTGGTCGTAACACCCAGCATTGGCATCAGCCTATTCCCCGAGGACGGAGAAGAGGCTGACTCGCTTCTGGCGCATGCAGATGCAGCGATGTACCGCGTCAAGACCGACGGACGAGACAACCTGCGTTTCTATAGCGCCCGGGAAAATCCCTGATCAGCGATCGGTCCAGGTGCGACGGGGTTGGCCGCTCGCGCGCGGTGCCCCCTTCGAGAACGGCTTGTCGAAACGATTGGCGCTGCTCTTGCGCCCGTCGCCACGTGCATCGCCTTGTGGCTTGCCATTGCGGGGTTGGTAGTCGGCGCGGTTGCCGAAGTTGTCGGGACGGGTGTCCGGACGCTCGGTACGATTGCCGAAGTTGTCGGGACGGGTGTCCGGACGCTCCGTGCGATTGCCGCGCGGGCCGTCAAAGTTTCCATGCCCACGCTCCGTCGGGGCAGCCGGCTTTCCGAAACGCTTCTCGCCATCGCGGTTATACCCGCCTTCGCGACGTTGTCCCTGGCCCTGCCCATCCCGTGCGTAGCCACCCTTGTTGAAACCCTTGCCCTGCCCCGGCTTCCAGCCGGCAGGTTTCGGTTTTCTCGGCGCCGGTGTGCGCTTCGGTTCGTGACCGGGAACCACATCAACCGGAATGGCCTGCTTGGTGAAGCGCTCGATGCGCTTCACGTGGATGCCCTCTGCATGGTGCACCAGCGAGACGGCAACCCCGTTGCGACCGGCACGACCGGTGCGGCCGATTCGGTGGACGTAGTCCTCGGGGAACTTCGGCAGATCGTAGTTGAAGACGTGCGTGATCCCGGGCACGTCGATGCCGCGGGCGGCAACGTCGGTCGCAACGAGGATGCGCAGCTGCCCGTGGCGCAGTGCGTTAAGCGTGCGGTTGCGGGCGCCCTGATGCATGTCGCCGTGCAGCGGAGCCGCCGCAAAGCCGGCAACATTCAACTGCTCGGCGATCTCGTCGGCATCGCGCTTGGTGGCGGTGAAAATCACTGCCTGATGCAGGGCAGCGTCGCGCAGCAGATGATCGAGCAGGCGGTTCTTGTGCGACTGGTCATCGACGAAGTGCACCTTCTGCTCGATGTTCTCGTGCTTCGTCTGCGACGAGGCGATGCGGATGATTTGCGGTTCGCGCGTGATGCGCTCGGCCATGCGACCGACGTCGCCTTCGAGCGTTGCCGAGAACAGCATGGTCTGGCGCTCAGCCGGTGTCGCGGCGATGATGGTCTCGATGTCGTCGATGAAGCCCATGTCGAGCATGCGGTCGGCTTCATCGAGGACGAGGATCTGCAGTTGCGAGAAATCGATCTTGCCCGAATTCATATGGTCGATCAGACGCCCCGGCGTGGCGACGAGAATCTCGGGATTGCGCGCCAGCAACTGCATCTGCTTCGGATAGGGCATGCCGCCGAGAATGGAAACTGCCTTCATGCGGCGCAGGTTGGCACCGTATTTTTCCGTGGCAGTGGTGACCTGCAGGGCCAGTTCTCGCGTCGGGGTCAGCACCAGCATCTTCGGCTGGGCCGGTGCGTAGCGCGGACGCTCACCACGGGAACGTGCCGACTGGCGCTCCTGGTTCGGGGTCTTCAAGGCGGGCTGCGGGTTATCCTGGGCAGCAACGGCCAGCTTGTGCATCGACGGCAGCATGAAGGCGGCCGTCTTGCCCGAGCCGGTCTGCGACGAGACCAGCAGGTCGCGGCCTTCGATGGCGGCGGGAATGGCTTGCGCCTGGACCGGAGTCGGTTCGGTATAGCCCGAGTCGGCGAGCGCTTTCAGGATGGCCGGGTGTAGGCCGATTTCTTCAAAAGTCATCAGTTTCTTTCGTCAAAATGGTCGCACGTGTCCCGCCGCAGCGCGGCAGACACGGACGCAGTAAATGCAGCGCCAACCTACGAAATTGCTTGAAAACTCAGAGAGATCGAGATTTCGGCACGAAAGCTTTGTGCCGGTGCGGCG
>DAORCC010000062.1:0-12855 GCA_035345235.1 Azospira sp.
CTGGACGTCGATCCGGCTATGCACGGCGCTGAGTCTGGTGACGGCGGCTTCGGCAATCTGATGAATTGAGAACGAGTCTGTCTGCCCCGAAGCAAGATTTCGAACAGCAAGTGAAGTCACCCGGGGCGTCTTGCCATCCGTCTTGTCATAGAAGCTCTCGCAGGAGTAATGGACTACAAGCGTGGTGGACGCTTGGTCTTGGAGGGCCTCAATTTTCGCCCAGACATCTTTCCTGCGCTTCAGTCGCTTCAGTTCTTTTCCCATGGCGGCTATGGTACGCGAAGGGGGTGTTTAGGACGCCTACACGGTATCGATGTAGTTGCTGACGCGCGTGTAGTAGGGCGTGAGCTTGAACTCCGTCGCACCGTCGCCACTACGCCATTCGCCGGTTAAGCTCTGGGGAGGCGCCACCTCGGGTTTCGGGCCGGGGTTGCCGAGATAGTCGTTGCCGTCACCGACGAAGTTGTTCATTTCCAGGGCCATCGCAATGCGCGACCACGAGTAGCGCTCGCAGAGGTTCGGTGAGCGGGTTTTTTGCGCATAGCCGAACTCGTAGCTCAGGTTGGCTTCGGGCGTGTGGCGGGCCAGCGCATTCAGGTCGAGAGGTTGTCCGTGCGCTTGCGATCCATGCCATTGAAATCGGCGTGGGTGCCGACGGAACTGGTCTCGTACGTGGTCGTCAGCATGCCGAAGGTGAGCGGCGTCGTACTCGTGTTCTGGCCCGTCACCGGACCGTCCCGGTGGCCACCCTTTTAACCGGCCTACGACATGGCGCCCTACGCGCTCAGGTGCCGCATCAAATTGGCGATGGGTGAAGTCTTGGCCAAGTGCAGGAAGCCCCCCGGCTCTGCCGGGGTGACAGTAACAGTTTGACATTTTCTGGAGTATCGAAATTTTCGGATTGCAGCAGTCCATGTATTGCCGCGGTTGTATGTGAGAGATTTTGACTTTGGATTGCGATAAGCCCCCTTTGAGGGGGCCGAAATCCCGAAAGCCCCCGGCTTTGCCGGGGGATGGTTACTGCTCCTTCCAATCGAACTGTCGCAATTTGGGAGCCCATCATCAGTATCCATTTCGCTCGGGAGATCGTGATCAGCACCCGGCTGCTTCGCGAATCGGATCGGTTTCGATCCTGCCCGGCTATCAATGAGTAGGTCGCTAGCCTTGTTCTATTGCCCGGCCGGATCGGAGACAAAGCCAATTCGAGTCAGCCCGGCCTTCGCTGCCAGCGCCATGACCTGCGCCACCTTCTCGTAATGCACGTGACGGTCGGCGCGGATATGCAGTTCCGGCTGCGGCTGCTTTTGCGCTTCCTGCGCGAAGCGCGCCGGCAATTGATCCGTCGTTACCGGTTCCCCGCTCCAGAACAGACTGCCGTCCTCGCGGATACCGAATTCGATATGTTCGGGCTTGGTGATATTGACTTGGCTCGACGCCTTCGGCAGGTCGATCTTCACTGCATTGGTCAGGATTGGCGCCGTGACGATGAAGATCACCAGCAGCACCAGCATCACATCGACCAGCGGCACCACGTTCATCGCCGCCATGGGTTCGCCGTGATGACGGCGGGAAATGTCAGCCTTGGCCATGGCGCACCGTCAGCAGGAGGTAAAGCTCATGGGCGAAGGATTCGAGCCGCGACAGCCACATGCGGTTGCGCCGCTGGAAGGCGTTGTAGGCGAGTACCGCCGGGATCGCCACTGCCAGGCCCAGCGCCGTCATGATCAGCGCCTCGCCCACCGGCCCCGCCACCTTGTCGAGCGTGCCCTGCCCGCTCATGCCGATCTGGACCAGCGCGTGATAAATCCCCCAGACCGTGCCGAAGAGACCGATATAGGGTGCCGCCGAGCCGGCCGTGGCCAGGGTCGTCAGGCCATGTTCGGCGCGGGTCATCTCCTGGTCGATGGCGTTGTTGAGGCTGCGCGTGAGCACCTCGCCGAAGCCGCCGGCGGCAGCGAGTTCCCGTCCGCCCGCAGCGCGCTGCACCGCGAGGGCTTCGGCCACCAGGGCAGCGAGAGGATTGCCCGTCTCGTGGGCGAGGTCGTCGAGGGAGCGCGCCGCGCGAGAGCGCGCCTGATAGGCCTCCGCCCGTCGCCGGTCAAGCCAGTTCGACACCGCACGGGTGAGGATCAAATACCAACTGGCGATCGAGAGCAGCAGCAGCAATACAAGCACCGTCTTGCCGAAGGCATCGGTTTGGGTAACGAAATGGGCAAACCCCAGTCCTTGTTCCATGGTCAGTTTCCTTGCAGTACGAATTTGATGGGTTGTAGGGCCGTAGCGCGCACCGGCCGGCCGTTGCGCGTGGCCGGGTTGCAGCGCCAGGTGCGAATCGCCGCGATGGCCGCCTCGTCGAGCCGAGCGTGGTCGCTGCCCCTGTCGACCCGAACGACGGCGACGTGGCCGCTTTCGTCGAGTTCGACGCGCAGCACGACCGTGCCTTGCTCGCCCAGCTTGCGCGACTGGGCCGGATACGAGGGCGCGGCACGTTCCGGGCAGGCCACCGCAAGTTCCGACGACATCGCCACCGGGCCGGCGGGCAAGGGCATGGGCGGCGCGGGCGGCGCGGCTGGCGCTTCGATCACTGGCACGGGCTGTGGGGGAGGCGGCGGTGCGACATAGTCCGCGGGCGAAAGCACCGGCGCTTCGGCGACCAGTTGCCTGGGCTGGGGTCTTTCGCGGGTGACGGGCTTTGGCGGCGGCGCTTTGGGCTCGGCCTTGTTTGGCGATGGGGGAGCGATGAAATTGACGAAAAGTGTCGCCACTTCGACCGGGCTCGGGATCAAGCGTTGCTGCCACAGCCCCCAGAGGGCGGCGGCATGAATGCCGACGACCAGAACCAGGCTGGCCGCTCGCGCGGGATCGACTCGCTTCATTGTCATTGGGCTGTTCCCGCCGCGGCGGACAAGCATCCCGGGGCGGCGGGATCGCCATCGCCGCCCAGCGCCTGGACGAGCTTGACGTAGTTGTTCAATTGATTGAGACGATTCTGCGCCAGGGCGATTTCGGCATTGCGCAGCTTGTCCTGCGCATCGAGCCACAACTGCAAGGCGGTGGCGCCGGCGCGGTAGCGCACGGCGGAAAGCGCCTCCGCGCGTCGGGCCTGCGCCGTGGCGACCGTCAGCTTTTCCGCTTCCGACATCAGGCTGCTTCGGGCCGACAGGGCGTCCTCGACTTCCCGCATGGCCGTATAGAGCTTCTGACGGAAGTTCACCACCGCCTCTTCGTACTGGTTCTCGGAAACCGCGACGTTCAATTGCATCGTGTTCCAGTTGAGGAAGGGCAGCGCCAGGCCGATGCCCAGCGTCGCCGTGGGATTCTTCAGCACGTTCTTGAGTTCGGTGCTGCTCGAACCGGCGCTGCCGGTCAAGCTGAAACTCGGGTACATGTTTGCCCGCGTCGCGTCGGCGCTGGCCAATGCACCGCGCAACCTGAGTTCGGCGGCGCGCACGTCGGGCCGTCGCCCAAGGAGCGTGGCCGGAAGTCCGGTATCCACCCTTGGCAGCGCATCGTCGGCCAGGCGCGGGCGTTCCGCCGACGGGTGGCCCGGCGCCCGGTCGAACAGGATCGTCAAGGCATTGCGCGCCTCGGTGCGTTGCTGGCCATAGGTAACGCCGGTCGCTTGAATTTGCGCGAGATTTTGTTCGGCCTGGGCAACGTCGAGCCCGGATACCTTGCCGGCATCGTGCTTGACGCGCACGAAGTCGAGCACCTTCGCCGCGTTGGCGACGTTGGCCTCATTCGCGGCCAGTTGATCATTGAGGAAGGCGATCTTCCAGTACAGGGTGGCGGTCGTGGCCGCAACTTGCAGGGCCGCCCCCCGGCAGTCGGCTTGCGATGCCTCGGCTTCCAGTTGCGCCGCCATACGGCTGCCCGCAAACTTGCCCCAGAGATCGGGCTCCAGGGCGAGCGATGCGGAGGCCGAACTCGACTTCGTATCGCGGTCGGTATTCAGGTTGCGCGTCACGTTCGTCGACAGCGAGGCCGCCAGCGTCGGGTTGGTCGCCACGTCGGCCAGACCGGCCTGCAGGCGGGCGCGACGCACGCGCAAGCCGGCGGCGACGAGGTCGTTGTTGGCGCGCAAGGCGGCATCGATCAGTGTATTCAGTTGCGCATCGCCGAAGCGCTGCCACCAGGGGCCGGCGGCGTTTGAGCCTTGCGCACTGCCGGTCTGCCATTGCGCCGGCACATCGAGCGCGGGTCGCTGGTAGGGAGTCAAGGAACAGGCGGCCAGCAGCGCCAGTGAGCCCAAGCCAGCCAGTTGCCGCAAGCCGCGCCCCGCGGTCGAATTTCGCCTATTCATACGCCAGCGCCTCGTAAGGTTCCAGCCGCGCCGCCCGCCGTGCCGGCGCATAGCCGAAACCGACGCCGACCAGTGCCGACACGAGGCAGGCGACGATGACCGGAATGGGCGAGATTTGCAGCGTCAGCTTGGAGATCGCGCCCAGCCCCAAGCTGACCGCCACCGCCAGCAGCACGCCGAAGATGCCACCGGCCAGGCAGACCAGGGCCGATTCGACCAAGAACTGGTCGCGGATGTCGCGCCGCCGGGCGCCCACCGCCATGCGCACGCCAATCTCGCGGGTGCGTTCCTGCACCGAGACCAGCATGATGTTCATGATGCCGATGCCGCCGACGATGAGCGAAATGGCGGCAATGGCCACGAACACCAGGTTGATCATCGACACCGTCTCGCTCGCCTGCTGGGCCAGCTGGGAGGAATCCACTACTTTGAAGTCGCGCGCCGGATGGCGGCGCAGCATGAGGTTTTCGACAAACTGGGCGGCGACGCCGGAAGGCGTCTCGTCGTCGATGGCGACCTTCATGCCGTTGAGGAAGCGCTGCCCCACCAGCCGGTTCATCGACACCGTGTAGGGCACCCACGCTTGAAGCTTCGGCTGCCCGAAGGGGTCGTCGCGTTTGGCCACCACGCCGACGACCACGCAGGGGAAGGTGCCCAGCAGTACCACCTTGCCTTCCGCCTCGTCGTCGCCGAACAACTGGTCGCGCACCTGTTCGTCGATGACGATGACCTGGGCCTGGCTGACCACGTCCGCCGCGCGGAACCAGATGCCCGACAGCACCGCATTCGGCTGCACCAGGAGATGGCGCGCGGTGGTGCCGCTCACCATCGTCGTCGCCTGGCGGTCGCGGTAGCGGATGAGGAACTCCTTGTCCAGCGACGGGATGGCACCCACCACGAAGGGCTGCTCTTCCAGCGCCGCCATGTCGGCCGGCGACAAGGTCCAGTTGTGGGCGCCCGCGCCGGTGGATTGGACGAATATCTGCTTGGTGCCGATGCTCTTCGCCAGCGCGTCGACCTTCTCGCGCCCGCCCTCGCCCAGCGAATTCACGCTCACCACCGAGGCGACGCCGATGGCGATGCCCAGCGTCGTCAGCAGGGTGCGCAGGCGATGGGCCCTCATCGCATGCAGCGCGGTGCGCAGCGCGTCTTCCAGGCGAGTCAGCAGCGACGGTTCGCCAACTACGGGCGCATCCTGCAAGGCCGCGGGTGCCGCGGGCTCCGATGTGGCGGCGCGCTCGGCGCGTGTGTCGCGCACGATGCAGCCGTCGCGGATTTCGACGACGCGGCGCGCATGGCAGGCGACCTCGCTGTCGTGGGTGACCAGGATCACGGTATGGCCCAGGCGGTTGAGTTCCAGCAGCAGCGCCATCACCTCGGCGCCGGTGGCGCTGTCCAGGGCGCCGGTGGGTTCGTCGGCGAGAATCACCTGGCCGCCGTTCGTCAGCGAACGGGCGATGGCCACCCGCTGCTGCTGGCCGCCGGAAAGCTTCTGTGGCGGCTTCTCGGCGTGCGCCAGCACGCCCATCTTGTCCAGCAGCCAGCGGGCGCGCGCATGGCGCGCTTCGCGCGGGACGCCGGCATACACCGCCGGCACCTCGACGTTGCCGGCGGCGGTCTGGTTGCCGATGAGGAAGTAACGCTGGAAGACGAAGCCGAACCGCTCGCGCCGCAGGCGCGCCAGTGCGTCGTCGTCGAGTGCGGCGACATCCTGGCCGAAGACGCGGTAGTTGCCGCCGCTGGGCCGCATCAGGCAGCCAAGGATGTTGAGCAGCGTCGACTTGCCGGAGCCGGACTGCCCCATGATGGCGATCAGTTCGCCGGCCTCGATGGTGAGGTCGATGCCCTTGAGCACCGTGACCTCCTGCCCGTCCAGGTCGAAACTGCGGTCGACCGCCTGAAATTCCAGGATGGGGGTTGCTGCGGACATGGGAATCAGAACGGCAGGAACTTGCTGCCGCGCGGCAGCAGACGCATGACGGCAGCCCGCACGACGATGCTGTCGCCTTCTTCAAGCCCCTCGGTCACCTGGGTGTTGACACTGTTGGCCAGCCCGGCGCGGATGTTGCGCTTTTCCGTCCGCCCGTCGGCCAGGCGCCGCTCCACGGTGTAGCTGCCGTCCTTGTTGCGCTCGCCCAACGCCGAGGTCGGCACCGTGAGTACGTTCTTCGCCTCGCTGAGCACGATGGACACCTGCGCCGTCATGCCGATGTGGAGCTTGGCGTCGGCGTTCTGCACGTCGAAGAGGCCGTTGTAATACACCGCCGTCGTGCTGCTGGAATTGCTGGTCGAGGTGGCCGTTTCCGTCGCCAGCGATTCCGGCGCCGGCTCGACCGCGCGCAGCACGCCGGGCAAGGGTTTGTCCGGCGCGCCAAGGGTGGTGAAGGTGATCGGCAGGCCCGGCCGCACCCGCTCGCGATCCACTTCCGATATCTGCGCCTTGATGGTCATGGTGTCCAGGCTGGCGAGCTTGAGAATGGTGGGCGCCGTCTGCTGCGAAACGACGGTCTGCCCCTCCTGGGTGACGATGGCCACCACCTCGCCGACCATGGGCGCGACGATGCGCGTGTAGCCGAGGTTGGCGCGGGCCTTCTCCAACTGGCTGGCGGCCTTGCGTGCCTGGGCCGCCAGGGCCGCCTGCTCCGCCTCGGTGGTATCGACCGCCGCCTTGGCGGTGTCGAATTCCGCCTTCGAGCTGGCGTCGGCCGCGAACATCGTCTGCTGGCGCTGCAATTCGAGCCGGTTCTGGGCCAGTTGTACCGACTTGGCGCGCAGGTTGGCCTCGGCCACCTCCAGGCTGCCCTCCGCGTCGCGCAAGTCGTTCTGCTGCAACACGGGGTCGATCTCGGCCAGCAGTTGCCCCGCCGTCACCCGCTCACCCAGTTTCACCGCCAGATGCTTCAACTGCCCCGACACCTGGGCGCCGACGCTGACCAGCTTGGATGCCTGCAAGGTGCCGGTGCAGAGCACCGATTGCTCGATGTCCGCCCGCTTTACCGGCACGGTGAGCGAATCGGCATGGCCGGCGGGACGGAAGAAGCCGATGGCGGCAATGACGCCCGCAATGGAAACTACGGCGAAAATTGCGCGCTTGTGTCGCCGCGTCATGTCGCCACGTCGGCGGCAAGTTCGGCCTCGGCTTTCTTCGCCTCGGAATGCTTGCGCGCCTTGCGCTTCTTCCACCAGATGTAGATGCCGGTGCCGGAGAGCAGCGCGATAACGATGCCGGTGATACAAACGACGATCTGGTACCACAAGCCGATGGGGTGGGCGTAATGCAGTTTCCTCAGCCAGCGGGTGATGAAGTTGCCGGTCGGCTCGTTTTGCAGTTCGTCCTTGTCCGGCGTTTTGAACTCGACGAGCGTTCCGGTCTTGCTGTCGAACTTCAGGGACACAAGGCACTCGTTCTCGCTGCTATCCCGACAGGCCGGCGTGTTCAACAACAGTTGGACCTGCGCGAGGCTGGTGCCCGGCAGCTTAGCGAATAACTTCGGTTCGCCCAGAGCGATACCTTGCCTGGCTCCCTCCTCGGCGGCGAGACGTTTGGCGGTCGCCATGTTCGCTTTCAAGTCCGGTTCGGGCTCGCCACGGGTCTTGTATTTCTCCAGGGCTAGCTTGGCCTCCTTGTTCATATGTTCCGCCGGCGAGTGGTACTCGAACGCCGCCTTGGTCACAAAATCATAAACCGACCGCAGATTCAACAGCACGCTCGACCAGGCGAAGACGAACAGCAGGGGCCACAGCCACAGGCCGTTGGCCCGATGCAGGTCGAAGTTGAGGCGATAGGTGCTGGCCTTGGCCTTGATCTTCCAGGCCGGCTTCCACCGCGCCCACCAGGACTTAGTCGACGCGACGGCATCGGAATCCTTGCGCCGGGCTACCGGAAAGGTCAGGTAATAGGAGACGAAGCAGTCGAGTGTCCACAGCAGGGCGAGGATGCCTAGCAGCCAATGGCCGAATAGCCCCAGCGCCAGCTTGTTGTGCAGCAGGTGGACGAATTTCATGATGCCGTCCGAGAACATGCCGCCGCCTATCATTTCTCGGTCCAACTCCTTGCCGGTCCACGGGTCGATGTACACGGCGAAGGGCTTGAACGGCGCTCCTTCCATGAAGGCAGTGGGGTCCGACGAGAACAGCATCGAGAGGCTGAACGACTTCTTCTCCGCCTTCTCCCGCATCGCCGCAAAGTCCATCCGGGGCATCACTACGGCCACGACCCGGTCCGAGTCAAAGCCAATGACGTTAATGATCCCCCCGGGCGGCACCGTGGCGAGCGCTCGTTCCGCCAGGACTTCGAGATCGAGCCGGCGCACGCCCGGCGGCGGTGTCGCATAACGCTCCGGTGTCAGCAAATGCCTCATCTCTTTGTCGAAAGCGATGATGCTGCCGGTGAGTGCCACGATGATTAGCGGCACTGCCATGACGAGTCCACCCCAGCGGTGGACCCACAACCAGAAGGTCCTCACGCTCTTCACAAATCAATCTTTAAATTGAGATATGCCGCGCGCGGAGTGCCCACAGCAACTGTTCCCCCCGCCGTGTAGTAGTTGGCGTGATTCGTAAGGTTTTTCAGACTGAGTTGCAGCTTGGTGGTCTTATTGAATTTGTAAGAAGCCATTGCGTCGACTTGCAATGTCGATCCAATGCTATAAGGATTCGGCAATGCAGCACTCGGCAATGCGGCTTTCACCGCACTCGTGTAATTGATGCCACCACCCGCTTCCAACCCGGCTAGATTGCCACCGAAGGAGTAGATGCCAAAGAGATTGGCACTATCTACCGGTACGCCGGCCAGCTTGGAACCGACAGGCGTAGCGGCGGCCGTAGTGGCCGTTACTTCAGCCTGGAAAATGTGCGAATAGGCAAAATTGAACCGCAACGAAGATATGATCTGACCATTGATGTCCACCTCCAAGCCCCGGACTCGTTGCTCACCGATTGTCACGTTGAAACCGGGGTGAGCGAGATCAGCCGTCAACATGTTGCCGCGCGTCAGTTGATACAAGGCCACATTCGCATCCAGACGGTCGCTGAATATCTGCTTTGCCCCAAACTCGATTTGCTTTCCGCTCTCAGGGGCGAATGACTTACCAGAAAAATCAGCGCCTGCAGCCGGATTGAACGAGGTGCTATATCCAGCATAAAGGGATGTAGCGGCAGTCGGCTGATAGACCAGGCCAACTCGTGGTGATGTGTGGTTCCAACTGTCGTTGGTGTTCCCCGATGCAGGATAAGGTACAACAGGTACAACCAAAAATCCGGAACCCGAATTGATCTTGTTGATTTTGTCGTTTCGCGCTCCCACCAGCAACTTGAACTGTTCGCTCAGCGTGATCAGGTCCTGAAGATAATATGCATCAACCATGTAGTGGGAATAGGCTTGGATCTGTATCCCTCCGGTCATGACAATGGGCGCTGACGTGTAGTTATACGGGCCAAGATAGGGGAGTGTGACTGTCGCATTGCCGGATATATTCGAGGTGGCGGGCCCCACGTAATCCTTGTGGCTATATCCAGCCAGCAAATAGTGGTCGATACTGCCCGTTTGAAAATGCCCATCCACACGCACTTCGGTGTTCTTATCCTCCTGCTCGATACGTCCCCACCCAGCTTGTATTCGTACATTGTTTCCGACCACTTGGTTTGCATTTGACCGGTCAAAATCCACCGTTGTCTTGTTGTCGGAATAAATTAAAGTCGCCTTCCATCCGTTATCGAACTTGTGGACATACTCGGCCAGGGCATTCCACGAAGTGGTCTTCGTCCAGTTATGCGCAGGATCGCCAAACCAAGTATCTTTGGGCACCTGGGCATACAAAGGGGATATGGGGATACCCGTGCCGCCGTGTGCCGTGGAAGTCGTGGTGTCGTAGCGGAGATTTACCGTATCCTTGTCACCGATCAGGATGGTGGCAGCAGGCGCAAAAGACCTATTGTCATAACTGGTATATTTTTGAAAACTGTCGGCTTTTTCCAGTGCGCCATCAACGCGCAGAAGCACCGTCTTTGCCTCGTTGATCGCGCCGTTTAAGTACGCCTGCTCCCGCTGAAAGTTCCAGGAACCTGCCATAACACTGCCGCCATAGGCGGTTTCTGCGGTGGGTTTCTTGGTGATGAGATTGATAACGCCACCCAAGCCTGATGACGAACTTGCATATCCGTTAAGAACTGAGGACGGCCCTTTCAGCACTTCTACCTGCTCAACATTGGCCATATCGACAATGGCGTTGTAGTTGGCCGTAGGCTGATATCCATTGCGGAGAATGTAGTTACTTGCAAAACCTCGCATCATCACCGTAGGGTAATTTGAGCCATTTGGACCCAGCGCGTATTTGGTGACGCCGGATACTGTTTTGAGCAGTTCGTCGACGCGCGGAGGGCCGCCCAAATCCTCCAATAACTCGGCAGGACGAACCTGAATGGATTGAGGAATATCTCGGTTGGGCACGTCGATCTTGGCCGCGGTAGTGGAATTCGGCTTGGAGTAGTTCGGTGCAGTAGATTCACGCACTTCGATGGCAGGTAGCAAGGCTGCCTTCTCGGTATGAGGCGCAAGTTTGATCGCCACTGCCTTCTCGCCGGTGAACTGGAAAGTCAGGCCGGTGCCGGCCAGCGCCTCGGTCAGGGCGTCGCGCAGGTTCAGCTTGCCCTTGACGCCGGGGCTCTGGATGCCCTTCACGGCATCTTCCGCGAAGATGGGCTGCAGGCCGTTCTGCCTGGCGATGGTGCCGAGCGTCTGGCTGACCGGTTGGGCCGGGATATCGAAGTCGTAGGCGGCCTCCTGGGCGTAGGCGAAGGCGGAAGCGACGGCGAGGAAGATGGCGGCGACGGGACGGTTGGGGTGAAACATGGTGGGGGGTCTCCCAGAATTGGCGTGCGAGTCGGCTGGATGCGGCAGGGGCACTGCCCACAGGGAGCGCATTCTGACAGCAGACCGCTTGCCGGCCGCGCGACAAAAAGCCGCATGTGACGATATGCCGCACGGCATGTTGTCGCGCAGTGGCACTGATCGACCGGCCGCTTGATCGGGATCAAAGACGCATGCAGAAATGCAGCATCGCAGACATCGCGGCGGCAAGAATTCCGCACTTATAATCGTGCGGTCGCGCCACAAATTGCGTTACACATTCCCTGCCCTGAAGGAGTTCGTCATGGACAGACGCAAGCCCCCAAGGGCGTTCAGCGGCGAGGCGCTGCAGTGAAATCCGGCAAGTCTCACTGGGTCAGCCTGGCAACGTTGATCGCGCTGTTGGTCACAGCGGTCACAGCACGTCATTATTCGCCGCTTCTCCTACCCGTATCGGATGTGGCGGGAGTTGCGGAACCCGGATGCGACTTGCAGCGGCGAGCTTGCGCTGCAACGTTGGCCGACGAGGGGCGTCTGGAGTTCTCCATTACCCCGCGTCCAATACCGCTACTTCAACCATTGCGTGTTGAAGTCACTTTCAGTGGAATCAAACCCAGGAAAGTCGAAGTGGATTTTGCCGGGGAGAGCATGAGCATGGGCTACAACAGGCCCGTACTGCAGGCCACCGTCCCGGGACGTTATGCCGCAGAAATTTCTTTGCCGATCTGCACGTCCGGAGGCATGGCCTGGGTTGCAACGGTGATGATCGAAACCGATCGCCAACATTTCTCGGTGCCCTTTCGTTTCGACACGGGGCACTGAGTCAGTACAAGCGTAGCCTACGCGGCTCACGCCCTACCGGCTGGCGGGGCGTTCCTGAAGTTTGCGTTGCAGGGTGCGCCGATGCATGTTGAGCGCCCGTGCGGTGGCCGAAATATTGCCCTTGTGCTCCCTCAGTACGCGCTGGATGTGTTCCCATTCGAGGCGATCGACTGACATCGGTGCACGCGGAAGTGCCGCCGGCTTGCTGGCCACATTCGAGTTTTCGCCGGCCTGAAGCGCATGGTCGAAAGCGTCCAGCAGAGTCGCCACATCTACTGGCTTTGCCAGATATTGCACTGCGCCTAGCTTGATCGCATCTACGGCAGTGGTAATGCTGGCATAGCCGGTCAAAACGACAATCCGGCAGGCGGAGTTGAGCTCCATCAATTTCGGTATCAGGTTTAGCCCGAATGCGCCGGCGAGGTTCAGATCCAGTACCACACGGTCGGGCGGATCCGCTTGCGCTTTTTTGATTGCCTCCGCCACGCTCTTTGCCGCAACGGCCTCATAACCACGCCGCTTCAAAGCACGCTGCAATGTGGCGTTCAAGGTTTCGTTGTCTTCGATGATCAATATGCGTGTGCTCATTATTCTCCCCTCTACCCGTTCATTGCCCTGCCTGGCCCGTGATCGGGAGTTCGATGCTGACCTGTGCGCCCCCGCCCGCCGGGTTGTCCAGCGCAATACACCCGCCCAAACGCTCGACTGCCGAGAACGCCAGCAGCAGGCCGATTCCGGCGCCACCATTGCGGGAGAGCAATGGCAGGCGTCCGGCCTGGTGCAGTGCCTGGGTGGGGAAGCCGGGACCTGTGTCCTTGACCACAATCCTTAGGGCGTGTTCACAGTAGCCAGACATAAGCACAAGCGAGATGAAGAAAGGCAT
>DAORCC010000063.1:0-1270 GCA_035345235.1 Azospira sp.
GCGATCTCGTCCTCGCGGATGGCCTGCCAGGCACGGCCGATACGCGAATGCTGCAGGCGGAAATTGACCAGGATGACGCCCAGGGCCAGCAGCACGAGCAGGTAGTAGTACTTCTGCGGCCCGGTGATGGTGATGCCGAACAGCGTGGTCGTGGCACTGAACTTGAGTCCGGCGACGGAGACCGGGTCGATCATCGTGATGCCCTGCGCACCGTTGGTGATGTTGATCGGCGCGTTCAGGTTGTTCATGAAGATGCGCACGATCTCGCCGAAGCCCAGCGTGACGATGGCCAGGTAGTCGCCGCGCAATTTCAGTGTCGGCGCACCGAGCAGCGCACCGGCGACGCCCGCGACCAGGGCCCCGAGCGGCAGGATGACCCAGAACGGCAGGTGCAGCCCGAAATGCGGGCTGGCCAGCAATGCCCAGAGATAGGCACCGACGGCATAGAACGCGATGTAGCCGAGGTCGAGCAGGCCGGCGAAGCCGACCACGATGTTCAGGCCGAGGGCGAGGAAGGCATAGAGGATCGCGAAGTTGAGGATGCGCACCCAGGCCTGGCCGCCCATGCCGGCGACGAAAGGCAGTGCGACCAGGGCGACGACGATCAGCGTCAGCCCGAGCCCGGAGCGGGGATTCAGCCACTTGCTCATGCGCGGTCTCCTGTCTTCTCGCCGAACAGGCCTGACGGCCGGAACATCAGCACGGCAATGAGCACGACGAAGGCGAAGATGTCCTGGTAGTGACTGCCGAGGAAGCCGCCCGTCAGGTCGCCGATGTAGCCGGCACCAAGGGCCTCGATCAGGCCGAGCAGCACGCCGCCCGCCATCGCGCCGGCAAGGTTGCCGATGCCCCCGAGGACAGCGGCGGTAAACGCTTTCAGGCCAAGCATGAAGCCCATCTGGTAATGCGCGATCTCGTAATAGGTGCCGACCATGACGCCGGCGACGGCACCGAGCGCCGAGCCGATGACGAAGGCCGAGGAGATGACGCGGTTGGCGTTCACCCCCATCAACCCGGCGACTGCAGGATTCTGCGCCGTCGCGCGCATCGCCATGCCGAGCTTGGTGCGATAGACGAGGAAGAGCAGGCCACCCATCGAGATGGCGGCAACCAGCACGATCATGACCTGCACGCTGGTAAACGAGGCGCCAGCGATCTCGAACTGCGTCTTCTCGATCAGCGATGGAAAGGTCATGTAGTTGCGGCCCCAGACCATCATCGCCACGTTCTGCAGCACGATCGAGCAGCCGATCGCGGTGATCAGCGGCGT
>DAORCC010000063.1:1370-12646 GCA_035345235.1 Azospira sp.
ACGTACTCGAGCTTGCCGCCCTTGTACTGGTAGATCGAGATCGCGCCGCCCTTGAGGTCGCCCTTGTCGTCGAACTCGATCTTGGCCGTCACGCCTTCATACGAGGTCTTGCCGACCGCTTCCAGATACTTGGCCGGATCGACCGAGTTGGCACGCTTCATCGAATCGGCCATGACCATGACTGCGTCGTAAACGTTCGGCGCGTAGAGCTGGATCTCGGCATTGAACTTCTTGGTGAACTTGTCCTTGAACTCCGGACCCTTCGCCATCTTCTCGAGCGGCACACCCGGCATCGAGCAGTAGTGGCCTTCGGTGGCCGGGCCACCAAGCTTCATGAACTCCGGCGTACACACGCCGTCGCCACCGAGGAACTTGGCCTTGAGACCGAGTTCCTTCATCTGCTTGGCCATCGGGCCGCCCTGGGCGTCCATGCCGCCGTAGAAGACGAGTTCGGCCTTGGTGGACTTGATCTTGGTCAGGATGGCCTTGAAGTCGGTCGCCTTGTCGTTGGTGTACTCGCTCGCAACCACCTTCAGTCCGGAGGCCTCGGCCGCCTTCTTGAATTCGTCGGCGAGACCCTGGCCGTAGGCCGTGCGGTCGTCGATGATGGCGACGGTCTTGGCGCCCTGCTTGGCGGCGAATTCGCCGAGGATCTTGCCCTGCTGGATGTCGTTGGCCATCACGCGGAACGCAGTCTTGAAGCCCTGCTGCGTGTACTTCGGGTTGGTCGCCGACGGCGAGATCTGCGGAATGCCGGCATCCGAATACAGCTTCGAGGCCGGGATCGTCGTACCCGAATTGAGGTGGCCGATGACGCCATTGACCTTGGCATCGACCAGCTTCTGGGCAACGATCGTGCCCTGCTTCGGATCGGCGCCGTCATCTTCGGCGAGCAGTTCGAACTTGACCTTGGCACCGCCGATTTCGAGATTCTGTGCGTTCAGCTCCTCGATCGCGAGCTTGGCGCCGCTCTCGTTGTCCTTGCCGAGGTGGGCCTGCGGGCCGGTCATCGGCGCAACGTGACCGATCTTGACCGTGACTTCCGGCTTCGGCGCCGGAGCAGGAGCCGTTGCTGCGGCGGGGGCCGGAGCAGGCGCGGGGGCGGGTTCTTCCTTCTTGCCGCAGCCGATGACAGCGATGGATGCGGCGAGGGCGAGGGTGATGCCGGGGAAACGGGTCAGTTGCATGGAAAGGTCTCCGATTATTGTGTGGCGATGGCCATGATCAGTGGGTCACTGAAGCGGACGATTGTCCCGAGGAGGTCATAGCTTGTCAATACAGGAAAAACCCTGGCTGAAGACGTAAAAAAGCCGGCGCAGGGCCGGCTTTTCTTCAAGCTGGAAGCAATTACTTCAGGCTGAGAATCCACTTCACCAGCTTGTCGGCCTCTTCCGGCGTCACCTTGTTCGGGGGCATCGGCACCGCACCCCAGTTGCCCTTGCCGCCCTTGACGACGGTCTCGGCCAGCTTCTTGTCAGCGCCTGCCTGACCGGCGTACTTCTTGGCGACTTCCTTGTAGGCCGGGCCGACGACCTTCTTGTCGACGTTGTGGCAGCTCATGCAGTTCTTGGCCTTGGCCAGTGCCTCGTCAGCCTGGGCAAAACCGGCGGTCATCATGCCGGCAGCAGCCAGCAGGGAAACAGTGATCAGCTTCTTCATCTCTCTCGCTCCGTGAATCGGTTGATTGATTATTCGGGAACGCCCATCTTATGACACATTTTTTTCCTTGGAAACAAGGTGCATCAAAAATTTTCAAGGCAAAAGACTGGCGCCAGTCATTCAACGGATGACCGCTCCGGGAAGTTGACAGCCTCCCCGGTCAGTTGCCGCCCGCCAGCTTCGAAACGTCGCGCACGGCACCGGTATCGGCCGAGGTAGCCATCGCGGCATAGGCACGCAGCGACGCCGATACGACACGCTCGCGCTGACGGGGCTTCCAGGCCGCCTCGCCCTGCGCATCCATCGCACTGCGACGGGAAGCCAGCACGGCATCGCTCACGGCGAGGTGGATGCGACGGTTCGGGATGTCGATTTCGATCGTGTCGCCTTCTTCGACCAGGCCGATGGCGCCGCCCGATGCCGCTTCCGGCGAAGCATGACCGATCGACAGGCCGGAGGTGCCACCAGAGAAGCGACCATCAGTGAGCAGCGCGCATTCCTTGCCCAGGCCCATCGATTTCAGGTACGAGGTCGGATAGAGCATTTCCTGCATGCCGGGGCCGCCCTTCGGGCCTTCGTAGCGGATGACCACGACGTCACCCGCCTTGATGCCGCCGGCCAGGATCGTCTCCACCGCCGACTCCTGCGATTCGAAAACGCGGGCACGGCCGGTGAATTTGAGGATGGAGTCATCGACCCCCGCCGTCTTCACGATGCACCCCTTTTCTGCGATGTTGCCGTAGAGCACGGCCAGGCCGCCGTCCTGTGAATAGGCATGCGCCTGGTCGCGGATGCAGCCGTTTTGGCGGTCGAGGTCGAGCTTCGGGAAACGGCGGTTCTGCGAGAAGGCGACCTGCGTCGGTACCCCGCCCGGGGCGGCACGGAAGTAATCGTGCACCGGCTTGCTGTCGGTACGCTTGACGTCGCAGCAGTCGAGCTGCTCGCCGAGCGTCGGGTAAAGCACGGTCGGGCAGTCACGGTGGATCAGGCCGGCACGGTCGAGCTCACCGAGAATGGCCATGATGCCGCCGGCGCGATGCACGTCTTCCATGTGGTACTGCTGCGTCGCCGGTGCCACCTTGGCCAGGCACGGCACCTTGCGCGACATGCGGTCGATGTCGGCCATCGTGAAGTTCACGCCAGCCTCCTGCGCGGCAGCGAGAAGGTGCAGCACGGTGTTGGTCGATCCGCCCATCGAGATATCGAGTGCGATCGCGTTCTCGAAGGCCTTGAAGCTGGCGATGCTGCGCGGCAGGACGCTGGCGTCATCCTTCTCGTACCAGCGGCGGCACAGGTCGACGGCAACCTGGCCGGCTTTCCTGAACAGCAACTCGCGGTCGGCGTGCGTCGCCAGCAGTGAGCCGTTGCCGGGCAGCGAGAGGCCGAGCGCCTCGGTCAGGCAGTTCATCGAATTGGCGGTGAACATGCCGGAACAGGAACCGCAGGTCGGGCAGGCCGAGCGCTCCATGGCAGCCACGTCGGCATCCGAGTTCTTGCTGTCGGCGGCTTCGATCATCGCGTCGATCAGATCGACCATGCGGTAGTCGCCGTGCCACTTCACCTTGCCAGCCTCCATCGGGCCGCCCGAAACGAAGACGGCCGGGATGTTGAGGCGCATCGCGGCCATCAGCATGCCCGGGGTGATCTTGTCGCAGTTCGAGATGCAGACCATCGCATCGGCGGTATGCGCGTTGCACATGTACTCGACCGAATCGGCGATCAGGTCGCGCGAGGGCAGGGAATAGAGCATGCCGCCGTGACCCATGGCGATGCCATCGTCGATGGCGATGGTATTGAATTCCTTGGCGACGCCGCCTGCCGCCTCGATCTCGCGGGCCACCAGCTGGCCCATGTCCTTGAGGTGCACGTGACCCGGCACGAACTGCGTGAAGGAATTCACCACGGCAATGATCGGCTTGCCGAAATCACCTTCCTTCATGCCGGTGGCGCGCCAGAGGGCGCGGGCGCCGGCCATGTTGCGGCCGTGGGTGGAGGTGCGGGAACGGTACTGTGGCATGGCGGAACTCCGGAGGACAGTGACAGCGCCGCCTGGCCGGCGGGTCCGGTCAGGCGACTATAATCGGGAACTCGAGATTTTAGCGGAAACCAAGGGAAACCATTCGACCATGCTGACCCACCCTCAGTTCGATCCGGTCGCCATCGCCGTCGGGCCTGTCGCCATCCACTGGTACGGATTGATGTATCTGATCGCCTTCGCCCAGTTCTGGTGGCTCGGAAAGTGGCGCATCGAGCACGGGCGCGTCACGGGCTGGACGGTCGAGGCGCTGGATGACCTTGTTTTCTACGGGGTGCTGGGTGTCATTCTCGGCGGGCGCCTGGGCCAGGTGCTGTTTTACGAGCCGGGCTACTACCTCGCGCACCCGGCCGAGATCCTCGCCGTCTGGAAGGGCGGCATGTCCTTCCATGGCGGCATGCTTGGCGTCTTCGTGGCGATGCTTTTCATTGCCCGCAAGAACGATCGGCGCTGGCTGGCGGTGACCGATTTCATCGCACCGCTGGTGCCGCTCGGCCTTGCCGCCGGACGCCTGGGCAACTTCATCAACGGGGAGCTGTGGGGACGTCCTGCCGACCCATCGCTGCCATGGGCGATGACGTTCCCTCAGGTCGATGCCCTGCCGCGCCATCCGTCACAGCTGTACCAGATGGCCGGGGAGGGGATTATCTTTTTCGTGCTGCTATGGCTTTATGCGCAGAAGCCGCGCCCCGTCGGCGCTGTTTCCGGGATGTTCATGATCGGCTACGGCCTGTTCCGTTTTGGCGCCGAATATTTCCGGACGCCCGATGCCGGAATCTTTGGCCTGTCCTACACGATCAGCATGGGCCAGTGGCTGTCGCTGCCGATGATCGCCATCGGTGTGGCATTGCTCATCCGCAGCCGCGGCGCGCAGACCTGATCAGCCCTCGTCGCCCGCTGCCCTCGCAGGCGCCACGAGGGGCGCCACGATAACAAAGCGGGTGCCATCGTCCGGGCGGCTATCGACGGCAATCTCGCCGCCCAGCACCCCGGTGACCAGGTTGTAGACGATGTGCAGACCGAGGCCACTGCCGCCCTTGCCAAGCTTGGTGGTAAAGAACGGATCGAAAATGCGCGACTGGTCCGCCGCAGGGATGCCGACGCCGTCATCCGCGACGGAGAGCTCGAAATGGGTTGCCGACGTGCGTCGCGCGAGTATGCGGATGCTTCCACGCTCACGCCCTTCGAAGCCATGCAGGAGCGCGTTGTTGATCAGATTGGCCAGTGCCTGACCGAGTGGTCCCGGATAGCTGTCACAGACCAGCTCGTGGTCGACCTGATACGAGACGACGTAGGGGGTCTTGCGAATGGTGGGTTGCAGGGTCAGGACAATCTCGGCGACCACCTCTTCGAGTTCGAACTGGCGGCGCTGGGAGCTGGTCTGGTCGACTGCAACCTGCTTGAAGCTGACCACCAGCTCGGAGGCGCGACGCAGGTTGCGCAGCAGGATGTCCGCCGCCGTGTTCGCATTGCCGACAAAGCTGTCGAGGACCGAACGGCGCAATCCGGATTTGGCAGTTTCGGAAAAGTCCCGCACCTGTTCGTCCAGCGTGCTGGCCACGGTCATGCAGTTGCCGATCGGGGTGTTCAGTTCATGGGCAACGCCCGCCACCAGCGAACCGAGTGCGGCCAGCTTTTCGGAACGCACCAGATCGGACTGCGCGCGTTGGAGCGTGCTCAGCGTCATCGCTAGTTCGTCATTGCTGCGCGCGAGCGCCTCGGTACGCTCCATCACGCGTTGCTCTAGGGTTGCCGCCAGGGTCGAAAGCTCGGTTTCCAACCGGCGACGCTCCGTAATGTCTTCCTCTGCGAGGATCATCAGGTCTTCAGCGCCGACGCGGACCATCCTGCCGGACATCTGGCAAAGAATGCGCTCGCCGTCGCCGCGGAACAGCCACGCCTCGTAGTCGCGGACCTCCCCCTCGGCCTCGATCAGGCGCAGCACTTCCGTGCGATCGTCGAGACTGCACCAGAATCTCACATCAGTACCGCTGCGGCCAACGATTTCCGAACGCGCCCGGCAGAACTGCCGTTCCCAGGCGTCGTTCACATCGACGACGGCATAGCCGCGCGAGCGGGAAGAGACGGTCATCGCGACCGGTGAGGAATGAAAGAGTGCAGAAAACTTGAGCTGGCTGGCGACCAACGCCGCGCCGGCTCGCTCCCGGGCCAGCTCTGCGCTGGCCCGGGCGGCGAAAACCTGCACCAGGGAAATCGCCAGGTCCGCATTGACCAGCGGCCGCCTGTCCAGTATCGCGAGCACGCCGATCACCTGCCCGGCATCATCGCGCAAGGGCGCGCCGATGTAGCAACGCAGCCCTTCCTGCAGCAGAACGTGGTCTTCCGGGAATCGTTCGGCGACATCATCCTCGTAGACGCAGATTTCGCCCATGAGCACCGACGCGCAGGGGGCCGGGGTTGCGTCGTAGCAGAAAGGCTCGCGCAGCTTGCCGCCGGAGAAGACTGCCAGCACCGTCACATGGTTGTCGCCGGGGCTGTTCCTCAGGCCGACGAACCCGGTATCGAAATCCAGCGCCTGTGCGAGTTCGGCGATCAACGTTTCATAGTATTGCGTTCCGTTTGCGCTGGCGGTTCCCTCCGCCAGCTGGCGCAGCGCACGGTCGGCACGTCGCCGCTCGGTTTCGTCGCGGACGACGGCAACCATATGATCGACGTCGTCGATCTTGACGACCACGCCCGTCATCACGCAGTCCCGGATCTCGCCGTTGCGCGTACCGAGGTGCAGGTTGTAGCCGCGAACGGCTTCGCCGAGCTGCAGGCGACGTACGAGTTCCGCGCGTTCATCAGGTGCTCGCCAGATGCCGAGTTCAAGCGAGGTACGTCCGATGGCCTCGGCGGCTGACCAGCCCGTCATCTTCTCGAACGCTTCGTTGACCAGGGTGAAGCGTCCGTCATCGAGGCGCGACAGCGAAATGAAATCGAGGCTGCCGTTGATTGCGGCGGAGAATTTGGCTTCGGATGCGCGCAGCGCATTTTCTGCGGTGCGGCGCGCGCTGATGTCGATGCCAACACCCAGCAGGTGCGGCACGCCACTGATTTCCGTACGCAGTCCGCTGAAATAGTGGGGTGTCGACCGGCCATCGGTGCTCACCAGCGAGGCCTCGGCGTAGGCCTCCCCCTCGGCATAGACGCGACGGATGGCATCGGCAATCGTCTGCCTTTCGTTGACGGCGAATAGATCGAGCGGATTCGCTTTTGCCATCGACTCTGCGCTGCGACCGGTGACGCGTTCGAAGTTCCGGTTCCAGAGAACGAAACGGGATTCCTGGTCGATCAGATAGAAGACGCCCGGCAACGATTCGATCACCTTGGTCACGAAATCGTGGTTGGCACTGAGGGCGGATTCCGCCGCCTTGCGTTCCGAGATGTCGCGTTCGATCGCAAAGTAGCGGAGCAACCGGCCTTCGGCATCGAAGACCGGCTGGATGTCGATCGAGACCCAGTAACGGCGACCATCCTTCGCGTAGTTTACGACTTCCACATCCCTGAATGCCTCGCACCGGCGCAGGTGCTCGCCGATCTTCGCGACGGTGGCGGGGTCGGTATCGGCCCCCTGCAGCAGGGGACCGGGCCGACGGCCGACAACTTCGGCGAGCGTATAGCCGGCAAGGGCGACGAAGGCATCGTTGACCCATTCGATCCTGCCTTCGGCATCGGTGACGATCACGGCATTGTTCGTCCGGCTGGAAACCAGCGCCAGCAGCCGATTTTCCGCTTCCGCACGCTCGTGTTCGCGCAGTTCGTGCTCAAGTTCCTGACGCTTGCGTTCGACTTCCGCAAAACTCTCCCGCAACCGGATCCGCATCTCGTCGAAGTGTCCCGCGAGTTCTCCCACTTCGTCCTTGCGACTGCCGACAACCGGTACGTCGAGTTCGCCGGCTGCCAGTCGTCGCGAGGCATCGCGCAGCTCGCGCAGGGGTTGCATCAGGCGGGACTCGAGGAGCAGCAGGATCAGGATGAACGAGGCACTCAGCTGCACCAGCAAGGTCACGCCGAGCTTGACGGCCTCGCTCGTCAGAAGTCCCTCGATGCGGCCGGTCGCCAGTTCGACGGTCAGGTAGCCGAGCACCTTGCCTTCGCGGCGGATCTCGCGCTTGGCGACAACGGATTGACCGGCACGACGCTCCGGTGCTTCGACATCGACAAAGCGCCCGAGGGAAGCGTCCTCGACGAGGATGTGTACTACGTCGGGATTGCTCAGTACCGAGTCTACGATCTGCCGTCCGGCTTCCGGATCGACGTTCCACAACGGCAGTTCGAGGCCGCTGGAGAGAATCTCCGCGAACTGGTTCAGCGGTTGCGCAACGCGCTCGCCGTACACCGTTTCATAGCGGTCCCGCACCAGCAAGCCGCCGAGCAATAGCGCAGGCAACAGCACGCCGAGCGCGACGCCGGTCACGATCGCTTGCCGCAAATTCAGGTTCGAAGGCAATGCTCTCCCCCAGGCCGGACCTCAATGGGCCATTGTCCATAATCGGCGCATCGTTGCCTATCCCCGCCGCATCGCAGGAAGCTCCGACCGACTGCGAACCGGGGCTCGTGACAAGTCTGCGGCATCTCCGTACAATCTCTGTAATTATGAATTACGAACAACCCTTCAGAGGAGAGCACCCCATGAACTCGCGCCCGTTCCGCATTCTCGGCATCCAGCAGATCGCCATCGGCGGCCCCTCCAAGGATCGCCTGAAGACCCTGTGGGTCGACATGTTCGGACTGGAGGTCACCGGCAACTTCGTCAGCGAGCGCGAGAACGTCGATGAAGACATCTGCGCGATGGGCAAGGGCGCCTTCAAGGTCGAAGTTGACCTGATGCAGCCACTCGACCCTGAGAAAAAGCCGGCGGTCCACGCCACCCCGCTCAACCACGTCGGCCTCTGGGTCGACAACCTGCCGGTGGCCGTCGAATGGCTCACCGCACAAGGGGTCCGCTTCGCCCCGGGCGGCATCCGCAAGGGCGCGGCCGGCTACGACATCACCTTCCTGCACCCGAAGGCGAACGACGAGTTCCCGATCGGCGGCGAGGGCGTCCTGATCGAGCTGGTGCAGGCCCCGCCGGAAGTAGTGGAGGCTTTCTCCCGCTTGGGTTAATCTCCTCCTGAAATGACAATGCCAAGGCCCGCAATACTGAAAAGACGGGCCGTGCATCTGCGATCGGAGGAGATATGACCTGGTTCTCACTGCCGGCCTACCGCAAGGACACGCCGCCGGCATTCGTCGACATGGACGGCTGCAACGCCTGGCTGGCGACGCAGCCGCTGGCCAATGCCCCGGCCATGCAGGATGCGCTGGCCGGCCAGCTGGAAGCGCTCAACGCCTGGGCCCTCCCGGCCCGCGAGCGCTACAAGATCCTTGAGACGCTGCGCAAGCCGGTCTTCGCCATCGAGGCTGAAAGCGGCAAGCGTTACGACGGGCGCCCCATCCCGCTCTCCGCCGTCGAGCAGAAAGCCTTCGACGGTTCCTGCCGTCTCTGGCGCCAACTCGCCACCGGCTACCTGCATTGCCTGCGCGCCTGTCTCGACAAGGACGCCTCCCTCACCGATCATCAGGCCAAGATTGCGCACCGGACGCTGACCAGCCTGCGCATGGAGCAGCTCGCCCGTTATCGCGGCACGGCCACCGTTCCCGGCCACTGGTGGCGGCTCCTGCATGCCACGTTGGCATCCGCCGACCAACTCGGGGTATCGACCACTGCAATCAGTGACCGCCTGCTGCCCGAAACGCGCGAATCAACGGTGGCGGGTCAGTACGCGATGGCGATGCTGCTCCACCTGTCGCGCCCCCACGAACTGTCGCGTAGCCAGTTCGGCGCCGTCCTGCGCTGGCTGCCACGCTGGCGCGAACAAGTGAAGATACATGCCAGCGCCAACGATGCCGGCGATTCACGCACGATCGTCATCGAACTGAGCGGCGACGAGCCGATCCACGCGGCGCGCGGCGCCCCGGCCAACGGTCGCTGGCTGGCGCTCGACACCGTTCTCGGAAAATTCAAGAGCCGCATGCGCGACCTGCGCACCGGCAAATCGCCGGAAGAACTCAACCTCGGAAACAGTCTGCCGGCAGACGCCTGTATCGGCCTGCTGCAATTCCTGCACGGCGCAGTTCAGGCGCCGGCAGCGCCCCCCCCCTCGCCCCACGATGCCCAGGCCAAGGTGCGGCTGGCGACCACGCTCGAATGCATCCACCTCCTGCATGGCGGCAAGCCGATTGCCGCCCAGGAAGAGCCGACGTCACTGAGCAATCGCCGGCAGGCCGAGCAGATCGCAATTTTCGGCCACGTCGTGCGCGAGAACACGCCTTCGGCAGAGAGCGGACTCGAAGACTGGCTGCTGCTGCTCGACCAGAACGGCTTGCTCGCCCTCTGCCGCCCCGCAGGCACGGCCGGCGAACGGCTGAGCAACCGCAACCTGGTCGCCATCCGCGCGGCCGACGGCACGCAGCGCCTCGCCGTTTTCCGCAGCCTGCTCGTGCAGGAGGATGGCAGCCTGCTGGCCTGGGCGAAGACCCTTCCCGGCAAGGCAATTGCCCTGACGGCAAACGGACGGGAGCGGGTCACCAACCGTATCGTCCCGCATCCGGCGATTTTCCTCTCGGCCAGCGCGCAGACCGGTACACCGGCCAGCCTCTTCCTTCCGGCGGGCGCGATGAACAAGCTGGTTCGTCTCGATGTCGCCGATCTGCCGGATGGGCTCAAGGTCGGCGCACCACTGGATCGCGGCAGCAACTACGAGCGACTCGCCTGCGACTGATCTCGAGTAGCAGTACGGCTAATGGGGCGTGACCACGGTCCCACGACATCGCGGCACCTGTTGGTCGAAGCGGGCCAGGAACCCCGGATTCTCCTCAAGAAACACCTTCGAGAAGTACACCCCGAGTGGCCGGTTTTCCTGGAGCACGGAACGCAGCTGCGATTCGAGCGAATGCTTCTTCACCAATTCAGCCATCACCAGATGGTTGGCAAGGATGGCATCGACCCTGCCCTTGGTTAACATCACCAGCAACTGCTCTGTCGTACCGGGTTTGGCTTCGACGCGATAACCATTATCACGCAGCCAGTCGAGCATGTTCGCACCGATGAAACCGCCGACCGTGGCAGTACGGCGAAATGATTCCGATCTCGGATCGGCTGGGTTGTTCGCCATCAGATACCAACGCCATTCCTGTTCTGCGATCAGAACAGAACTGGTGGCATAGCGGTCACGTTCGGCATTGCGCGAGGCGGCAAAAAATCCGTCAGCCTCACCACTCTGGACCAATTTCTGCGCTCTCGCCCAAGGTACAACCTGAAGTCTGTAACGACGGTCCAGCTTGCGCATGACACAATCCACGACATCCACCGCGATGCCGCCGAAACGATGGTCGGCTCCTCGATAGCTGCCATAGGGCGGCAGATCGTGCGTGGCCAGGCGAACCGTTGGCTCGCCCCACGCCAGGCTGGCAGAAAGCAGGAACGGGACAAGACAGTACTTCAGCATTCGGAAGGAAGATTGGTACCCGGGCAAAGGTGTCAGCAAAGTATAGGCGCAAAAAAGGCCTGCCGGCACATGGCCGGCAGGCCTTTCCG
>DAORCC010000064.1:0-12611 GCA_035345235.1 Azospira sp.
GGCACGCCGCTGCGGGCCTTTCCCGATCGCGCGCACATCTGGCGGCACCCGGTGCGGGTGGCGGAGGTGTCGCCGCGCTATGTGGAGGCGGTGCTGGCCTACGAGGACCGCTTCTTCCGCTGGCATCCCGGCGTGAATCCGTTTGCGCTGCTGCGCGCGGCGGGGCAGTGGCTGTGGCACGGGCACATCGTCTCGGGCGGTTCGACGCTGACCATGCAGGTAGCACGCATGCTGGAGCCGGAGGCCTACGCCACGCGCTCGCTCGCCGGCAAGCTGCGCCAGATGGCGCGGGCGGTGCAGCTGGAGCTGCGCCTTTCCAAGACCGAGATCCTCGAGCTGTACCTCACCTATGCGCCGATGGGCGGCGTGCTCGAAGGCGTCGAGTCGGCGAGCCGCGCCTATCTCGGCAAGCCGTCGCTGACGCTGTCGCACGCCGAGGCGGCGCTGCTGGCGGTGCTGCCGCAATCGCCCTCGCGCCTGCGGCCGGACCGCTTTCCCGAGCGCGCCCGCGAGGCGCGCGACAAGGTGCTCGATCGCCTCGTGCCGGAGTGGGGCGAGACCACGGTGAAGGAGGCGAAGCAGGAGCCGGTGATCGCGCAGACGCTGCGCGAGCCGCTGCTGGCGCCGCTCTTTGCCGAGCGCGTGCGCAAGCTCTACCCCAAGGCGCAGCGGGTGGATACGACGCTCGATGCCGGCACGCAGGCGAGCGTCGAGCAGCTCGTCGCGGCGCGGCTGGCGGTGCTGCCGCCGCGCGTGTCGATGGCGGCGCTGGTGGTCGACAACGCCACGCTGGAGGTGCGCGCCTACGCCGGCTCGGCCGATTTTTCCGATGCCGAGCGCTTCTCGCATGTCGACATGGTGCAGGGCCGGCGCTCGCCCGGCTCGGCGCTGAAGCCCTTCCTCTACGGCCTGGCGCTGGATGAGGGGCTGATCCATTCCGAATCGCTGCTCTCCGACGTGCCGCAGTCCTTCGCCGGCTACCAGCCGGGCAACTTCCAGGCGAGCTTTTCCGGCCCGGTGGGGGTGACCGAGGCGCTGCAGAAATCGCTCAACGTGCCGGCGGTGGAAGTGCTCGACCGCCTCGGGCCGCAGCGCTTCGTCTCGCTGTTGCGGCGCGGCGGGCTGAAGCTCGATCTGCCGCGCGGCGCCGAGCCGAATCTGTCGGTGATCCTCGGCGGGGTGGCGGTGAACCTCGAAGGCATGGTCGGTGCCTACACCGCGTTTGCGCGCGGCGGCGTGGCCGGCAAGCCGCGCTATGTGAGCGATGCGCCGGTGGAGGAGGCGCGCCTGATGAGCGAGGGCGCGGCCTTCATCATCCGCGACGTGCTCGAATCCGGCGGCCCGGTGGCGCGGCAGGTGGAAGGCAGCGTCGGCGCGCGGCGCGGCATCATGTGGAAGACCGGCACCAGCTTCGGCTTCCGCGATGCGTGGGCGGTGGGCGTCAGCGACCGCTACACGGTCGGCGTCTGGGTCGGCCGCCCGGACGGCACGCCCAACCCCGGCTTCTTCGGCGCCAACGTCGCGGCGCCGATGCTGGTCGATGTGTTCTCGGCGATCGACGATTCGCGCCCCGCCAAGCGAACCCCGCCGGCGAGCGTGACGCAGGCCAGGGTCTGCTGGCCGCTCGGCCTGCGCGCGGACGCCGTGCCGGCCGCGCTGTGCCACCACGAACGCACCGCCTGGCTGCTGAACGATAGTGCGCCGCCGACCTTCCCCGACCGCCTGCGCGAAGGCGCGGCGCGCTACACCGACTACCGCGACGCCGCCACCGGCCAGCGCGTGCGCGCGGCCTGTGCGCCGGGTGAAATGAAGTCCGTGGAGATGGCCCGCTGGCCGGCCGCGCTGGAACCATGGCTCGATGGCGCCACGCGCGAGCGCGCACTGCCGCCAGCCTGGGCGCCGGCCTGTGCCAGGGCGCAGGCGCCGGAGGCGGGATTGAAGATTGTCAGCATCACGAATGGCGAGACGATTCGCCGTGCGGGCAGTGTTGGCGGCGATGGTGGCAAAAATGCGCCCTCGCTGCGGCTCGAAGCCCGCGGCGGCCAGCAGGAACTGGTCTGGCTGGTCGACGGTGTGCAGGTCGGTCGCGCCCCAGCCGGCAAGGCGCTGCACCACGCCTTCCCCGAGGCCGGGCGGCATACGGTGACGGTGATGGATGATTCAGGCAGGTATGACCGGGTGGAGGTCAGTGTTCGGTAGGTGGGCGTCGTCCCGGCCCTTTGGTTGTCATCCCGGCCCTTCGACAGGCTCAGGATAAACCGGGCTTCGCCCGAGCCGGGATCCAGTACTGAGGCTGGTAGGGGCACGGCGGAAAAAGTGATGCACGAGCTGGACCCCGGCTTTCGCCGGGGTGACGGGGTGGCTCGGGCGGTGGGCTGTCATACCGGCGAAGGTGCCCCGAAGGAAGTGCCCTTGGGGTGCCGGTATCCAGTTCCTTCCTCTGATATCCTCCCCGCATGAAACTCCCCTGCGTCTACATCCTTGCCAGCCAGCGCAACGGCACGCTCTACGTAGGCGTTACCTCCAACCTCGTCCAGCGCCTCTGGCAGCACAGGAACGATCAGGCCGAGGGGGTTACGAAGAAATACCAGGTCCATACCCTCGTCTGGTACGCAGCCCACGAGACGATGGAATCAGCCATCGCCCGCGAGAAGGCGATCAAGGAATGGCTGCGTACCTGGAAGCTGGAATTGATCGAGGCCGCGAACCCCGACTGGCAGGATCTCGGTACGCAGCTGGCCTGATCCTGCGCAGGGTGTTTGCCCTGCATTGCCGGCGGAGTTATCGTGTAGGGATGTCTTTCAGGGGGAGGGCGCGATGCGCCGCTTGACGCTTCATTCCTTGCTTGCCGGCTTGTGCCTGCTGCTTTCTGCCTGCGCGCTGCAGCCGCCGGGCCCGCGTTCGTTCACCGTCTCCGAGCAGCAACTGGCGCAGGCGATCGCCACGCAGTTTCCGTTCGACAGCACGATGCTGGAGGTGCTCGATGTCGTCGTCAGCACGCCGCGCATCACGCTCGATCCGACGGGCAACCGCATCAATACTTCGCTCGACCTGACGGTGGCGCCGAACAGCCTGCTCGGGCTGCTCATCGACAAGACCTACAAGGGCGGCGTGGACATGAGCTACGGGCTGCGTTTCGAGCCTTCGGACAACAGCGTGCGGATGACCGACGTGCGCGTCTCGCGCTTCAGTGTCGAGGGGACGCCGGCGGCAATGAAGCGCCCGATCGAGAAGCTGGGCCCGAGCCTGGCGCAGCGCGTGCTGAAGGATTTTGCGGTCTATCGCCTGCGGCCGGAGGATCTGCAGGCGGCGGAGGGCTGGGGCTACAAGCCCGGCGTGTTCAGCGTCGTGCCGGGCGGCCTGTCGATCACGCTCGATCCGGTGGCGCGGTGAATGGGGTATTCCCGCTGGCGCGAAAATGCGCGATCGTCACCCCGGTGAAAGCCGGGGTCCGGTACGGCGGTTGATTCGGCGCAGGCGAGTGAAGTGATGCACGAACTGGCTCCCGCCTCGGGCGAAGCCCGGTCTGCCCTGAGCCTGTCGAAGGGGGCCGGGATGACGGAAACGGGCCGGGGTGATGGTGACGCAGAGCGGTACCGAATAGAACAACAGGGGAAGACATGAACGACCAATTCCAGAGCATCGACCAGATCAAGGCCACGGCCATCGACATGCTGCTCAAGTTCGGGCCGAAGGTGCTGGTGGCCGCGTCGATCATGATTGCGGGGCATTTCGTCGGGCGCTGGCTGGGGCGGATGTTCGAGCAGTTGCTGGCGCGCTTCAAGCTGGAGGCGCCGGTGCGTTCGCTGCTGGTGCGCGTGGCCTACCTGATCGTGCTGGTGCTGTTCGCGATCATGGCGCTGCAGAACCTCGGGGTCGAGCTGCTGCCGCTGATCGCCGGGCTCGGCGTGGCGGGCGCGGGCATCGCACTGGCGATGCAGGGCCTGCTCGGGAACATCGTCGCCGGGCTGACGATCATCTTCACGCATCCCTTCCATGTCGGCGACTACATTTCGATCGGCAAGGAGGAGGGCGAGGTGCTGGACGTGACGCTGTTCAGCACGACGCTGGGGCATACCGACAAATCGAAGGTGGTGATCCCGAACCGCAAGATCGTCGGCGAGATCCTGCACAACTACGGCAAGATCCGGCAGCTGCCGCTGGCAGTGGGCGTGGCCTACGACACGGACATCGCCGTGGCGCTGGCGGCGATCGATGGCGTCCTGCGCGCCAACGCGCGCGTGCTGCAGGAACCGGCGCCGGTGGTCGGTGTTTCGCAGCTGGCCGATTCGAGCGTGAACATCGCCGTCATGCCGTGGGTGACGGTGCCGGATTTCGTGCCTGCCGGTGCCGAGATCAACCGGGCGATCCTGGAGACCTTCCGTACGCAGGGCATCGCGATTCCCTTCCCGCAGCGCGAAATCCGCATGCTGGGCGGTGCCTGAGCGGCATCCCCTGATCTGACGCAGACAAGGACGCGCATGCCCCGCTGGATGCCCCATGCCATTACCGTAGTCGGCTACTTCCTGAGCGGGGTGGCCGGCCTGCAGCTCGGGATGCTGCAGGGCTATGCGAGCCCGCTCTTCCCGGCCGCCGGCTGGGCGCTGGCGGCGCTGCTGCTGTACGGTCCGCGCGTGCTGCCGGCCGTATGGGCGGGCGCCTTCCTGACGAACCTGGTTGTCGAGATCGGCAATGGGGCGGTCTGGACAGTTTCGTCGGGAGCCATCGCTGCACTGATCGCGATTGGCGCCTGTGTCCAGGCCTGGCTGGGCAGCGTGCTGATCCGTCGCCGTCTCGGCGAAGCGTGGCAGCGCCTCGAGCAGGATGCCGAAATCCTTCAGTTCACCGTGCTCGGCGGACCGCTCGCCTGTGTCGTTTCGGCGACGGTCGGGGTGTCGGCGCTGGCGGCATTCGGCATCGTTCCGCTGCCGGATTTTCCGTTCTCGTGGTGGAACTGGTGGCTGGGAGATACGCTGGGCGTGCTGATCGCGGCACCGCTCAGTCTGCTGTTGCTGCAGCGTCGCACCGATATCTGGCGCCGGCGGATGCTGCCGCTGGCGCTGCCGATCGTGATCACCCTGTCGCTGATCGTGGCCGCGTTCTTCTACGCCGGTTTCTGGGAAAAGCGCCGGCTCGCGGACGACCTCGAGGGGCGCAGCGAGGAGATCGCCTTCCGCCTGCAACACCATTTCGATGCCGTGGGCGATGTGCTGTCGTCCTTGCGCAGCCTGGCCGAAGTTGCGCCGGAGCTGGATCAGGATACGTTCGAGCATTTCTCCCGCCATGCCCTGGCGGATCATCCCGAGATCTTCGCGCTCAGCTTCAATTACTACGTGACGGCGGTGCGGCGTGCCGACTTCGAGGCGATGCAGGCGAAGCGCAGCGACATGCCGGGGTTCTCGATCCGGGAGCGGGCGGCCGATGGGCAGCTCGTGCCGGCGGCGGCGCGGGATGATTATTTCCCGGTGAGCCTCGTCGCGCCGGCAACGGCAAATCGTCCGGCGCTTGGCTTCGACATCGCTTCGGAGGCGGTGCGCCGCGACGCGATCGAGCGAGCGGTGTCGACGCGGCAGCCGGCGGCAACGGCGGCGGTGCATCTGATTCAGGACAACGAGCAGCGGCCGGGCATCCTCGTCCTTTACCCGACCTACCGACACGGGCTGCGCGAGCGCGGGAGCGATTCGCGCCTGCTCGGCCTCGCGGTCGGCGCGCTGAAGACGGAGGACCTGGTCACGCTGGCGCTGGGCGATTCCCGGGTGCCCGGTATCCGCGTGGCGCTGCACGATGCGGGTGACAGCACGTGGGGGAAAGAGGGGCGCCTGTTGTTCGGCGGCCTGCCGGACGGTACGCCGAAGTGGCGCAAGACGCTGCACCTGGCCGATCGCGAGTGGATGCTTTCGACAGCCCTGACACCGGAATATGTGCGTGAGCATCGCTCGCTGCTGTCGCCGGTCATCGGCATCGCCGGCATGCTCTTCGTCAGCGTGCTGCAGCTGCTGCTGCTGTCGATGACGGGGCGGGCCGCCGTGGTCGGCAGGACGGTGCGCGAGCAGACGAAGCACCTGGAGCAGCTCGACGAAGAGTTGAAGAAGCGGATGCTGGAAATGCAGTCGATCCTCGACAACTCGAGCGTCGGCATCACCTTCGTACGCAATCGCTGGCAGGTGTGGTCGAACCGTCGGATGGCGGAGATGTTCGGTTACGATCCCGACAGCATCGCGGAAATCTCGACGCGCCAGTTCTATCCTTCCGACGAAGATTACGAGCGCTTCGGTAACGAGGCCTACCCGGTGCTCTTGCGCGGCCTGCGCTTTGCCAGCGAGCGCCTGATGCGGCACGCCGACGGGCACACGATCTGGATGCGCATGAACGGCAAGCTGATCGATGTTGCCAATCCGGAGGCCGGCAGCATCTGGGTGTTCGAGGACATTTCGGAACAGAAGGCGGTCGAGGCGGAGCTGATCCGTGCCAAGGAGGCAGCCGAGGCGGCGAGCGTGGCGAAGAGCCAGTTCCTGGCGACGATGAGCCACGAGATCCGCACGCCGATGAACGGCATCCTCGGCATGGCGCAACTGGCGATGATGCCGGAGCTGGAGCCGAATGACCGGGAGGAGTGCCTGCGGACGCTGCTCGATTCCGGCAAGGCGCTGCTGACGCTGCTCAACGATATCCTCGACCTTTCGCGCGTCGAGGCGGGCAAGGTGGCGCTGGAGCATGTGGCCTTCGAACCCGCTGCCTTGCTGGCGGACGTGGAGCGGCTCTTCCGTGGCCCGGCGGCGGAAAAGGGGCTGGCCGTGTCATCGCACTGGTTGGGACCGGCCGGCGTGCATTACGAGGGAGACCCGCTGCGCATCCGGCAGATGCTGAGCAACCTTGTCGGCAATGCGGTGAAGTTCACGCACGACGGCGAAGTGCGCATCGAGGCACGCGTGGTGCCGGCGACGGTTGCGGGGGGCGGCGACGAGGTGGAATTCGCGGTCGTCGACACCGGGATCGGTATCGATCCGGACAAGATGGAGACGCTCTTCCAGCCTTTCTCGCAGGCGGACAGCTCGACGACGCGCCGCTATG
Source organism: Azospira sp. (assembly GCA_035345235.1). GTDB lineage: Bacteria > Pseudomonadota > Gammaproteobacteria > Burkholderiales > Rhodocyclaceae > Proximibacter. The sequence goes on from DAORCC010000064.1 coordinate 7,072, forward strand.
GCGGCACGGGGCTCGGCCTCTCGATCGTGCGCGGCCTGGCGCAGGCCATGGGCGGCAGCGTCGGCATGCAGAGCGCGCCGAACGAGGGGTCGCGCTTCTGGTTCCGCGTGCCGCTCGGGCGCATGGCGGACGGCGTCGGGGGGGCGGCTGTCGCCGGCACGACGCCTGTGGATGCCCCCGCTGCGGTGGCGCTCGATGTGCTGGTGGTCGAGGACAATGCGACGAACCGCAAGGTGATCGTGGCGATGCTCGAGCGCTGGGGATGCCGTGTCGAGGTGGCCGAGGACGGTCGCGAGGCGGTCGACCAGGTGACCGGCGGCGCGCGGCCTGACCTCATCCTGATGGATGTGCAGATGCCCGTGATGGGCGGCATCGAGGCGACGCTGAAGATCCGCGAATGGGAGGCGGCCGAGACGCGGCCGGCCGTACCGATCGTGGCGCTGACGGCGGGGGCCTACGAAGAGGATCGCCTGCGCTGCCTAGCGGCCGGCATGAACGATTACCTGGCGAAACCGGTCGATTTCGAACTGCTCAAGCAGGTGGTGATGCAGGTGCTGTCCGGCGCCTCGCCGGCGGCGGTCGCCGCCGCACGGGCGCCGCAGCCGGTGGCTGCCAGCAGTGCGGTCTTCGACGCGGCGGGCATGATGGCACGGCTCAGCGGCATCCGGCAGGATATCGATCTGGCGAAGTCGGTCGTCGACCTGATCCGTGTCGACGTGCCGGGGCGACTGCAGGAGCTGCGCGTGGCGCTGGCCGACGGCGACCGCAAGGCGGCGTATCGACTGGCCCACTCGGTGAAGGGCATGGCCCTTGATGTCGATGGTCGCGAACTGGCGTCGCTGGCGCGGGCGATGGAGGAGAAACTGCAGGAGGGTGAGTCCGTTCCCGTCGATGCGGTTTCCCTGCTCGACGACGCCTTCTCCCGCCTGAATGCCGCGCTGGATGCGTGGCTGGCGCAGCAGTCGTGATGGTGCTGCGCAGGCTCGGCTAGAATGTCGGTCCGCCCGGGCTGCCTGAATGCGCGTCTGGGCCGGCTTTTCCTGTTTTCCGAAAGATTCCATCCATGCCGTTTTCCATTGCTCCGGTTTCGTTCAAGGGTGCCGAGGCGCTGCGTCTCGATAGCGGGCGCGGCGCTGCCGTCGTGATCGGCCTGCGCGGCGGTCAGGTCCTGTCGTGGCAGACGGCTGACGGCCGCGAGCGGCTCTACCTCTCCGAGCAGGCCGTGTTCGACGGCAGCCGGCCCGTGCGTGGCGGCATCCCGGTCTGCTTTCCGCAATTCGCCGCGCTCGGTCCGCTGCCGAAGCATGGCTTCGTGCGCACGCGGCGCTGGGAAATCGCGACGCAACGCTGTGGCGACGACTACGCGCTGGTGACGCTGGAAACCGGCGATGACGAGGCGACGCGCGCACTGTGGCCACACCCCTTCCGGCTCGAACTGACGCTGATGCTGGAAGCCGATCGCATCGACCTCGAACTGTGCGTGGCCAACACCGGCGAGGCGCCGCTCGACTTCACCGGGGCGCTGCACTCCTATCTGCGGGTGACGCAGGTCGAGGATGCGGCGCTGGAGGGGCTGCGCGGCTACGACTATCGTGACGCCGCGAACGGCGACCGCATCGTGCGCGAGACGGGCACCGAGCTGCTGGTCGAGGCCGAGACCGACCGTGCCTATTTCGGCGCGAAACGGCCGCTGCTGCTGAAAGCGGCAAACCTGAGCCTGGGCATTGCGCAGGAAGGTTTCCCGGACGTGGTGGTGTGGAACCCGTGGGTCGAGAAATGTGCAGCGCTGGCCGACATGCCGGACAAGGATTGGCGGCACATGCTGTGCGTCGAGGCCGCCGTGGCGAAGACGCCGGTAACGGTGGCGCCGGGCGGGGAGTGGTACGGCCGGCAGACACTGGTGGCGGTGTAGCGCATGGCCTACAGCGAAGCCTTTCTGGAAACGCCGCCGACGCGCGAGGCGGTCGACGCGCAGCACGGCCCGCTCGTCGTCGAGTTCGGCACGCCGTGGTGCGGGCATTGCAAGGCGGCCATGCCGCATGTGGCGGCGGCCTTTGCGAATTACCCGCAGGTGGCGCACCTCAGGATCGAGGATGGTCCCGGCCAGCGCCTCGGGCGCAGCTTCGGCGTCAAGCTGTGGCCGACGCTGGTCTTCCTGCGCGATGGTGTCGAAGTGGCGCGGCTGGTGCGGCCGACCGACACGGATGCCATCGACGAGGCCCTGGCGCGCATTGCATGACGCGCGTCGATTTTTCGGCACTCGATGCCGCCGGCCTCAACCTGCAAGCCGTGTTCTCGCTTGCGACGCTGCCCGGTGATGTGGCTGCCGCCCTCGATCCCGAAGGGCGCCATCGGCGCCTGATCCTGATCGGCCATGGCGGGCGCACGCTGTGGGAGCGGGTCAAGGCGGCAGACCTCGCCACGGAACACCCGATCGACGAATTCACGCGTGCCCGTGTTGCGGAATGGCTGGCAGCGCAGTTGCCCGGCGTCGCGCATGAACTCGTCTATCCCGGCGATACCCCGGTCGGCCTGCAGGCACTGGGGCGACTGGCAGGCTGGCACCACGAGTCGCCGTTCCGCGTCGGCGTCAATGCCGACTGGGGTTCGTGGTTCGCCTATCGTGCCGTGCTGCTGGTCGATGCCGACCTGCCGGAGAGCGTTCCGCAGGCCGGCGCCTCGCCGTGCACGACCTGTCCGTCGCAGCCCTGCGTGACGGCCTGTCCGGCCAGCGCCTTGTCGGATCGCGATTTCTCGCTGCAGAAGTGCGTTGCTTATCGGCGGCAGCAGGATTCGCGCTGCCGCGTCACCTGCGTTGCGCGTACCAGCTGCCCGGTGCGGCCGGAGCATCGCTACGACGACGCGCAGATCGCGCACAGCTATTCGCGCTCGCTGGCGATGATCGAGAAGTTCTACTGAGCCGGCGCAGGGAACGGGCGGCGCCACAGCGGCGCCAGCCCGACGAGGCCGAGCAGCGGCCCCGGCAGTAGCAGCCACGCAATCGAAAGCCCCCAGTCATCGACGAGGCGCGTCGCCAGCGCGATCGAGCCCATGGTGATGGCGAAGCCGAGCGAGTTCTGGATCGCCAGCGCGCTGCCGACGATCTGCGGCGGGCAGGCCCTGGCCGACATCGCCGAGAACTGCGGCGAATCGGCGACGACGGACATCCCCCACAGCAGCATCAGCGCCAGCAGCAATGCCGGAGGCAGGTTGCCGGCAAGCGGGAAGGCGAGGCAGCACGCCGCCGAAATGGCGAGTGCGATGGCGGCGACGCGGGCGCTGCCGAGGCGTGCCGTGAAGTGGCCGCCGAGCACGCAGCCGAAGGCGCCGATGCCGATGATGGCGAAGGCCAGCGCCGGGATGGAGAGGTCGAGCGCCTCGTGCAGGCCGCTCTTTGCCACCAGCATCGGCGTCAGCGTCCACATCGCGTAGAGCTCCCACTGGTGGCCGAAGTAGCCGAGTGCCGAGGCACGGTATTCGGGGATCTGGAAGGCGCGGAAGACGCCGCCGAGCGTGATCGCCGGTGCGCCGTGGCCGCGCTTCAGGTGCGGGCCGTCGCCGAGGCGCAGGATCATCAAGGCCGCGACGACGGCCAGCGCCGATGCCGCGAGAATCGGGTACTGCCACGGCCAGGCCGTGCCGAGTGCGCGGATGCCCTGCGGAAGCGAGGTGCCGAGCGTGAGCATGCCTACCAGCCAGGCGAGCGCGGCGCCAGCGCGTTCTGGTTCCCAGCTGACGACGAGCTTCATGCCGAGCGGGTAGACACCGGCGAGGCTGAGGCCGACGGCGAAGCGCCACAGGATGCCGGCATCGATACTGCCAGCGAGAAAGGCGAAGCCGGCGTTGGCGAGCGCGCCGAGCACGGCGCAGACGGCGAAGATGCGGCTGGCGGGGAAGCGGTCGGCAAGGCCGGAAACGGCGAAGGCGAGCGTGCCGAGGATGAAGCCGAGCTGGGTGGCGTTGGTCAGCGAGCCGATGTCGGCGGGGCTGGCGCCCCACTGCCGCATCAGGTCATCGGCGGCGCTGTTGGCGGAGAACCACAGCGAGGTGCCGAACAGCTGGGCGATGACGATGATGGCGACTGGCAGGTGGCGCATCATCGTCCTTGAAGCCTCAACTCGCGGCTTATTTTGCGGGTTTCGCCGACCACGAATCCTTCAGCGTCACCGTGCGGTTGAAGACCGGCGTGCCGGCCTTCGAGTCGACGCGGTCGGCGACGAAGTAGCCGTGGCGCTCGAACTGGAAGCAGTCCTCGGCCTTCGCGTCCTTCAGTGACGGTTCGAGCTGGGCGGTGATGACCTGCTTCGAATTCGGGTTGATGTCGTCGAGGTAGTCGCGCTCGAGTTCCGGCGCATCGCCCTCGCGCCGCGCGCCCGGCGCCGGCACGGCGAACAGGCGGTCGTAGAGGCGCACTTCGGCGGTGTAGCCATGTGCCACCGAAACCCAGTGCAGGTTGCCCTTCACCTTGACGCTGTCGGCGCCCGGCGTGCCCGACCTGGTTTCCGGCAGGTATTCGCACAGCACGGCGGTGACCTTGCCCGACGCGTCCTTCTCGCAGCCGGTGCACTTCACGATGTAGCCGTATTTCAGGCGTGCCATGTTGCCGGGGTAGAGGCGATGGAAGCCCTTGCTCGGCTCTTCCATGAAGTCCTCGGCCTCGATCCACAGCTCGCGCGAGAAAGGCATAGCCCGCTTGCCGAGTTCCGGCTTCAGCGGATGGTTCGGCGCGAAGGCTTCCTCGCTCTGGCCTTCCGGGTAGTTGGTGATGATCAGCTTGAGCGGGTCGAGCACGGCGACGCGGCGTTCGGCCGATTCGTTGAGCACTTCGCGGAAGCAGTCCTCGAAGGTGATGTAGTCGATCAGCGAGTCGTGCTTGGAGACGCCGATGCGCTCGGCGAACAGGCGGAAGCCTTCCGGCGTGTAGCCGCGACGGCGGGCGCCGACCAGCGTCGGCATGCGCGGGTCGTCCCAGCCGTCGACGTGCTTTTCATCGACCAGCTGGATCAGCTTGCGCTTGGAGAGCACGACGTAGGTCAGGTTCAGGCGCGAGAACTCGATCTGCTGCGGCAGCGGGCGCTGCAGCTTGCCGCCTTCGGCCAGGCGCTCGAGCAGCCAGTCGTAGAACGGGCGCTGGTCCTCGAACTCGAGCGTGCAGATGGAGTGCGTGATGTTCTCCAGCGCGTCCTCGATCGGGTGGGCGAAGGTGTACATCGGATAGACGCACCACTTGTCGCCGGTGTTGTGGTGCGTGGCGTGGCGGATGCGGTAGATGGCCGGGTCGCGCAGGTTGATGTTGGGCGAGGCCATGTCGATCTTGGCGCGCAGGATGTGGGCGCCGTCCGGGAACTCGCCTTTCTGCATGCGCTTGAACAGGTCCATGCTCTCGGCTGCGCTGCGGTTGCGGTACGGCGAATCCTTGCCCGGCTCCTTCAGCGTGCCGCGGTTGGCGCGCATCTCGTCGGCGCTCTGGCTGTCGACGTAGGCATGGCCGGCTTCGATCAGGTACTCGGCGAAGGCGATCATCCAGTCGAAGTAGTTGG
>DAORCC010000065.1:0-12348 GCA_035345235.1 Azospira sp.
CAGTAGAAGGAGCTGATGGCGAAGGCCAGCAGCTTGGTGTACATGATGCGGATGCCGATCACCTCGGCCGCAACGTCCATGTCGCGTACGGCCATCCAGGCACGGCCGACCGTACTGCGCGCCATGTTCTTCGCCATCAGCGCCATGACGGCGACGATGGAAAGCACCAACAGATACTTGGCCTGCGGCGATGCGAACTTGTAGCCGAAGATCACCATGTCCTGCGCCGTGATCACACCCGACGACGAATCATTCGAGAACCAGCTGACCTTGGTCAGGATCCACACGATGAAGAACTGTGCCGCCAGCGTTGCCACCGCCAGGTAGAAGCCCTTGATGCGCAGGGAAGGGAGGCCGAAGGCGATACCGACCAGCGCTGCCATCAGGCCACCGAGCGCAAAGGCGAGCAGCAAGGGCATGCCGTCGATGCGCAACATGAAGTTGTAGGAAGCGAAGGCGCCGACCGCCATGAAGGCTGCCGAGCCGAGGGAAAGCTGGCCGGCGTAGCCGGTCAGGATGTTCAGCCCCAATGCAGCGAGCGAAAACACCAGAAACTGGATCAGGATCCCCTTCAGCCAGTATTCGCTTGCGAACATCGGCACCGCGATGAACGCGACGGCGAGCAGCAACATGACGCCGATTCGGTCCTGGCGGATCGGGAAAATCTGCTGGTCGGCAGCGTAGCTTGCCTTGAATTGACCTGCTTCACGGTAAAGCATGTTGTTGTCCTCTCCTTGCCGTTACACGCGGTCGATGTGCTTCTCGCCGAACAGCCCTTCGGGCCGCACGAGCAGGAACGCCAACGCCAGTACATACGGGAACCACGAATCGATGCCGCCGCCCACGTAGCTGCCGAGATAGACCTCGGCCAGCTTCTCGCTGGAGCCGATGATCAGGCCGCCGACGATGGCACCCGGCACCGAGGTGAAGCCGCCGAGAATCAGCACCGGCAACGCCTTCAGCGCGGTGAACACGAGCGCGAACTGGACGCCGTTGCGGGCCCCCCAGAGCAGGCCGGCCACCAGCGCGACGAAACCGGCGACGGCCCAGACGATTCGCCAGATGTTCTGCAGCGGAATGCCGATCGACAAGGCTGCCTGGTGATCATCCGCCACCGCACGCAGGGCACGACCGATACGGGTGTATTGGAAAAAAAGAGCCAGGGCCGTGACCAGCACCGCCGCAACCCCGGCTGCAAAAAGGTCGAACTTGGAAACGCCGATGTCGGTGGCGTTCAGGATCCATTCGATAGGCTCATCCTGGATGCCGAGGTCCAGACCGCGCACGCTGGCACCCCACATCGCCTGGGCCAGGCCCTCGACAAAGAAGGTGAGGCCGATCGTGGCCATGAACAGCGCGATCGGTGGCTGGTTGACCAGCGGCCGCAGCACGACCTTCTCGGTCGCGATGCCAAGGATCACCATGGCGCCGAAGGCGAGCACCAGGGCAAGCCAGAACGGCACGCCCATTTCCATGATGCCGACGAAGGTCAGGGCTGCGAAGAAGACCATGGCCCCCTGCGCGAAGTTGAAGACGCCGGAAGCCTTGTAGATCAGCACGAACCCGAGCGCGATGAAGGAGTACATGACCCCCGACAGCAGCCCGCCGATCAGCACTTCGAAAAAGAATTGCATGTTCCTGGCCTCCTTTTAGTGCCCGGTGCCGAGGTAGGCACGGATCACTTCTTCGTTGCTGCGCACTTCATCCGGCGTGCCATCGCCGATCTTCTTGCCGTAGTCGAGCACGACGACGCGATCGGAAATGTCCATCACCACGCCCATGTCGTGCTCGATCAGCACGATGGTGGTACCAAACTGGTCGTTCACATCGAGGATGAAGCGGCACATGTCCTGCTTCTCCTCGACGTTCATGCCGGCCATCGGCTCGTCGAGCAGCAGCATCGACGGCTCGGCGGCCAGCGCACGGGCAAGCTCGACGCGCTTCTGCAGACCGTAAGGCAGGCGCCCTACCGGCGTCTTGCGGATGTGCTGGATTTCCAGAAAGTCGATTACCTCCTCGACCTTCTTGCGATGCTCCATCTCCTCGCGATGGGCGCGCCCGAAGAACAAGGCCTGTTCGATGAAGGTCGCCTTCATCTTGGTGATGCGACCGGTCATCACGTTATCGAGCACGGTCATGCCCTTGAACAGCGCGATGTTCTGGAAGGTGCGCGAGATGCCCTGCATCGCCGCCATGTGCGGCTCCATCCTGCGGCGTTCTTCGCCGTGGAAGGTAATGCGGCCTTCCTGCGGGTGGTAGACGCCGTTGATGACGTTCAGCATCGAGCTCTTGCCCGCACCGTTGGGGCCGATGATGGCCCGGATCTCGTGTTCCTTCACATCGAAGGAAATGTCGGTCAGCGCCTTGACGCCCCCGAACCGCAGCGAAATGTGCTGCAGGTCGAGGATGACATCGCCGATTTGTCTTCCGCTCATGGATTCTTCCTCAGGCTGCTTTTTTCACGACCGGCAGGGTCTTCGCATCGAGGATCTTGAGATCCGCCGACACCTTGCCGCGACGGCCGTCCTCGAACTTGACCTCGGTCTCGATGAACTGAGACGCCTTGCCGCCGTAGAGCGCATCGATCAGCACCGCATATTTCTCCGCGACGAAGCCACGACGAACCTTGCGCGTGCGGGTCAGTTCGTCGTCGTCAGGATCGAGTTCCTTGTGCAGGACGAGGAAGCGATGAATCTGCGAATCGGCGAGCATGCCCTCCGCCACCAGCTCCTCGTTGATCTTGCCGACGCATTCCTTGATCAGCTCCAGCACCTGCTGCTTGCCGGCGAGGTCGGCATAACCGGAATAGGCGATACCGCGCCGCTCGGCCCAGTTGCCAACGGCACCCACGTCGATGTTGATGAAGGCGCAGACCATGTCCCGGTCGTGACCGAAGCAGACGGCTTCCTTGATGTGCGGGAAGAACTTCAGCTTGTTCTCGATGTAATTCGGGGCAAACATCGCGCCGTTCGAGAGCTTGCCGACGTCCTTGGCGCGATCGATGATCTTGAGGTGGCCATCGTCGTCGAAGAAACCGGCGTCGCCGGTCATGAAGTAGCCATCGGCGTTGATCGACTCGGCCGTCGCATCCGGGCGCTTGTAGTATTCCTTGAGCAGCATCGGCCCCTTGACCAGGATCTCGCCGTTATCGGCGATCTTGACCTCGACGCCGGGCGCCGGCATGCCGACCGAATCGAGCTTGATCTGGCCGTCCGGCTGCAGGCAGACGTAGGCACAGGTTTCAGTCTGGCCATAGAGCTGCTTGAGGTTGATGCCGATCGAGCGGTAGAAGCGGAAGAGATCGGGGCCGATCGCCGCGCCGGCGGTGTACGCAACGCGGATGCGGCTCATGCCGAGCACGTTCTTCAGCGGGCCATAGACGAGCAGGTTGCCGAGCGCATACGCCAGCCGATCGCCAAAGCTGACCTGCTTGCCATCGAGGATATCGGCGCCGCAACGGCGCGCCACTGCCATGTAGTGATGAAAGATCTTCTGCTTGATCGCACCGGCATCCTCCATGCGGATCATCACCTGCGTCAGCAGGTTCTCGAAAACGCGAGGCGGTGCAAAGTAGTAGGTCGGGCCGATCTCGCGCAGGTCGGTCATCACGGTATCGCCCGATTCCGGGCAGTTGATCGTGAAACCGGTGACCAGCGCCTGGCCGAAGGAGAACAGGTGGTCACCCACCCAGGCCATCGGCAGGTAGGACAGGATGTCCTCGGCGTCCGTCAGCTTGTCGAACTCCGCACCACCGCGCGCCGACGAGATGAAGGCGTTATGCGTCTGGCAGACACCCTTCGGCTTGCCGGTCGTGCCCGAGGTATAGAGCATCACACTCGTATCGTCCGCACGCCCCTGCTCTATCTCGCTCTCGAGGAAGCTCGGATGATTCTGGTTGTGGATGCGCCCCATCGCCATCAACTCGTGGATGTCGTGCAGGAAGGGCTGGTTGTAATGGCGCATGCCGCGCGGATCGTCGTAGACGACATGCTCCAGCGCCGGCAACTGATCCTTCAGCTCGAGCAGCTTGTCGACCTGCTCCTGGTCCTCGACCAACGCGAAGCGGACGCCCGCATCCTGCAGCACGAAGGACATCTCGTTGGCGACCGCATCCTGATAGAGCGGCACCGGGACGCCGCCCAGGCACTGCACGGCGGTCATCATCATGTAGAGATGGGGACGGTTGTCGCCGATGATGGCGAGGTTGTCGCCACGCTTGAAGCCAAGCGCTGCGAGTCCGCTCGCCAGGGCGCCGACGCGGTCGGCGACATCGGCCCAGGTCCAGGATTGCCAGATGCCCAGATCCTTCTCGCGCATGGCAACCTTATTGCCGCGCACCTGGGCATGGTAGAACAGCAGGCGCGGGAAGGTATCCAGCGCCCGGGTAGCCGTATCCGGCATATCGTCTCCTCCGTTATTCCAGACGCCCCCGCAGGAACGCCGCTTGTTTTCTATGCCGGACTCATTGTAGCCCCGCCGGGACCCCCGTCAATCGGGATCTTTGCATCGGCGGAACAGACCTCGGAACCGGTATCGGGCACCCGGAAAAGCGCCCTCTATGCAATGCAGTGTAGCGAGAGGACAGCGCTATAATTGTCGCCGTCCCAACATTTAGCGAATATTTCATTTTCATGCAGACCCTCGCCGAATCGCTGCGGGCTTCCCATTGGGGGAAGAACCTGACGGCGGAGGAATTCGAGCGCGTTCTCGCCGGCACGATCGAACGGCGAGTCGAAGCGGGCGCGTTCGTTTGCATGAAGGGTGAACCCGTCGATTACTGGATGGGTGTGGTCGACGGCCTCGTCAAGATGAGCAGCGACTGGGTCACCGGCAAGACCACGACCTTCACCGGCCTTGCTGCCGGCGGCTGGTTCGGCGAAGGCTCGCTGCTCAAGAACGACCCGCGCAAATACGATGTCGTCGCCCTGCGCGATTCACGCATCGCCTACATGAACCGCGCCACCTACCTGTGGCTGATGGATCACAGCATTCCGTTCAACCGCTTCCTGATCACGCAGCTCAACGAACGTCTCGGCCAGTTCATCGGCATGATGGAGAACGAGCGCCTGCTCGACACCGATGCCCGCCTCGCGCGCAACCTCGCCGCCATGTTCAACCCGGTGCTCTACCCAGGCACCGGTACCGAACTGCAGATCTCGCAGGAAGAGATCGGCTTCCTCGCCGGCCTCTCGCGGCAGCGCGTCAATCAGGCGCTGAAGACGCTGCAGGACGCGAACCTGCTGCGCCTCGAGTACGGCAAGGTGATCATTCTCGACGTCGCCGGGCTGCGCTGCTTCGGCGAATAGAAAAGCCCGCGCAAATTCAGAAAACCAGATCGAAACGGGCGCCAACGACGCGCACCGGCTTCGCGGCCGCCTCACCGCCCGGATGGCGGATGTACTGCCAGTCCGGCTGGATGGCAAACGCCGGCGACAATTCGACGCGCCAGGTCGCCTCGAAGGCCTGCTCGGCGTTCGCAGCCCGATCCAGCGATCGACGGTATTTCTCCGCCAGCTGACCACGCGTCCAGCCGATCGTGATTGCATCCTGCGGCCGGTGTGCCAGCGGGCCGCGCCACTTGAAGCCGAGGTTCCAGCTACGGTCGATGGCGATCGTATTCGGATCGGCAAGCGTATAGCGCCCGAAAACCGACAGATTGCGCAACGGATCGCCCGGCAGCCCGAACAGCGTCCGTTCACCAAGCACGTAGGCGCCATGTGAGCGATGGCGCACGGGCGTGCCGGCCGCATCGACATCGGCAAGATCGTCGCGCTTTCGGCTGTACGCCCAGACACCGGCCGCGAGCTTGGCATACCCCGCATATTTCTCGTGCGTCTCGACTGCCGGCGACTGCAGCACGTTCGCCGGATCAGTCGGCTCGAAATCGAAGGTATGCCGGCTTTCCTGCGGCATCCAGCCAAGCTCGGCAATGCCGAAGGCACCATCTCTTCCCGACAGCCTGACCGCCGTGCGCCGGGGATGCTTCGGATCATTCGGCACGCCATCGAGCACCGCCCCCATCGCATAGAGGGTGCGATCGTCGGAAAGCAACTTCCCGCGCAGGCCGAAAGCGGCATTGTTGAAGATCGACGGCGTGTTCGTCAGTGCCAGGTCGGCCGAGGTGCCATAGGCCGGATGCAGCAGATTGGCGGCCGACTCCATCGTGAAGAATTCCGAATCGATCGGATAGATGCCGGCCAGCAGCGACAGGCGATCATCGAAGAAACCCTTCTGCACCCAGGCGTGGAAGACGCGCGCCGTCGGCACCGGCACCTCGATGTTGGAAATGCCCATCAGGCTGCCGGCATGCGCATTCGAGCCGTTGCCGCGATCGTCGATCACGTTGAGATAGGCGACGGCGTCCTCCCAGCCGAGCAGACGATCGAGGTCGGCGCGCAGCTTGAGGTCGAGGTGCCGCACGTTGCGGGTGGCGGTACTGCTGCCCTTGTGCCCCTGCAATACATCGACCTTGTAGCCGGCCTCGAAATGCAGGCCCTTCTCCCAGACTTCCGTACGCGCGCCGCCCCAGTCGCCGGAAAGGGTCGTGGCCGCGAAATCGGGCGCGTCGTCCGCAAGCGCACTGCTCGCCACGCAAGGCAGCAATAGCACAAGGGCAGCGGCGAAACGGCCGTATGGAGTCATTGATGAGGTGAATGCGGGCAGGCAGAAGATGTCGATTGTAGACAAAAAAATGGCCGGCACGAGGCCGGCCGAGGGTACTGACGAGGGTATTCCGTTCAGCGCATCAGCTTGCCGCTCTTGCCGACGATGGTGACCTCGGCGAAACGCGATCCGAGGCGGCTGCCACCGGCATAGTTCACCGGGAAGCCGCCGACGTCGTAATCCTTCAGCGATTCAAGGGCACTCACGAATTTCTCGCGCGAGGGATTCGGACCCGCCCGGCGCAGACCTTCGACGGCCACGCGCGCGGCGATGTAGCCTTCGAGGGTGGTATAGGTAATGCCCGCCGGCGGAAGCATCTCGGCTGGCAGCTGGCGCATCTCGCGCACGACCGGCGCAGTGGCGCTGTCCGGGAAGGGCACCACCTGCGAGATCGCGATGCCGGCGGACTCGGCGCCCAGCTCGGCATTGAGCGCCTTGACGCCGACGACCGACAGGGCGAAGAACTGGGGCAGTTTCCCGCTCAGCCGCATCTGCTTCACGAAGGCGGCGGTCGGCTTGTAGGTGCTGATCATCACCACGGCCTGCGGATCGGCGACGCCGATCGCCTTGACCGCACTGCCGACATCGTTCTTCGTCTTGTCGTACACACCGGTGGCGAGGACCTTCAGCTTGCGCTTCGCCAGCGCATTCTCGACCCCGGCCAGCCCGGCCTTGCCGAAGGCATCGTCCTGATAGAAGACCGCGATCCGGTTGATGCCGAGCGTCGTCAGCTGATCGACAATCTTTTCCGTCTCGTCGCCGTAGCTTGCCCGCAGCCAGAAGGTGGTCGGCGAATTGGCCGACCGCAGGCTGTCGGCCCCCGTATAGGGCGCAATCGACGGAATACCGCGTTCATTGATGAGGGGCAGCAGCGCTGCATAATTGGCGCTGCCGAACATGCCGAAGAAGGCGAAGACATCCTCGTCGAGCAACTTCTTCGCATTCTCGGCGGTGCGATCGACCACATAGCCGTCATCGAGCGTCAGCAGCTCCACCTTGCGACCGTGCACGCCGCCCTTGCTGTTGATCCACTTGAAATAGGTTTGCGCACCATCGCGATATTCGGTACCCAGTTCCGTCAGCGGGCCGGAAAGCGGCAGCGTCTGGCCCAGGCGGATCGTATTGCCCTGCTGTGCCGGAACGGCAGCGGCGGCCAGCAGCACGAGCAAGGCCAGCACGCGCGCCACGACGCGATGCAAAAGCTGCATGAGTTGTCTCCTCGATGTGCTGGTGTTGCAGGCGATGGCTGCCGGGGCCGCTGTGCGGGCGCCGGATCAGCAGACCTCCCGGTCTGCGCCGGGATGGGGTGATGGCGCTGACTTTAGGCGATGTGCATCGACAACACTGTCGCGCACCGGACAATCGTGCCGTATGGAAACGGGCGAATCAGCGCTCAGGATTGCGTCCAGGATTGCGCCGGCCGTTTTTCTTGCGCTCGCCTGCTCGCCCCGCCCCTTCCGGCGGCATCCGAGCCACCAGCGCAGCGGGAGGAAGATCGCCCTGAGAAGCAGCCAGCGCCGCTGCGAGAAAATCGATCAGCACGCGAACCCGGTGCGGCACCTGGCGATTGCTTGGGAGCATCGCGTAGATGCCGAGCTCGGGCAGCGGAAAGTCGGCCAGCACTTCCTCGACGCGGCCGGCACGAATGAAATCGTCGACAATGAAATCCGGGTGTGCCGTCATGCCCATGCCCTGCGCCGCCGCCTCGACCAGTACCTCACCATTGTTGCCGGACAGCCGGCTGCGCACCGGCACCCCCTGCCACTGACCGTCGACCAGGAAAGTCAGCGTACTGCCGCCGGCATTGGTGTAGCCGAGATATTCGTGATGCGACAGGTCGGCCGGTCGCAGCGGCCGACCGTGGCGCGCCAGATAGGCCGGCGCCGCCACCACGCGCATGCGGCTGCTGCCCAGCCGGCGGGCCACATCGCCGGGGGCGAGTTGCCGCGTGATGCGGATCGAGAGGTCGATGCCCTCCTCGATCAGGTTCTGCCGGCGGTCGCTGAAATCCATGTCGAGCGCGACCTCGGGATAGCGCCCCGCGAATTCCAGCAGCAGCGGCGCCACGCGGCGCAACCCGAAACTGAGCGGCACGCTGATGCGGATGCTGCCGCGCGGCAACTGGTGCTCCGCCGCAATGTCGGTCTCCGCCGCCTCGACGAGGTTGAGGATCACGCGGCACTTCTCGAGATAGGCCGCCCCCGCCGAGGTCAGCGTCAGGCGGCGCGTGCTGCGCGCCATCAGCTTGCTGCCGAGATGCGCCTCGAGCGCGGCGACCTGCCGCGTCACCACCGAGCGGGCCACGCCCATCTGCTGCGCCACGGCCGAAAAGCTGCCCAGCTCGGCGACGCGAACGAACAGGTGCATGGCGTCCAGTCGATCCATTGTTTCCAATTCCGCAACAGTGATTTGCGAATTGTCCCCTATTTCACGCCAATCAAAAAGCCTAAAGTGCAGCCATCGACACCGACAACGCACGCACCGACATGACTGCCCCTCTGCCCAGCCTCTACGTCCCGCACGGCGCCCCGACCTTCGCGCTGCACCCCGGCGCCGCCGGCGCCGCGCTGAAGACGCAGGCGGATGCCCTGCCGCGGCCGCGTGCGATCATCATCGTCAGCCCGCACTGGCAGACGGAAACTGCCACCGTCGGCGCCGCCGACCGTCTTGAAACGATCCACGACTTCACCGGCTTCCCGGACGCGCTCTACGCCATCCGCTACCCGGCCAGCGGCTGCCGCGAAGGCGCCGAGGTGGTGGCCGCCGCCCTCGCGGCGGCCGGCCTCGACGTACGGCTCGACCGCCAGCGCGGCCTCGACCACGGCGCCTGGGTGCCGCTGCGCCTGATGTATCCGGACGCCGACGTGCCCGTCATCCCGCTTTCGCTGCCGCACACTGCCACCCCGGCCGACGCCTTCCGCCTCGGCCTCGCGCTGGCACCGCTGACGCAGCGGGGATTCCTCGTCATCGGCTCCGGCAGCCTCACGCACAACCTGCGGGATTTCCAGAACGCCTTCCACAACGGCGGCGCCGATGTCGGCTACGTGCGCGCCTTCGCCGACTGGTTCGCGAGCCATCTCGCCGCCGGCGATGTCGAAGCCTTGCTCGACTACCGTCGCCAGGCCCCCGAGGCTGCGCGCGCTCACCCGAGCGACGAGCACCTGCTGCCGCTGTTCGTCGCGCTCGGCGCCGGCGGCCCGGCCGCGAACGCCCACCGTTTCCACAGCGGCATCGACGACTACGTGATCGCGATGGACGCCTACGCCTTCCGCCCCTCGCAAGGAGAACAACAATGAGTGCCCCCTACACCCGCACCGCGAAATCGCTGCACTGGCTGATGGCCGTGCTGCTGATCGGCCTGCTCGCGCTCGGCTTCTACATGCACGACCTGCCGCTGTCGCCCGAGAAGCTCAAGCTCTATGCCTGGCACAAATGGGCCGGCGTCAGCGCATTCCTGCTCGTGCTGGTGCGTCTGGCCTGGCGCATCGGCCATCCGCCGCCCGCCCTGCCGGCGAGCATGTCGCGCCCGATGCAGCTCGCCGCGCACGCCGGCCATGGCCTGCTCTACGTGCTGATGATCGCGATTCCGCTCACCGGCTGGCTGATGAGCTCGGCCAAGGGCTTCCAGACGGTGTGGTTCGGCGTGCTGCCGATCCCCGACCTGCTCGGCAAGGACAAGGAAACAGGCGAACTGCTGGCGCTGGTGCACAAGAGCCTCAACCTGCTCTTCGTCGCCGTGATCCTCGGCCACGTCGGCGCCGCGCTCAAGCACCACTTCATCGACAAGGACGGCCTCCTCGACCGGATGCGCTGACCCCCTCAGGAGAACTGACATGCAAACCAGACTCGCCTCGCCCCTCGCGACCCTCGCCGCCGTCGCGTCACTCACCTCGCTCGCCCCGATCACGGCCGGCGCCGCCGAATACACGCAGGTAACCGCTGCCCAAAGCAGCATCGCCTTCAGCTACCAGCAGATGGGCGTCAAGATGGATGGGCAGTTCAAGCGCTTCGCCGCGCAGCTCGCCTTCGACCCGGCGAAGCCGGCCAGCGCCAAGGCCAGCTTCGACGTCGAACTGGCCAGCATCGATACCGGCTCCGCCGACGCCGATGCCGAAGTCGCCGGCAAGCCCTGGTTCAACACCAAGGCTTTTCCCACCGCACGCTTCGTCTCGTCGTCCGTGAAGCCGCTCGGCAAGGACCGCTACGAGGTCGCCGGCACGCTGACGATCAAGGGCCAGTCGCGCGAGATCGTCGTGCCCGCCAGCTTCAGTGCCAACGGCAATGCCGGCGCCTTCGACGGCAGCTTCACGATCCGCCGCGGCGACTTCGCCATCGGCGAAGGCAGCTGGTCGAAGTTCGACATCGTCGCCAACGACGTGCAGATCAAGTTCCACATCGCCGCATCGGCCATGCGTGCCGAACGGTAACCGCAAGTAACCCAACCCTACGGAGAAACCCATGAAAAAGACCCTCACCCTCGTCGCACTCTCGCTCGCCGCCCTCGGCGCCCAGGCCGCCCCGGAGACCTTCGCCATCGACGGCACACACACCGGCGCGCGCTTCTCGTACAGCCACTTCGGCTACTCGACGCAGCTCTCCCGCTTCGACAAGACCACCGGCACCGTCGTCTTCGACAAGGCCGCCAAGACCGGTTCGATCGACATCACGATCGACACCAGGTCGGTGAACACCGGCGTCGCCACCTTCAACGAGCACATCCAGGGCGAGGACTTCCTCGACACCGCCAAGTACCCGACCGCCACCTTCAAGTCGACCAGGGTCGTCTTCGACGGCGACAAGCCCGCCAGCATCGAAGGCCAGCTGACGCTGAAGGGCGTCACCCGCCCGGTGACGCTGACCGTCACCTCCTTCCAGGCCATGCCGCACCCGATGCTGAAGAAGGACGCCA
Source organism: Azospira sp. (assembly GCA_035345235.1). Lineage (GTDB taxonomy): Bacteria > Pseudomonadota > Gammaproteobacteria > Burkholderiales > Rhodocyclaceae > Proximibacter. The sequence goes on from DAORCC010000065.1 coordinate 11,573, forward strand.
TCGGCGCCAACGCCTGGACCGTCGTCAAGCGCACCGAATTCAACGCCGGCAAGTACGCGCCGCACGTGGGCGACGAAGTGCGCATCGACATCGCGCTGGAAGCGATCAAGCAGTAATCCCGCGAGGGAAGGTCGACGAGACCATCACACCAGTGTTCGCCGGTGTCCGGTCGGCCGACTTTCCCTGCGTCCGGCGCTCGCCGGAATGGCAAATCCTGATGCATCGCGCGATCCCATCGCGACAAGCGGCCTGTCGTCCGCAGTCAATCCTGCAGACGGCATCGCTTGCCCCCATTCTTTCGGCATCCGATAATTCCCTCATGGCATATGCGCCGCACGGCAGCCGGAGGAAGCCTCGATGGAAGTCTGGATCTCGCACATCAAGCCCCGCCAGCAGACGGCGCTGGCGATCGGTTGCACGATTGTCGGCGCACTGATCCTCTATGGCGCCCGTGGTTTCCAGACGCTGAACAGTAATGCCGGCGCCGGTTTCCTGCTCGGCCTCCTGCTGCTCGGCCTCGGCATCGCCGCCTTTCTCGTCAGCGGCCGCCAGTCGGTGATCATCGACCCCACGAAGCGAACCATCCGCATCGATGACGAGGGCCGCCTGGGCCGCAAGTCGCACACCCTCCGCTTCGACGACATCGCCGACATCGGCATCGGCTATCTCGGCAAGAAATCGAACTACGTCACCTGGTACTACCTGAACCTCAAGCTGAAGAACGGCAAGGAGTATCCGCTGTTCGCACCGGGGCGCTTCTACGAAGGCGGATCGGA
>DAORCC010000066.1:0-5217 GCA_035345235.1 Azospira sp.
AGCATCAGCGCGGTGAGGAAGAGCACCATGCCGGCGAAGCCGTGCAGGAAGCCCTGCCCTGCTTCGTCGCCGAAGTGGTAAGTGATCAGCGTCAGCACCATCACGCGGATGACGTTGGCGGTAAAGGAGATCGGCACGATCAGGATGGCGAGCGTGACATTGCGCACGAAGGAGTCGTGGCGAACGATGTTGAGGTAGAGCAGGCCCAGTGCCTCGAGCGTGAACAGCGTGTGCAGGCCGGCGCAGGCATCGGCCACCAGCAACTTGTACTGGCCGATCTGCAGGATCACGCCGGTGCGCGCGATCGGGTAGCCGATGCCGTAGAGGATGTGCTCTGCCACGAAGGAGACGGCCATCTTCATCGGCATGGTGACGGTGTCGACCACCACGCCGGGCAGCGGGATCATGAACAGCATGAAGAAGAGCGCGAACCACTGTGCCTTGAGCGCGGCGCTGCCACGCGTGAGCAGCAGGATGCCGGCGAGCAGCCAGATGACGGAGCCGATCTCGAAGAGCAGGATGTCCTGCGAGCGGCCGATGGCATAGAGCAGCAGCGCGAAGACGAAGATCGGCCAGCCCCAGGCGGAGGTTTGCCGGCCTTCGCTGGCTTGCCACATGGCGGGCCATTTGCGGTAGGCGAGCCAGCAGGCGATGCCGAAGACGATGGGGCCGTGCGCCTGTTCGTCGGTGGCCCAGATGGTGCGGAAAAGATCCATCAGGCTCGGTACGTAGAGCACGGCGAGGCCTGCGATAATCGGCAGCCATGCCAGCCACTGCGCCGGCGTTTGCCGTGCGTTTGCATTCATCGGAGTTTCCAGCGCCATGCTTCTGTTATCCCCTGCCCGCCTGCACTTGCTGCGTGTTGCTTCGGTGCTGGCCTTGCTGCTGCTGGTGCCGGGCCTTTTCGTGGGTGGCGCGCAGCCCGTGGCGGTGGGCCTGATTCCGGTGCCGTGGGACAAGGTGGCGCACTGCGTGCTGTTCGCGGGCTTCGCCGGCCTGATCGGCCTCGCGGCCGGCCTGCTGCCCTTGCGGCGCGGCGGCCTGCTGGTGCTTGCGTTCGCCGGTGCGCTGGCGATCGGCATTGCCGACGAGCTGCATCAGGCGACCCTGCCGGGTCGTCAGGCGGGTTGGGACGATCTCGCCGCCGACGCCGTGGGTGCGCTCATCGGCACGTGGGTGCTGGCACGGCTGGGGTGGGCGCGGTAGGGAGGCTTTTTCTCCGGCGTTCCGCTGCGTCAGACCGGCCTCATACGCCGTCAGCCCGGTTCCTTGCTCCGTCATTCCGGCGAACGCCGGAATCCAGAAATGGTGTACGCACTGGATCCCGGCACCCCAAGGGTACTTCCTCCGGGGCGCGTTCGCCGGGATGACGGCAAGGGCGGGCGCCGGGGGGGCGGTGTGGGCGCCGTGGTTGATCGAGAGCGGCAGTGTGCGCATTCAGATCAACTCCGGATGCTGCGCCTGCAGCCATTGTTCGAGGTGTTGCTTGAGGTCGGCCACGGTGTTCAGGATGGCTTCGACTTCTGCCTCGCTGGGGGCGAATGACCCGTCGTAAAGCCCCGCAGCGCGTTGCCGGCGAAACTCGTCGAGCAGGCGCAGGCGATCCTGAGGGTAACCGATCGATTTGTTGAGCGTCTGTAATGCCAGCAGGTGGTGCCCGCCGCGCGAATCGGGCCGCAAGCCATTGGCACGTAGAGCAACGAGGCCGATCTGCAGCAGTGCTTCGTAGGCGGTATCGAAGCGGGTGTCCAGGCTGATCTGCTGGCTTTTTGCATCGTTCAGCTTGGTTGCAATCTTGTCGAGAAAACGGCGAATCTCCGCGGCGCTCGCGGGTTCCCGTTGCAAGCCCTTGCCAATCAGGTTTTCAAGCGTCATCGCTGGCGCCTTTCGCCGGGTCATCACTTCCGGCCAAAACGATCAGCGGGCCGCCGAGTACGCCTGCAAGAAAGGCATCCCCCTTCTTGCTGCGCGCCGCGAAATCCTTCGTGCTGTAGAGGCGAACACTGACTTCACGGCCGACTTGCTGCTCCACCGGGTGCAGGTGTGCGAGCAGTTCCTGCAGTTTGACGCTGCCAACAACGAGCAGATCGACATCGCTGCGCGCGTGGCTGGTGCCTTTGGCGACAGAGCCATAGATGGCAGCGAAATCGATGGAATCGGCGAGCGGCGCAAGCGCGCTGCGAATGCGCGCGGGCAGGCCACAGGTCTTTTGCACGATGCCCTGCAGTTCGCTGAAGATCGGGTGTGCGGTATTGGCCCGGTAGGCAACGCGGTTGCCGTCTTCTTCGCGCAGGATCAGGTCGGCCTTGAGCAGTTGATTCAGCTCGTGCTGCAACGCGCCGGGGCTGATGCCGGTGAGGCGCGAAATTTCGCGCAGGTATAACGGCGTTTCCGGCTGCTCGAAGAGCTGCACGAGCACGGCCTGGCGTGTCTTTCCGAAAAGCGTGGTGGCGGCGGTATCCATAGTGTTCTTAAAATTAGAACGATTGTTCTTGATTTTAGAACAATATGCTGCCGAATGAGAAGTGCGCGTGATTCGCGCCTTGATGCTGCGACACGCATGGGGCAGGCCGGGCGTTGCCCGAGCCGGAATCCAGAAATGGTGTACGAACTGGATCCCGGCACCCCAAGGGTACTTCCTCCGGGGCGCTTTCGCCGGGATGACGGGATGGGCGGTTGCCGGGAGGCGCGATTCCCCGGCCTTCGCCGGGATGACGAGGAGCCGGTGGGACTTGAGCGTGGCAGCGGCTGCGCTCGACATCACGCGTCGTTGAGTACGGCGCCGACGAGGGTGACGCCGGAATCCTGCAGGCTGCGGGTGATGCTGCCCATGGCCGGCAGGGCGCTCTGGTTCTTGCGCGCGACCATGAGGGCGGCGCCGGCACGGGCGGCAATGGTCTGCGCGTCGGCGAAATCGCTGGCGGCCGGGGTGTCGATGAGGATGACGTCGAAATCCTTGCCCAGGGTGGCGAGGATCTCGGTGAAGGCGGGGCGGCCGAGCAGTTCCTGCGGGTTGGGCGGCACGGCGCCGGCGGGCAGCACGGAGAGGCCGACCAGCGAGGGAATGCGGATCACGGCTTCGGGGCCGGCACGGCCGGAGAGCACGCCGGAGAGGCCGGCGCTGCTGCCGAGCTTGAACAGTGCATGCTGGCGCGGGGCGCGCAGGTTGGCGTCGATGAGCAGTGTGCGCTCACCCAGCTGCGAGAAGACGACGGCGAGGTTGGCGGCGATGAAGCTGCGCCCTTCGCCGGCACCGGGGCTGAGGATGGCGAGCGCCTTGTGGCCGATGCTGGCGTCGAGCCAGCGCAGCATGAGCTGGCTGCGCAGCGCGCGCAGGTGTTCGACGGTGTGGCTGAAGGGCTTGTAGGCGGCGACGAGTTCGTGGCTGAGGCTGGCGTCGCCGGCCTGCAGGTAGGGGTAGTCGAACTGGCGCGAGAGCGCGTAGCGGATGTCGTCTTCGCTGAGCAGGCCGAGCTGCAGGGCGGCATCGCCGAAACGCAGGCCTTGCTCTTTCTGCACGCGCAGGATCTGCTCGGCGCCCTCGGCCGAGAGGCGGCCGGCGTCGATGAGGATGGCGCCGATCGAGGGGCCGGCGGCAGGGGTGGTGGCCTTGGCGGCGAAGGCGGCGGGATCGAGCAGGTTCATGGCGGGCTCTCGGGGGGTCATCGCGGCGCTCAGGCGGCGGCCGGCTTGCGGCGGAACGGGAAGAAGGATTTCAGCGTTTCGCCGAGGGTCGGCGGCGGCAGCGTCGAGCCGATGGTGGCGAGCACCGGCAGGTCGATGGTTTCGACGATGTCTTCCGCCGAGCGTACGCGGCGGTTGCCCAGTTCGAGCATGAGCGCGACACCTACGCCGAGCAGGGTGCCGAGGAAGATCGAGACGAGCATGTTGAGGAGGATCTTCGGGCGCGAGGGGTCGGTGGGCTCGGCTGCGGGGTTGAGCAGGGCGATGTTGGTCTGTACCGACTGGCTTTCGAGGCGGGTCTGCGCCGAGCGCTGGGAAACGGCCTCGAAGGCGCGCTGGGCGGTTTCGACGTCGCGCTTCAGCACGCTCAGTTCATCGCGCTGCGAGCCGAGTTCGAGCACTTTCTTCTTCTGCTTTTCGATCGCTTCGAGCAGTTCCTTTTCCTTCTGCTTGCCAACGGTGACCGAGGTGCTGAGGCTGGTGCTCACCTTGCGCGTTTCGATCGCGATCTTTTCCTTCAGCGAGGCGATCTCGGATTCGGTGCGCAGCGTCTGCGGGTGGTTCTTGCCGAGGTTGACGCCGGTTTCCTGCTGCTTGGCTTCGAGCCGGGCGAGATCCGCCTTGAGCTGGTTGATCAGCGGGTTCTGCATCACTTCAACCAGCGTTTCCGAGCCGCCGGCGGATTTCTGCTTGCTGGCGCTGTCGGCGGTCTGCCCCTGGGCGATGGTGAGCTGGGTGGAGATTTCGTTCAGCTTGGCGGTTTCGTAGTCGAGGCGCTCGTCGGTGGCGACGATGCCGGTCCTCTGCTGCCAGGCGGAGAGCGCCGCCTGCGCGGCTTCGAGCTTGTCGCGGTGCTGGCGTACCTGTTCGTCGAACCAGGCGGCGTACTGGCGCGCGGGCTCGACCTTGAGTTCGAGGTTCACATCGACGTAGGCACGGGCGAAGGCATTGGCGATGGCGGCCGCGAAGCCGGGGTCGGCACCGCTGAAGTTGATGTTGATGACGTTGCTCTCGCGCGAGGGCTTCACGTCGAGCTTCTTCTGCAGCAGGTTGCCCAGCCAGACGGTGAGGCTGCCCTTGCCTTCGGTGGCGTCCTGCCACTGTTCCTTGATGGTGGGGTTCTCGTCGAGCTTGAGCAGCTTGACGACGCGCTGGGCGACGCGGTCGCTGTTGATGATGTCGACCTGGGTGGCCATGTAGCCCGGCGTCATCAGGCCCGGCAGCACCATGCCGGCCACGGGGTCGGGCGACTTGACGTCGATGACGACGGCCGTGCTGGCGGTGTATTGCTTGGGCATGATCAGGCTGACGACGAGCGTGGTCAGCACGGTGCCGAGGAAGACGTAGAGTGCGATCCGCGCACGGGCGCGCAGGATGAGCAGGAACTGTTGCAGGGTCATGGGGCGATGTTCCTATTGAAATCGGTGCCGGCTGAGATCGCAGCGCTGGCCTTGAATGTTGTTGCTCCGGCGACAACAGCCGAGGTGTTCGTTGCACCCGCCGCATCCAACACCGTCATCCCGGCGAAAGCCG
>DAORCC010000066.1:5317-12143 GCA_035345235.1 Azospira sp.
CGATGAGGGTCTTCACCGGGGTGACGGTAACCGGCGCTGGCGCCGAGGTGCCGAAACGTGCAGGGTTATGCAGCATGTTCAGAACAGGCTCTCGCGGACGTAGATGACGTCGTTGGGTTGCACGAGTTCGGTCATGTCGGGCGAGAGCTGGTCGACGCTGCCGGCGGCGGTCTTGCGGTGCAGGCGCAGGCGCCATTCGCTGCCGCGGGCGGTGGGGCCGCCGCCGAGGGCGAGCGCCTGCATGACGGTCATGCCGCGTTCGATGCGGTAGGAGCCGGGGCGCTGGGCTTCGCCGTAGATGTAGAAGACCGGGGCGCGGTGTACGTAGATGGCGTCGCCGCCCTGGAGCGGGATGTCGTCGGCGGAGCCTTCGCTGAGGTAGAGGGCCGGGATGTCGACCGTCTTGCGGAAGGGCTTGCCGTTGCGCACGCCGGTGACGATGGCGACGTCGTCGCCGCCGGGGGTGGCGCCGCCGGCCGCGGCGAGCATGTCGCTGACGCGGGTGTTGGTGGTTTCGAGCGGGAAGCGGCCGGGGCGATTGACCTGCCCGAGCACGGCGACCTGGTTGCCGCGCATCTGGATGAGGACGATGTTGACCTGCGGCTGCTGCACGAAGCCGCCGTCCTTGAGGGCGGTGGCGATCTTCTTTTCGGCGGCGGCGATGGGCAGCCCGCCGAGCTCGACGCTGCCGATCAGCGGGTAGGTGATGGTGCCGCTTTCGGAGACGCGCGTTTCGATCGTGAGGTCGGGGTTCTGGAAGACCTGGACACGGAGGGTGTCGCCGGCGCCGAGCGGGTAGTCGCCGGTCTTTTCCTGGGCGGTGGCGAGCGAGGCGGCCGTGGCGAGGGCGACGGTGGCAACGAGTTGAATGAGGCGGCGGATCATGCGGGCTCCGTGTCTTTCAGTGATTACTTTTGGTTGCATCGGCGCTGTTGCTGCCGGGAAGCGACTGGAGCGCTTGCTATCGCCGTCACTCCGGCCCCTCGACAGGCCCGGGACAGGCCGGGTGCCCGAGCCAGTGTCCCCGGCGGGCGAGAGCGTATAGCCGGCGTGGCCACCGGTGGGCACTGTCACACCGGCGAACGCCGGTGTCCAGTTCGTACACCTGACTGGATTCCGGCTGTCGCCGGAATGACGATTAAGCTGCTTCAGCATTTCACTTGAGGCCCTTGACGCCTTTTTCGAGCGCCTTGGCATCGGCGTTGGCCGGTGCCGCCGGTGCGGCTGCGGCAGCAGGGGCGGCCGGGGCCGCGGCGGTGGCGGGCTTGGCGCCTTCGGCGAATTCGCCGACGTAGCTGATCTTCGCCTTTTCGCGCAGGGCTTTCATTTCCTTGGTGGCGGCTTCCCCGGCACGCTGGTTGGCGAGGAACATCTGGATGCGCGGCAGGGCCTGTTCGGCGCTGACCGGCTGGGACTGCGAGGCGACGAGGCGCATGACGGTGAGGCCGCCGCCGTTTTCGAGCACCAGGCCCTGGCCGTCCTTGAGGGCGGCGACTTTGGGCAGGAGTTCGAGCGGGATCTGCTCGGCCGGGCGCGTGGCGGCATTGCCGCCGAACTTGATGTCCTTGCCCTTGAGCCACTTGGCGATTTCTTCCATCGGCTTGCCGGCGGCGATCATGTCGCGCAGCGGGGCGGCGAGGCCGGCGGCTTCGGGGATGACGATTTCCTGGATGTTGTAGATGCGGCGCTCGGCGAACAGCGCGGGGTTCTTCGTGTAGTAGTCGCGGGCTTCCTCGGGGGTGGGCTTGGCCTGGCCGGCGGCGATCTGCTCGGCGTAGGCGCGGGCGAGGATTTCGCGGCGGGCGGCTTCGAGGGCGGACATGACGTCGGGCGAGCGGTCGAGCTTCTTTTCGATGGCCTGGTCGACGGCGAGCTGCTGTTCGATCAGCTTTTCGAGCACGTCGCGGCGCAGCTTGCCGGCCTGCTCGGCATTGGCGACGTTGGCGCCGCTGCGCGAGAGGACGTAGTTGATCTGGTGCACCGAGATCTCTGCGCTGTTGACCTTGGCGGCGACCTGGCTGGCCGGCTTCTTTTCTTCCTTGCTGCCGCAGCCGGCGAGGCCGATGGCGATCATGGCGGCGACGAGGGCCGCGATGGGGCTGGGCGAAAATTTGCTGCAGGTGCGTTGCTGGTTCACGATTCGGCTTCCGGTCGGTGTGAGGGCAGAAAATTGCCCAGAAAAATCAGTCATGTCGGTGGTCAAAATAGGCCAGCGGCATTGTAACGCGGCCACTGTGACCAGAATGCGAAACATTTCACGTTTTTGTGCATAAAACGGCGTTTAGGCCACAAAAAACGGAACCGCGTATGCTAATCGCAGCCGGCAGGCCGGGAAATAGCACCATCAGGCTATGCCCTTGGTCATATAAGCACAGGTTTTGGTGCCGAAACCGCGGTGATTTGATGCAGCAGAGCGTCAGAAAGTGATCTGCGCGGAAACCGTGCCCATGGTGCTGTCGTAATCCTGCCCCGGTTTGTTCGAGCTGCGCTTTTCGTTCTGCAGCGAGGCGGAGATGAGCGTGTTGCTGTAGGGCGCCCATTCGAAGGCGATGGAGCCGAGCTTGATGGTGTCGGTCCGGCCGTTGAAGCTGGTGGCGGCGATGGCGCCGAGGTAGTCGCGCTCGCTGTAGTCGTAGCGCAGGCGCAGGCCGGTCTTGGCGCTGATCTGCCAGTAGGGGGCGATGACGAAGCGGTCGGCCTGGTAGTAGCTGCTGTAGAGCGTCTGGTAGCTGACCAGCTCGCGCGAGAGGGTGGCGGTGAGGCTGGTCTTGGCGGTGATGCCCCAGTTGAGGCTGAGGTTGCCGACGGTGCCGTCGTAGTCGCGCTGGGCGTAGTGGTCGTGCTTGCGTTCGGTATGGGCGATGCGGCCTTCGACACGGGTCTTGGCGGTGACGGGCCAGACGGCGCGCAGTTCGGTGTCGTTCTGGTCGAAGCCGTTGTCGTAGAGGCCGGTGGGGATCGGCTGGTTGCGGTTGGTGTAGTCGCCGCTGCCCTGCCGCCGGACAAGGCTGACCGAGGCGCCGGAGCGGAAGACGTAGCGCAGGCCGAAATCGGCCGAGTCGTAGGTGCTGTCGCCTTCGGCGAGGAAGATCTTGCTGTTGGTGTATTCGTTCTGGGCGACGCCGGCGATCAGGTGCACGGCGGCGCCGAGCTCGAAGTCGCCGTCGAAGCGGGTGTTGGTGGTGGTGCGGATGTTCTGTTGCCGGTAGTTGCTGTAGTCGGTGAAGCTGTTGAGGGCTTCGGTGCGATTGCGCGTGAAGTTGCCCTTGAGGCGCGGCGTCAGGGCCCAGCGCCAGGCGGCGGCGTAGTTGCTGGCGGTGAAGTCGAGGTAGTCGAAGGTCTTGTAGCGGTAGTCGATGAGGCTGGCTTCGAGCTCGAAGCGTTGCAGCGAGTAGTCCTTGGCGAACTTGAGGCCGACCGTGGTGACACGGATGGTGTCGGATTTCTGCGAGGTGCCGAGCAGGGCCTGCGGGTTGGCGTCGGACGACAGCCGGAAGAGGTTGTCGTCGTGCATCAGCGAGGCGCCGACGGTGAGGTTGAGCGTGTCCTGGGCGTCGGCGTGTGCGGTGCCGGCGCCCATCAGCAGGGCGATGCCGATGAGGCCGATCGCTTGCGGGCGCTGCATGGATTTCAGATGGCGTCGCTGACCAGCGTGGGCAGCATCCGCGTGGTGGCTTCGCGCAGGCGCTGCGCCATCAGCTGGAGGAGGATGAGCAGGAGCTTGTTGCCGAGCCGGGGGTTGTCGACGAGGATTTCGTTGAGGGCCTGGCGGCTGAGTACGGCGAAATCGGTGGGTTCGCGCGTGAGGCAGGTGGCGAAGCGGTGCTGGCCGTCGATCAGCGACATTTCGCCGAGGATGCCGCCGGGCAGGATGTGGGCGACGACTTTGCTTTCTCCCGTGGCGTCGGCCTTGAGGACATCCATCCTGCCGGTGAGGACCATGATCAGGAAATCGCCGACGTCACCTTCCTGCAGGATGGTGGTGTTGCTGGCGGCGCCGTAGCAGGCCATGTAGTCGAAAATGGCGGCGCATTCGCTTTCGCTGAAGCCTTCGAACAGGGCGAGCGAGGACAGGATGGGCCGGATTTCTTCCGCATAGCCGGACGCGCTGCCGAGGGGCTCGAGTTGCTGCGTGGCGATTTCTGCGGCGAAGACCATGTGCTTTCGGATTCGTTTGTCGTGCCGGCAGTCGCCGGTCGTTGAGCGGAGGATGACGCGTGATTATGGCCGGGTCGAGGTGGCGGGGCAATAGGCCGTTTGGCCAGTCGACGGGGCGCGGGTTTAGTAGGCGGCGTTGTCCTTGAAGACGACGAGGACGGTGCGCAGGATGATGTGCAGGTCGAGCCCGAGCGACCAGTTGCGCAGGTAGTCGAGGTCGTAGTCGATGCGGGCCTGCATCTTCTCGAGTTGCTCGGTTTCGCCGCGGAAGCCGTTGACCTGCGCCCAGCCGGTGATGCCGGGCTTGACCTTGTGGCGGATCATGTAGCCCTTGATCAGCTTGCGGTAGAGCTCGTTGTGCGCGACGGCGTGCGGGCGCGGCCCGACGATGCTCATGCGCCCCTGCAGGACGTTGATGAACTGGGGCAGTTCGTCGAGCGATGATTTGCGGAGGAAGCGGCCGAGCGGGGTGATGCGGCTGTCGTTCTTCTGCGCCTGCTTGATGGTGCCGCCGTCTTCGCAGACGGTCATCGAGCGGAATTTGTAGACGAGGATCTCTTCGCCATCGAGGCCGTAGCGGCGCTGCTTGAAGATGACCGGGCCGGGCGAGGTGAATTTCACGGCGGCGGCGATGCCGAGCAGGATCGGCGAGATGAGGGCGAGGATGAGCAGCGAGAGGATGACGTCGCTGACGCGCTTGATGACGCCGTTGGCGCCGGTAAACGGGGTTTCGCAGACGGAGATCACCGGCATGCCGCAGACGCTGCTGCTGCGGCCCTGGATCAGGTCGGTGATGAACATGTCGGGAACGAAGTAGATCGAGGCGGTGGTGTCCTTGAGGGCATCGAGGATCTGCAGGATGCGCGGCTGCGAGGCCATCGGCAGCGACAGGTAGATGAGCTGGATGCGGTTCTGCTTGACGAACTCGGGCAGCTCGCCGAGCTTGCCGAGCGGTGCGAAGCGGTCGCCGCCGGCGAGGCGTTCCTGGTCGCGGTCGTCGAAGAAGCCGACGAGGCGGAGGCGGGAGTACGGGGTGTTGCTGATGCGGTCGGCCAGGGCGACGCCCTGGTCGTTCATGCCGACGATGATGGCGGGCTGCGGGTTGCCCTGCAGCAGGAGCAGCCAGGGCGCGGTCACGCGCAGGGTGACGTGCCCGAGGGCCTGCGCGAGCGGCGCGGCCCACAGCCAGGTGATGATGGCGTGCTGGTCGAACTGGCGGATGTAGCCGCTGGCGAAGCCGAGCAGCAGGAGCAGGCCGGCGACCCACAGCCAGTTCATGGTGATGTTGGCGAGGATCTTCCAGTAGGGCTGGCCGAGGCTCGGACGCCCGGGGAAGGTGAGCGAGAAGACGATCACGGCGAGGATCATGTACTGCGGCAGCAGCTCGCCTTCGTAGTAATAGCCGATGCCCCAGAGCGTGAGGGCGAGGATTGCGGGTTCGAGCAGGGCCTCGAAGACGGAGAGCAGGTTGTCCTTGCCCAGCGGCAGCGCCGAGTGGCGTGCGGCGACGCCGGCGGCCGGGAGGGTCGGGTTAGTTCCGGACATGGGTCTGGGTCGATTCGTAGCGCGTGACGGCCTGGGTCCGGTTGAAGACGCCGAGCTTCTTGAAGATGCGCTGCAGGTGGTTCTTGACGGTGAAGGCGCTGATGTCGAGGATCGTGCCGATTTCCTGGTTGGTCTTGCCCTTGCGCACCCAGTCCATGATTTCGCGTTCGCGCATGCTGAGGCCGTATTCGTCGCTGCCTTCGGCGGCCGCCGGTTCGGTGCTGGCTTCGTCGTCCCCGTTGCTGCGCTGGCGCGGCAGGTGGGCGATCTGTCGCAGTGCGGTATCGATGTAGGGGAGCAGGAGTTCGAGCGCGCCCTTGCTGGTGGGCGTGTCCAGCGCCGGCTGGGCGCTGAAGATGACGTACAGGCAATCGTGGCGGCCGCGCTCGTCGCTGATGCCGTGGACGATGGAGGAGCGCATTTCCTTGAGTGCGCCACCGAGCGCGCACTTGATGCCGCCGTCTTCCATCAGGAAGCCGGATTCGCCGGCATCGAGCGTGTAGGGCTTCTTGCCGAAGGCGACCCAGCGCTCGAACAGTCCTTTGAGCAGGGGGTTGAGCGTTTCGGAACTGGCGTGTTCGGTGCGCACTCCGGGCAGGGCGGAGACGATGTCGTGATAGACGAGCCCGAGGTGGAAATCGCCCCAGGCGGCGACCATGATCTCGTGCGGCAGGTAGCGCTGCATGTCGCCCTGCAGCCACATCAGCAGGTCGAAATGACGACGGACGCCCACCGCTTCCTGCATCAGCTGGAAGCAGCGGTTCTGATCTTCGGCGGCCAGGGAAGCCGGAAAGCTCATGAATGTCTCGTTCGTATCGTTGTTGTTGCCGGGATGCATGGATGGGTTGCGATTGCTGCAACGCAAAATGCTAAAGGAATTCCCGGAAATGAGGGCGGATTATAGCGACGTCATGGTGACGCATGTGTGAAATAGTGCCGATTGTGATGAAAATTTGTACTTTCATCCGACGAACGGGCAAAAAACAAGGCGAACCGGAGTTCGCCTTTTGGGGTTGCCGGGGGGAGGAAATCCCCGGCAGCAAGCTTCGATCAGGCTGCGTTGCGCGAGCGGCGACGGGCAACGGTGCCCATCAGGCCGAGACCGGCGAGCAGGAGGGCGTAG
>DAORCC010000067.1:0-12016 GCA_035345235.1 Azospira sp.
GGCGCAGGATCTCGCACAGCGGGCGCGGATCGAGGATCTCGTCGGCAGCGACGCCGGCGAACTGGTCGGTGGTCACGTTGCGGATACAGTTGCCCGAGGTCTGGATCGCGTGCATCTGCACCTTGGCCAGTTCGGCGAGCATCTCCGGTACATCCTCGATCTTCGGCCAGTTGAACTGCATGTTGTGGCGCGTCGTGAAGTGGCCATAGCCGCGGTCGTACTTGCGGCCGAGTTCGGCGAGGCAACGCAGTTGCTTGGAAGCGAGCATGCCGTAGGGCACGGCGATGCGGAACATCGGCGCGTGGCGCTGCACGTAGAGACCGTTCTGCAGGCGCAGCGGGCGGAATTCATCATCGGTCAGGTCGCCAGCCTTCCAGCGCGCAACCTGGTCGCGGAACTGGGCGACGCGCTCATCGACGAGGGCCTGGTCGTATTGATCGTAGCGGTACATGCGTAAACCTCGCTTGGGGAATCTTGATGTTGTTTCGGTCTAACTGCCGATGAGTTTTGCACCGATCAGCACCAGCATGCTGGCGAGGATCGGGCGCAGGATTTTATCCGGAACCTTGGCCGAGATGTGGCTGCCGACCCAGATGCCGGGCAGTGAGCCGAGCAGCAGCGCGCCCAGCAGCGACCAGTCGACGCTGCCCATCCACCAGTGACCGATCCCGGCGACCAGCGTCAGCGGTACGGCATGGACGACGTCGCTACCGACGATGCGCACGGCCGGCAGCTGCGGGTAAAGGAAGAAGAGGGCGGCGACGCCCAGCGCACCGGCGCCGACCGAGGAGATCGAGACGAGCACGCCGAGTACGGCACCCACGGCAACGGTCACCGGACCGATATGGCGCTGCACGAAGGAGTTCTCATGGCGCAGCGCGAACTGGAGGATGCGCTTGCGGAAGATGATGGCGCAGGCGGTGAGCAGCAGCGCGACGCCGAGCGAGACCGAGATCAGGTGCGTCATCTCGGCGCTGCGCTTCGGCAACTGCGAGAGGATCAGGATGGTGATGGCCGCCGCCGGGATGCTGCCGGCAGCGAGGCGGCCGACGATCTGCCAGTCTACATGGCCCTTGCGGCTATGCACCACCGTGCCGCCGGATTTGGTGATCGCCGCATAAAGAAGATCGGTGCCGACGGCAGTGGCGGGGTGGATGCCGAACAGGAGAACCAGGAGCGGTGTCATCAGCGAGCCGCCGCCGACGCCGGTGAGGCCGACGATGGCGCCAACTGCAAAGCCGGAGAGTGTGTAGAGCCAGTCCATGATGGTGCGCCGCAATAATCAGTTCGCGGAGTCTATCAATCAGTGATTTGATTGAAAAAGAATATTAGGTTAGATTGCTATAACCATAGGTTATTTGAGTGATGCCATGAAGCTGCAGCAACTCCGCTATCTGGTCGAAGTTGCCCGTCAGGGGCTCAATGTCTCCGAAGCGGCTGAGGCCCTGCATACCTCGCAGCCCGGTGTCTCGAAACAGGTGCGCCTGCTGGAAGGCGAACTCGGCATCACCGTCTTCGAGCGCAGTGGCAAGCGCCTCACCGGCATCACCGAGCCCGGCAAGGCGGTGCTCGAAATCTCGCAGCGGATCCTGCGCGAGGCCGACAATCTCCGTCGGGTCGGGCAGGAATACGCCGGCGAGGATACCGGCAGCCTCAATATCGCCACCACGCACACCCAGGCGCGCTATGCGCTGCCGGCCGTCGTCAGCCGCTTCCTCGAGCGCTGGCCGAAGGTGCGGCTGACGCTGCATCAGGGCAGCCCGACGCAGATTGCCGAATGGACGCTTTCCGGCGAGGCCGATCTTGCCATCGCCACCGAAGCGCTCGACCAGTACCCGGCATTGATCACGCTGCCCTGCCATCAATGGGGGCACGCCGTGATCGCCCCTGCCGGGCACCCCATCCTCAGGGAAAAGGGGCTTTCGCTCAGCGCGCTGGCGAAATGGCCGCTCGTGACCTACGATCCCGCCTTCTCCGGGCGTTCACGCATCAACCGCGCCTTCGAGCGCGCCGGACTCTCGCCGAACGTCGTGCTTGCCGCCATCGACGCCGATGTGATCAAGACCTACGTGAGCCTCGGTCTCGGCCTCGGCATCATCGCCCGCATGGCCTACGACCCGGTACGCGATACCGGCCTCGTCGCGCTCGATGCAGAACACCTCTTCGGCTCGAACACCACGCGGCTCGGCATGCGCCGTGGCAGCTACCTGCGGCGCTACGAATACGACTTCATCGAGTTCTTTGCCCAGCAGCTGACGAAGAAGGCCGTGGACATGGCGCTTGCCGGTGGCGGCGATGAATATCAGTTGTAAGGTGTGCCCCGGTTCGCGATTGCGACCGCCGCCGTTCAGGAATCTGAACTTGGTATTGATGCCATTAGCGTAGAATCCGTTAGTGGCCGAGATCGGCCAGAAGCGGTCGTCAAACATTTCAGAGAGATTTCGATCATGGGGTTATTTTCCAGACCAAAATGTCCAAAATGCGAGGCCAAATTTGAGCTTCTTTCGGCTGCGTACTGGAGTAAAAAACCTGCCTGTAAGTCGTGTGGCGCACAAGTGCGTCCGAAGTTTGAATGGAGCCGTTATTTCGTCATCAGTGCGCTCATTTTCTTTCCTCTTCGACTACTGGCGATCTACATCAAGCCTCTAGCGTTCTTGCACTCATCCTTAACTACAGGATTTGCGTTGGGTGTCGGTTTGTTTCTATGTATTCGATTTCAGTTGGCGGAAGAAGTGGCGCCAACCAACAAGGATTCGACGACCGTTTAGGGTAGATTGCCGGCTTCCGAGTGCGTGCCGTCGTAGTGACAAACTGAAACACTCCGTCCGCCGGGAGCCGGTATCATTCGCGCCTGTCCGGGTCGTCGATTGACCCGCGTTCCATCCAATTCGATTTCTTTCCATGACCATCAAGCAGTTGCTTTCGGCGCGCCGCCCTCTTGCCATCGCACTGGCGGCGGGCGCCGTCGTCGTCGCCCTTGCCCTGTCGGGCGGCCGTGGCCAGCCGCCCGCAGATTCCGCGGCGAATGGCGCGGCCCAGCGCCCGGCGCTCACCGTGACCGTCACCGTTCCGGTGCGTGAAGAATGGCCGCAGATGCTGGTGGCCAACGGTAACGTCGTTGCCTGGCAGGAAGCGGTGATCGGCCCCGAGATCACCGGCTACCGGATTACCGAGGTGCTCGTTGACGTCGGGGATCGGGTGAAGAAGGGGCAATTGCTGGCGCGCATCGCCAGCGATACCGTCGCCAGCGAACTGGCCGAGGCGAAGGCGGCGGTTGCCGAACTGGAGGCGAGCGCGAACGAGGCGAAGGGCAATGCCGAACGCGCCCGCGAGTTGCGCGAGAAGGGCTTCTACAGCGCGCAACTGGCAGCGCAGTACCAGACCGGCGGCCAGACTGCCGCGGCGCGGCTGGAGGCGGCACGCGCACGCCAGCGCGCGGCGGAAGTGAAAATGGGCAAGACCGGCGTGCTGGCGCCCGATGACGGCATCGTCTCGGGGCGCACGGCGGTGGTCGGCTCGCTGACGCAGAACGGGCAGGAGTTGTTCCGCCTGATCCGCGGCGGCCGCCTCGAATGGCGCGCCGAGGTGCCGTCGGCGATGCTGGCGCGGATGGCGCCGGGCGTTGTGGCGACATTGACCGGGCCGGGTGGCGAACGCGTGTCGGGGACGGTGCGCAGTATCGCGCCCAGCGTCGACCCGGCAACGCGCAACGGGCTGGTCTATGTCGATCTGCCCGCTGGCACCGTGGTCAAGGCCGGCATGTTCGCGCGCGGCGAATTCGAGCTCGGCCGTGCCCCGGCGCTGACGGTGCCGCAGTCGGCGGTGGTGCCGCGCGAAGGCTTCTCGTTTGTATTCCGTCTCGAGGCCGGCGACCGCGTGGCGCAGGCCAAGGTCCAGCTCGGCCGGCGGGTGGGCGAGCGCGTCGAAATCCTCGACGGGCTGGCCGCCGATGCGCGCATCGTCGATTCCGGCGCCGGTTTCCTCGCCGACGGCGATGTCGTCAAGGTCGTCGCCCAGCCAGCGCCGGGCGCTGCCGGCCGCACGCAATGAACGTCTCCGCCTGGTCGATCCGGAACCCGATTCCGGCCATCCTCCTGTTCGTGCTGCTGACGCTGGCCGGCGTGGTCTCGTTCCGTGCCATGAAGGTGCAGCAGTTCATGGACATCGAGCTGCCCACGGTGACGGTGACGGCCTCGCTACCCGGTGCTGCACCGGCGCAGATGGAAACCGAGGTCGCGCGCAAGATCGAGAACTCGGTCGCGACACTGCAGGGCATCAAGCACATCTACACCAAGGTGCAGGATGGCACGGCGACGATTACCATCGAATTCCGGCTCGAAAAGCCGACGCAGGAGGCGGTGGATGACGTGCGCGACGCCGTCTCCCGCATCCGCTCCGACCTGCCGGGCGACCTGAAGGACCCGGTGGTCAGCAAGGTCAGCGTCGCCGGTTCGCCGATCCTGACCTATACCGTGGCCTCGTCACGCATGGACGACGAGGCGCTGTCGTGGTTCGTCGACAACACGGTGGCCAAGGCGATGCTGTCGGTGCGCGGCGTCGGTGCCGTCGCCCGGGTCGGTGGCGTGACGCGCGAGATCCGCATCGAGCTCGACCCGGCGCGCATGCTGGCCCTCAACGCGACCGCTGCCGATGTCTCGCGGCAGTTGCGGCAGATCCAGCAGGAGGCCTCGGGCGGGCGCACGGATGTCGGCGGCAGCGAGCAGTCGGTACGCACGATCGCCACCGTACAGGGCGCGGCCGAACTGGCGGCGATGGACATCGTCCTCTCCGACGGCCGGCGCGTGCGGCTGGACCATCTGGCCGAGGTCAGCGACACCGTCGGCGAGCAGCGCACGGCGGCGCTGCTCAACGGCAAGCCGGTGGTCGGCTTCGAGATCTCGCGCAGCCGCGGTTCGGGCGAGGTCGAGGTGGCCGAGGCCGTGCGACGCCGCCTGGCGCAGCTCAAGGCCGAGTACCCGCACATCGAGATCACCGAGGCCTTCAATTTCGTCGACCCGGTGCTGGAGAACTATGAAGGCTCGATGAAGCTGCTGCTCGAAGGCGCGGCGCTGGCCGTGCTCGTCGTCTGGCTGTTCCTGCGTGACGGCCGGGCCACCTTCGTCTCGGCGGCGGCGTTGCCGCTCTCGGCGATCCCGACCTTCGCCGTGATGTACCTGATGGGCTTCACGCTCAACGTGGTGACGCTGCTATCGATGTCGCTGGTGGTCGGCATCCTCGTCGACGACGCCATCGTCGAGATCGAGAACATCATGCGCCACCTGCGCATGGGCAAGACGCCCTATCAGGCGGCGATGGAGGCGGCCGACGAGATCGGGCTGGCGGTGATCGCCACCACGTTCACGCTGATCGCCGTCTTTCTGCCGACGGCCTTCATGAGCGGCGTCGCCGGCAAGTTCTTCGTCCAGTTCGGGTGGACGGCGGCGATCGCGGTCTTCTTCTCGCTCGTCGTCGCGCGCATGCTGACGCCGATGATGGCTGCCTACCTGCTGCGCCCGGTGGCCGAGGAGACGCCGCCGCGCTGGCTGACGATCTACGGCGGCTGGGCGGCCTGGTGCCTGCAGCGGCGCAAGACGACCCTCGCCGCGGCCGGTGTCTTCTTCGTCGGCTCGTTCGCGCTCGTGCCCCTGCTGCCGACCGGCTTCCTGCCGCCGGACGACCTCTCGCAGACGCAGGTCTATCTGTCGCTGCAGCCCGGTTCGACCTTCCGGGAAACCTTCGCTGCGGCCGAGCAGGCGCGGCATATCGTCGAACGCGATGCGGCCGTCAAGCTCGTCTACACCGCCGTCGGCGGCGGCAAGGCGGGCAGCGACCCGTTCACGCCGCAAGCCGCGGCCGAGGTGCGCAAGGCGACGCTGACGCTCAACCTGACGCCGCGCGGCGAACGCGCCGGCGTGACCAAGCAGCAGATCGAGCAGCGCCTGCGCCTGGCGTTGTCGGAAATACCGGGCGCCCAGATCAAGGTCGGCCTCGGCAACAACACTGAAAAATACATCCTCGTCCTGGCCAGCGAGAATGGCCCGCTGCTCTCCGAGCACGCGCGCCAGGTCGAACGCGAGCTGCGCAGCCTTCCCGGCATCGGCAACGTGACGACAACAGCCAGCCTGGTCCGCCCCGAGCTGGTGATCCGCCCCGACTTCGCGCGCATGGCCGACCTCGGCGTGACCTCGGCGGCGATTGCCGACACGCTGCGCATCGCCACCGCCGGGGATTACGACCAGGGCCTGGCCAAGCTCAACCTCTCGCAGCGGCAGGTGCCGATCGTCGTCAAGCTGCCACCGGCGGCGCGCACCGACCTGGGCCTGATCGAGCGCATGACGGTGCCCGGCAAGCACGGGCCGGTGCTGCTCGCCAACGTCGCCACGGTGAGCATCGGCGGCGGCCCGGCCGAGATCGACCGCTATGACCGCCTGCGCAACATCAACTTCGAGATCGAGCTGAACGGTCAGCCGCTTGGCGAGGTCGAGAAGGCGGCGCTGGCGCTGCCCAGCCTGAAGAACCTGCCGCCGGGCGTGATGCAGACCACGGTCGGCGATGCCGAAGCGATGGGCGAACTCTTCGCCAGCTTCGGGCTGGCGATGGCCACCGGCGTGCTCTGCATCTACATCGTGCTGGTGCTGCTGTTCAGGGATTTCGTGCAGCCGGTGACCATCCTCGCCGCACTCGTGCTGTCGATTCCCGGCGCCTTCCTGGCGCTCTTCGTCGCGCAGAAGGCCTTGTCGATGCCGTCGATGATCGGCCTGATCATGCTCATGGGCATCGCCACCAAGAACTCGATCCTGCTCGTCGATTACGTCATCCTGGCGCGCCGCGAGCAGGGGCTTTCGCGCTGGGACGCACTGCTCGATGCCTGCCGCAAGCGGGCGCGGCCGATCGTCATGACGACGGTGGCGATGGGCGCCGGCATGCTGCCGATCGCGCTCGGTCTGGGAACCGATCCCAGTTTCCGCGCGCCGATGGCCATTGTTGTCATCGGCGGGCTGATCACCTCGACCTTCCTCAGCCTGCTGGTGATCCCGGTGGTGTTCACCTACGTTGATGACTTCATCAGCGCAATCCACCACCGCCTGGCACGCAAGCAGGTTCCGGCAGAAAAGTAGGCACCCTCAGTCGCTACCGGGATTCTGGTGCTTGCCGGCGGGGTGCGTGGCGCCGTGTTGGCAACTGGTGATCAACGCACCATCTGCGATGGCAGCCAGGTGATGATGCCCGGGAACCAGTAGGTGATCGCCACCGCAAGACTCATCAGGCCGAAATAGGGCGTCGCATAGCGGGCGATCTCGGTGATCTGGCGGCCGGTCATGCCCTGCAGGACGAACAGGTTGAACCCGACCGGCGGGGTGATCTGCGCCATCTCGACGACCAGTACGACGAAGATGCCGAACCAGATGAGGTCGATGCCGGCCGCCTGCACGGTCGGCAGCAGCACGGCCATGGTCAGCACCACCATCGAGATGCCGTCGAGGAAGCAGCCGAGCAGGATGAAGAAGAAGGTGAGCACGATCAGCAGCATGCCCGGCGAGAGGCCGAGGCCGCTGACGAATTCCGCGAGCTGGCGGGGCAGGCCGATGTAGCCCATCGCCAGTGTCAGGAAGGCCGAGCCGGCGAGGATCAGCGCGATCATGCAGTAGAGGCGGGTGGCGCCCATCAGGCTGTCGCGGAACGTGTTCCAGTTGAGCGAACGCTGGGCGACGGCGATGATCAGGCTGCCGACGACGCCGAGGCCGGCCGCTTCGGTGGCCGTTGCGATGCCGGCGTAGATCGAGCCGAGCACGGCGGCGATCAGCAGCACGATCGGGATCAGGTTCTTCGAGGCAGCAATCTTCTGCGCCAGCGTCGTGCGTTCTGAAATCGGCGGCACCTGCTCCGGGTGGCGCAGTGCCCAGAGCATGACCCAGCCCATGAACAGACCCGCGAGGAGCAGGCCGGGGAGCACGCCACCGATGAACAGCTTGGCGATCGAGACCTCGGCGGTGACGCCGTAGACGATCATGATGATCGAGGGTGGAATGAGCAGGCCGAGCGTACCGGCGCCGGCGATGGTGCCGAGCGCCATGTGGTCTGGATAGCCGCGCTTCTTCAGTTCCGGCAGGGTGATCTTGCCGATCGTGGCACAGGTGGCGGCGGATGAACCGGAGACGGCGGCGAAGATCGTGCAGCCGATGATGTTGGTGTGCAGCAGGCGGCCGGGCAGGGCTTCCAGCCAGGGCGAGAGGCCCTTGAACATGTCTTCCGAGAGGCGCGTGCGGAAGAGGATCTCTCCCATCCACAGGAATAGCGGCAGGGCGGTCAGTGTCCAGCCGGAGCCAGCCCCCCAGATGGTGACGGCCATCGCATCGCCCGGCGATCGTGGCGTAAAGGCGAGCATGCCGGCGTAGCCGACGGCGGCGAGTGCGAGACCGATCCAGACGCCGCCGGCGAGGAAGGCAAGCAGGATGACGACGAGGGCGGCAGCGATCAGGATGTCCACGTTGCGTTACTCCATGTGCGCCGGTTCCTGGCTGTGCTTCGCCAGGCGATCGACCGGTTTGCCCAGCGACATCAGCAGCAGGTCGTCGAGGAAGGCAATGGCCAGCACGACGGCGCCTGCCGCCATGCCGAGTTGCGGGATCCACAAGGGCGTCGCGTCGACCCCCTGCGAGATGTCGTTGAATTCGTGTGAGTTGAGCACGAGGCGCACGCTGTAGAAGGCGAGCGTGCAGGCGATGCCGGCGCCGAAGGCCAACGTCAGCCATTCCAGTACCCTGCGCGGCGTACCCGAGAGGCGTTCGATGATCAGTGTGACGCGGATGTGTTCGCCGTGCTTGAAGGTGTAGGCCAGCGCCAGGAAGCCCGCCGCCGCCATGCAATAGCCGGCGTAGTCGTCGGTGCCGCGCACGTAGATGCCGAGTTCGCGCGTGACGATGCCGGCGATGACCATGACCAGTACACCGACCATGAACACGGCGGCAAGTGCACCGGTGCCGCGATAGAGGAGGTTCAGCAGAGGACGCATCGGGCTTCCTTGAAAAAAGGCCACCGCAATCGGTGGCCTTTCGGTGACGAGGTGGCGCCTATTTCTTCGCCTTGCGGTAGGCGTCGAGCACGGCCTGACCATCGGCGCCGGCCTTTTCCAGCCACTCCTTGGTCATCTTGTCGCCGATGGCGACGAGATCCTTCTTCAGTTCGGCGGAAGGCGGCAGCACTTTCATGTTGTTCTTCTTCAGCTGGTCGACATACCAGACCGTCTTTTCCTCGGAAGTCTTCCAGCCGCGCGCCTCGGCGTCCGCCGCTGCCTTCAGCAGGGCCTGCTGCGTCGGCTTGTCGAGCGCATCGAACTGCTTCTGGTTGACCAGCACCACGTTCTTCGGCAGCCAGGCCTGCACGTCGAAGTAGTAGGTCAGCTGCTCCCAGCTCTTCGAGTCGACGCCGGTGGCGGCCGAGGTGATGTTGGCCGAGACCACGCCGGTGGCGAGTGCCTGCGTCAGTTCTGCGGCCTGCACCGTGACGGGCTGGGCGCCCATCAGTTCGATCATGCGGGCCACGGTCGGGCTGTAGGAGCGGATCTTGACGCCCTTCAGGTCAGCCGAGGAATTCAGTGGCGTCTTCGAGTAGATGCCCTGCGGCGGCCACGGCACCGAGAAGAGGACCTTCAGGCCCTGCTTGGCGAATTTCTCCTCGACCTTGGCGCGCGAAGCGCCCCACAGTGCCTTCGACTCGGCGTAGCTGCTGGCAAGGAAGGGAATGGTGTCGAGCGCGAAAAGCGGGTCTTCGTTGGAGAGGCCGGAAATGATGATCTCGCCGACCTGGGCCTGCCCGCCCTGCACGGCGCGCTTGATCTCGTTGGCCTTGAACAGCGCCCCGTTCGGATGCACGGTGATCTTGAGCTTGCCTGCCGTTGCCTTGTCCACGTCGCCGGCGAACTGCTGGATGTTCTCGGTGTGGAAATTGGTGGCCGGGTAGGGGGTGGGCATGTCCCACTTGGTCTGGGCTGAAACGGAGAAGGCGAGGCCGGCGGCGAGCAGCGCCGCGACCGACTTGCTGAACGGGGAAAGCAGTTTCATTTCGTCTCCTGATGTAAGTGAAGTGCGTTCATCAAGCTATCACACCGAAAGTGATCGCAGCGGTTGATAGAATGGAAGCGGTGCGATAAATTGTCAACAAATTATCGACAACATCGCGAGGTGATCATGGCAAAGCGTACTCCAACACCTTCCGGAAAGGTATCGTCCGCCGTCGTCAGCGATCTGGCCGAGGGACGTATCGTTTCATCGGCGCACCTCGTTTCCGCCAAGGTGCCGGAACTTTCCGAGATGGAATTCGGGATGATCCTCGCCTGGCACGCCTTTTCGCGCTGGATGATGCGCTGCATGGCCGCCGCCGGCGTCAGTGACATGACGCCGATCGACGTACTGGTGCTGCACCATGTGGTGCACCGGCAGAGCGAAAAGAAACTGGCCGACATCTGTTTCGTGCTCAATGTCGAAGACACGCACGTCGTCTCCTACTCGCTGAAGAAGCTCTCGGCAGCGGCACTGGTACGGAGCGTGAAGCGTGGCAAGGAGGTCTTCTTCTCGGCGACGCAGGCCGGCCTCGATGCCTGCCTGCGCTATCGCGACGTACGCGAGGCCTGCCTGCTGCCCGGTTTTTCCGGCGAGGCGGAGGAGAATGTGCGGCTCGGCGATCTGGCGCGCATGCTGCGGACCCTCTCGGGACGCTACGACCAGGCGGCACGCGCGGCCTCCGCGGCCTCGCTCTGATCCGTCGATGAAGGCGCGGCTGCTCGACGTCGGCGATGCGGCGGTCACCGTCGAGTTCGGGGACGGTATCGATCCAGCGCTGCTGGCGCAGGTCGAGGCGTTCGACCATGCCGTCCTCGCTGCGATCGCCGACGGGCGCTTGCAAGGCGTCATCGAGACGGTGCCGACCTTCCGCTCGCTGACGATCCTCTATGACCCGTTGCTGACCTCGCGCGCTGTAATCGACCTGATCCTCGGCGACCTGTTGGCGACCACGCATACGGCGAGTGGCGAAAGCGGACGCCTGTGGCGCTTTCCCGTCTGCTACGGCGGCGAGTACGGGCCCGACCTGGAATCGCTCGCCGCGGCCGTGGCCCGCTCACCTGACGAGGTGGTGCGCTTGCACGCGACGACGACGGTGCGCGTCTATATGCTCGGCTTTCTGCCCGGCTTTCCGTTCATGGGCGACCTGCCGGAAGTGCTGTCGCAGCCGCGGCGCAGCGAGCCACGTATCCGCGTGCCGGCCGGCAGCGTTGCCACCGCCGGTCGCCTGACGGCGATCTATCCGTGGGAAAGCCCGGGCGGCTGGCATCTGCTGGGGCGCTGCCCGGTGCCGCTATTTTCCCCGCGCTGGCCGGGTGCTGCGCTGTTGCAGCCGGGCGACCGCGTTGGCTTCGAACCAGTCGATGCTGCCGAATTTGCCGCGCTCGCGCGGCGCTGGCGCGAGGATCCTTCGCTGCCGGTGGAATACCGGGTGTCGCCATGAGTGCGTCGTCTGCCCGCCTCAGGATCGTCCATCCCGGCGCCATGGCCTCGCTGCAGGATCTCGGGCGCAGCGGCCTGCGTCGGGCCGGCGTGCCGCGTGCGGGCGCCCTGCAGCCGGCATGGTTGCGTCTGGCAAATCTTCTGGCCGGGAACGAGGAACACCTGGCGGCCATCGAATTCTTCGGCGGCGGCCTCCAGTTGCGGGCCGATGAGGCGCCGCTGCGTGTGGCGCTGGCCGGACCGTTCTCGGCCGAGATCGTCGCGGCCGATGGCGGGCGGCGGGCACTGGAGGGCTGGCGCAGCGCGACGCTGGCGCCCGGCGAGCAATTGCGCTGCGGCATGACGCGCGGTGCGCGGGTCGCCTATGTCGCTGTCGCCGGACTTGCCGCACCGACGCTGCTCGGCAGCGCCTCGACCTATGCACGGGCAGGCTTCGGAAGCCTGCTCGCTGCCGGCGATGTTTTCTCCGTTCCGCCTGCGGCGGGTCGTGGCGAGCGGATGCTGGCGGTTCCGCC
>DAORCC010000068.1:0-7196 GCA_035345235.1 Azospira sp.
CCCAACAGCCGCATGGTGCTGGCGCGGAACCCGAACTTCCGTGGCGAGACCTATCCCTGCGAGGGCGAGGCGGCCGACCGCGAGGCCGGCCTGCTGGAAGACTGCGGCAAAACGCTGCCCTTCATCGAGCGTGCGATCTTCTCCCGTGAGAAGGAGGCGATTCCCTACTGGAACAAGTTCCTGCAGGGCTGGTATGACGCCTCCGGCATCAGTTCCGATAGCTTCGACCAGGCGGTCCGCATCAATGTCGGCGGCGATGTCGCGCTCACCGACGAAATGCAGCAGAAGGGCATCCGGCTGGTGACCAGCGTGCGCTCTTCGACCTTCTACATGGGCTTCAACATGCTCGACGCCGTCGTCGGCGGCGATGCGAAGAAATTGCGGCAAGCCGTCTCGATCGCACTCGATCAGGAGGAGTTCATCTCGATCTTCATGAATGGCCGTGGCATTCCGGCACAGGGGCCGTTGCCGCCCGGCATCTTTGGCTATGTCGAGGGTGAGGCGGGGATCAACAAGGTCGTCTACGAATGGCGTGACGGCGCGCCGCGCCGGCGCAGCATCGAAACGGCGAAGAAACTGCTGGCCGAGGCTGGCTGGCCGAACGGCCGCAATGCGAAGACCGGCGAGCCGCTGGTCCTCAACCTCGACACCACCGGTGGCGGCATGGGCGACAAGGCGCGTCTCGACTGGCTGACGCGCCAGTTTGCGCAGATCGATATCCAGCTCGTCGTGCGCTCGACCGACTTCAACCGCTTCCAGGAAAAGATCCGCAAGGGCGCCGTGCAGCTCTACTACCTTGGCTGGAACGCCGATTACCCGGACCCCGAGAACTTCATGTTCCTGTTGAACGGTGCCGAGGGCAAGGTAGAGAAAGGCGGCGAAAACGCCTCGAATTTCCGCAACGCCGAGTTCGATCGTCTCTTTGCCGAGATGAAGAACATGGAGAACAACCCGCAACGCCTCGCCATCATCAACCGCATGAATCGCATCCTGCACGACGAGGCGCCGTGGGTCTACGGCTTCCATCCGAAGACCTACGCACTGGCCCACGCCTGGCTGAAGAACCGCAAGCCGAGTGACGTCGGCCACAACGGACTCAAGTACCAGCGCATCGATGTCGCCGGGCGCGAGGCGGCACGGCGTGCGTGGAACAGCCCGGTGCTGTGGCCGCTGTTGGCCGTCCTGCTCGCCATCGTTGCGATGGTGGTCCCGGCGGTGCGCGGCTACCGGCGCCGCGAGCGGGCAGCGGCGAGGTAGGGTAATGAGCAAACCGGCGCAGATCGCACAGCTTGCGATTCACACTGAGGACGGCCGCGTCTTCTTCGACATGGCGGAAACCGACAATCCGTGCTTCGGCTGCGGTTGCTGCTGCCGTCATTTCCGCGTCTCGTTCTACCAGGGCGAACTCGATTCGCAGCCGGGCGGCGTGGTTCCGGCCGACCTGACGGTGCCGGTGACGCCATTCCGCGTCGCCATGAAAGGCACCGAGCACGGCAATGGCCGCTGCGTGTCCCAGCTGGACGACGGCCGCTGCGGCATTTACGAAAATCGTCCCTCGGTCTGCCGCGAATTCCCGGTGTTCATGGAAGACGGCTCGATGAACCCGGAGTGCATCCGTTTGCGCAAGCTCTACGGCATCGATGCGCCGTCACCGGACGATTTCCCGACATCGCCGGCCTGACGGCCCGCAAACACCCAGTAGAGGGCCGTGGTCACGAGGCCGGCAACGGGGAACGAGAGCGTCAACGGGTCCGAGAGTTGCACCAGGATCTGGTCGATGAAAGTGGCCGTCGGCGGGCCTGAATCCGGGCCGCTGGTACGGTACATGAGCCAGCCGAGTGGCAGGTAGGTGAGACCGCCGAGCGCGGCACCGAGCATGCAGACGCGGGGCATGTCCAGCGTGAAGATCCTTGCGGCGAGAAGCAGGGCCGGCAGCAGGAGCACCAGCGTGGCGCCGTAGGACACGACGCAGCCGACGGCAAAGATGATCAGAAAATCCATGAGCCAGTCGCCGCCCGAGGCCGACATCACGAATGCGAGGCAGTAAAGGGTCGGGATGAATACCGGTGCCAGCAACAAGGCACGCCAGTCGATCTTCATGATTTCTCCTTCTGAGGCATGTTGACCAGCAGGATTCCTGCCGCCACGCAGGCGGCCGCGAACAGGAAGCTCGGCGTCAGCGGATCGCCGAGGAACAGCACGCCGAAGAGCACGCCGAAGATCGGCGTCAGGAACGAGAACACCATCATCCGGCCGACCACATAGCGCTGCAGCAGCCAGAACCACGCGAGATAGCTCGCGAAGGCGACGATGACGCCCTGATAGGCCAGCGCCAGCAGCACCGGTGGCGTCAGCGCATCGTAGGAGACGATGCCGGGTTCGCCGAGTAGCGGCGAGAGCGGCAGCATGACCGCGGCCGAGACGGCGAGCTGGTACCACAGCACCTTGGTGGCGCTGATCCTCGAGAGGCCGCTGGCGCGGATCAGCACCGTCGTCGCTGCCCAGCCGACGGCGCCGAGGAGGCCGAACAGGTCGCCCAGCCAGGTGCTCTCCGCCGTGCCGCTGCCGCCGAGGAACCCCGCCGCCATGCCGGCGAAGGCCAGCCCGATGCCGGCGAAGTGTCGCAGCCCCAGGCGTTCGCCGGGCACGCACCAGTGCAGGCCGAGTACCGTCATGCACGGCGCCGTGTAGAGGAAGACGATCATCCGCGAAGCCGTGGTGTGCGCCAGCCCGACATAGATGAAGACGAACTCCAGCGCGAACAGGAAACCGGCGAGCAGGCCCATGCGCAGGGTGCCGTCGTGCTTCAGCAGCGACTGCCCGCGCCAGAGCGCCCACAGCGTCAGCAGCACCAGTCCGGCCAGCGAACGGAGACCGGACTGCATCACCGGGCTGACGCCAGCCATGGCGATCTTGATCGTGATCTGCTGGAAGCCCCAGATCGCGCAGAGCAGGATCATCAGGGCGAAGGCCGGCAGTCCGGGCGGGGTGCGTGAATTCATTTCGATGGATTTCGTCGGGGAGCTTGCTTTTTTGTTGTTTGCTGTATAAGAATACAGTATGTATTTATTTCCAGTTTTGCGGAGCGTAC
This sequence comes from Azospira sp., assembly GCA_035345235.1. Taxonomy (GTDB): domain Bacteria; phylum Pseudomonadota; class Gammaproteobacteria; order Burkholderiales; family Rhodocyclaceae; genus Proximibacter. The sequence goes on from DAORCC010000068.1 coordinate 3,092, forward strand.
GGCCATGACGACGAAGCTTACCCCCAGACAGCAGGAAATCCTCGATTTCATCCGCAACACCCTGGAAGTGCTCGGGGCGCCGCCGACGCGGGCCGAGATTTCCTCGGCCTTCGGCTTCGCCTCACCGAATGCCGCCGAGGAGCACCTCAAGGCGCTTGCCAAGAAGGGCAGCATCGTACTCGAACCCGGCTCCGCGCGTGGCATCCGCCTCGTCGAGCAGCTCGGCCTGCCGCTGATCGGTTCCGTCGCCGCCGGCAGCCCGATCCTCGCGGTGGAAAACGTCCTCGGCCGCTATGCGCTCGATGCCCACCTGTTCTCGCCCAAGGCCGATTTCCTGCTGCGCGTGCGCGGCCTCTCGATGATCAACGCCGGCATCTTCGACGGCGACCTCCTCGCCGTGCACCGCACGCCGGAAGCGCGCGACGGCCAGATCGTCGTCGCCCGCCTGCAGGAGGAAGTGACCGTCAAGCGCCTGCGGCGCCATGGTCCGGTCGTCGAACTGGTTGCCGAGAACCCCGACTTCGAGCCGATCATCGTCGATACGCGCAAGGAAGAAGTCGCCATCGAAGGCATCGCCGTTGGCCTCATCCGGGGTGGTGAGGGGCTCTGATGTCCGCCTCGCCCGTGCTTGCCGAGGTACTCTCGCGCAGTGACGTCTGGCGCGGCGACAGCCTCGCGCGGGCCGCGCTGCCGGGTGTGCCTTCCGGTTTCGCGGCGCTCGATGCCGAGCTCCCCGGTGGTGGCTGGCCGCGCGGCGGCCTCGTCGAACTCCTGCCTGCACGGCAGGGCATCGGCGAATTGAGCCTGCTCATGCCGGCCCTGGCCCAGGTTTCTGCCAATGAGCTCTCCTGGGTCGTCTGCGTCGCACCGCCGCTGCCGCCCTATGCTCCGGCCTGGGCGGCCGCCGGCGTGGCGCTCTCGCGCCTGCTCGTCACCCGTGCTGTCGGCGGCGATGCGGCCTGGGCCTGCGCCCGCGCCCTCGATGCCGAAGGCGTCGGTGCGCTGGTCGCCTGGCTGCCGGAATCGGATGCCGGCACCCTGCGTCGCCTGCAACTGCTGGCCGAGAAAAGCCGCACGCTGATCTTCCTTTTCCGGCCGGCGGCAGCGGCGCGCGAATCCTCGCCGGCACCGCTGCGCATCGGCGTCACCGCAGCCAACGATCCCGGCTGCCTGACGCTGCGCCTCATCAAGCGCCGTGGCGGGGCCCTCGAATCACCGCTCGAACTCGACATGGCGCGTCCTGCGCCTTCGCCCCATGCTGTGGCTGGCCCTCCGCCTTCCGCTGCTGTCGCTCGAAGTCTTCCCGCAACAGCCGTCGCCTAGCGCCACCATTGCCCGTGAACGCATCGTCGCCTGCGATCCGCTCGCGGCCAGCGGTGGCGTCATGCCCGGCATGCGGTTGGCGGACGCCTGGTCGCTGCTGCCGGAGCTCGCCGTGCAGGAACGTGACGCCGAACGCGAAAGGCGCCGCCTCGAAACGCTCGCCTGCTGGGCCGGCGGTTTTACCTCCGAAGTCTCGCTGGCCCTGCCCGATGCGCTGCTGCTCGAGGTGGCGGGCTCGCTGCGCCTCTTCGGCGGCCTCGAAGCGCTGCTGGCGCGCCTCCTGCAGGGCATCGCCGGCCAGGGGCACGCCGCCTGCACCGCGCTGGCGCCCACGCCGCGCGCCGCCCTCTGGCTGGCGGTGGCAGGCGAAGCGGGCAATGCGGCGGTGCCGCGCTGCCTTGATGTGGCCGATCTCCGCGATACCCTCGGTACGTTGCCGCTCGAGGTGCTCGAACTCGATGCTGCCCAGATGCGCCGCATTACCGGCTTTGGTGCGCGCAATCTGGGTGACCTCCTGCGTCTGCCACGCAGCGGTCTCGCCCGTCGCCTTGGCATCGGTTTGACCACCTCGCTCGCGCAGGCGCTCGGCGAAGTGCCCGACCTGCGCGAACGCTTCCGTTTTCCCGACACCTTCCGCGAGTCGCTCGAACTCCCGGCCCGCGTCGAGGATGCGGCACGTCTCCTTTTCGCGGCACAGCGCCTCGTGCAGGTGCTGTGCGGCTGGCTTGCCGCACGTGGCAGCGGCATCGCTGCCTGCCGGCTGCAGCTCGAACACGAACGTGGCCACGCCACGTTGCTCGAACTGGTCTTCGCTGCCCCGACACGCGACCCCGAGCGCATCGGGCGCGTGCTGCGTGAGCGGCTCGAGCGCCTGTCGCTCATTGCTCCCGTCGCGGCTCTCGTGCTGCTCGCCGGGGCCCCCGAGCCGCTGCCCGGCCGTGAAGGCGGACTCTTCGGCGAAACGGCGGCCGGGGAGGGCGTCATGCTGCTCGTCGAACGCCTGCAGGCCCGGCTCGGCGAAGCCAGCGTCCATGCCGTCGCCGCCCGACCCGAGCATCGCCCCGAGCGCGCCTCGACCAGCGTTGCCCCGGGCCTTGGCAGCGCAGCTGTCTTTCCCGGCCCGCGCCCCTGCTGGCTGCTGCCGCGGCCACAGCCGCTCTCCGAGGTCGGTGGCCGGCCGCAGCGTGACGGCCCGCTGACCCTGCTCGCTGGCCCCGAGCGCATCGAAAGTGGTTGGTGGGATGCCGGGGAAGCGGAGGCCGTCGGCGATGTGCGGCGCGATTACTTCGTCGCGCTTTCCTCACGTCATGAGTGGCTTTGGGTCTACAGATGCCATGAGGGCTGGTTCCTGCACGGGCATTTTTCCTAAAAATACCTCGAACTTTTTCTGTCGTTCGCTGACAATGAAATATATATCCGGGATTTACCGGAAGCTGCCTTCGCTACAGTGTTGGCGGAAAACCACAGGGAGACGCGATGACCGGCAAACTGACAGGCTTTCTGCCAGCAGCGCTGATGACCGGGGAGGCCGAGCTCGATGCCCAGCATGATGGCATCTTCAGCCGTATCGACCGCCTCAAGAAGCTGGCTTTCGAGTCCAACACCCTGCCAGCGGCCGACGTGCGTGAACTGATCGCTTTCCTGGCCGAGCATTTCGCGACCGAGGAACGCTTGGCGAAAGCCACGGATATTGAGTTCCTTGTTCACGGCCAGGAGCATGCCCGCAACCTTCGCCTGCTCGACAAGGCTGTCAGCGAGCTGGAGGGCGGCAAGCTCGATCGTCACACCTTCCTGCGCTACCTCGAATACTGGTTCGAGCAGCACATCACCGATTTCGACAAGCGCTTCGCCGCCCGCCTCAAGGACCTCCGCAAGGGCGCCTGACCCCGCTTGATGCATTTACTGTATGAATGTACAGTAAATGCATGGCCTCCGATCTGCCGGCGTACGCCGAACTCCACTGCCTTTCCTGCTTCAGCTTCCTGCGCGGCGCCTCGCATTCCGATGAACTCGTGGCGCGGGCGCAAGCGCTGGGCTATGCCGCCCTCGCCATCACCGACGAATGCTCGCTCGCCGGCAGCGTGCGGGCGCACGTGGCAGCGAAGGAAGCCGGGCTCAAGCTCCTCATCGGCAGCGAATTCACGCTGGTCGATGGCACGAAGCTGGTGCTGCTGGCGCAGAACCGCGCCGGTTACGGCAACCTCTCGGCGCTCATCACGCTGGGGCGGAGAAGGGCGGAGAAGGGCGCCTACCGCCTGACGCGCGGCGATCTCGAATCGCTCATCCCCGGCCGTGCCGTGCCGGATTGCCTGTGCCTGTGGCTGGCTGACGAAGACGACGAACCCAACACCGGCCGCTGGCTGGCCGAGCGCTTTAGCGGCCGTTGCTGGCTCGGCATCGGCCTCTTCAACGGCCCGAACGATGTACAGCGCCTCGCCCGCCTCGCGGCACTGGCGGAAGCGAGCGGCCTGCCGGCGGTGGCGGCGGGCGACGTGCACATGCACGCGCGCGGGCGCCGCCCGCTGCAGGACGTGCTGACGGCGCTGCGCCTGAAGACCACCGTCTTCGCCGCCGGCCACGCGCTCTTCCCCAACGGCGAACGCCACCTGCGCACCCGTCTGCGCCTCGCCCGCCTCTACCTGCGGGCGCTGCTCGACGAAACGCTGAAGATCGCCGAACGCTGCGATTTCTCGCTCGATGAATTGCGCTACGAATACCCGGAGGAGATCGTGCCGCACGGCGAGACGGCGACGGCCTATCTCGCCCGCCAGGTCGAGGCCGG
>DAORCC010000068.1:7296-11999 GCA_035345235.1 Azospira sp.
TTCATCTCGAAGGAGCGCGGCGAGCCGCCGGACATCGACGTCGACTTCGAGCACGAGCGGCGCGAGGAGGTGGTGCAGTACATCTACCGCAAGTACGGCCGTGACCGCGCAGCGCTGGCGGCAGCGTTGATCACGTATCGAACGCGCGGCGCGCTGCGCGATGTCGGTCGTGCGCTCGGCTTTTCCCCGGCACAGATCGATGCACTGACCGGCTCGCTGGCGTGGTGGGACAAGCGCGACCAGCTGCCGGCTCGCTGCGTCGGTGTCGGCCTCGATCCGGAAAGTCCGCGCGTCGTCAAATGGCTGGCGCTGACGGAGATGCTCGTCGGCTTCCCGCGGCACCTGTCGCAGCACGTTGGCGGTTTCGTCATCTCGCGCGGGCCGCTGGCGTGGCTGGTGCCGATCGAGAACGCGGCGATGGCGGAGCGCACCGTGATCCAGTGGGACAAGAACGACATCGAGGCGCTCGGCCTCTTGAAGGTGGATGTGCTGGCGCTCGGCATGCTCTCCGCCGTGCGCCGCGCGCTCGACCTGCTCGGCCTGCAGATGCAGGACATCCCGGCCGAGGACAACGCCACCTACGAGATGATCTGCCGCGCCGATACCGTCGGCGTCTTCCAGATCGAATCACGGGCGCAGATGAGCATGCTGCCGCGCCTGCAGCCGCGCGAGTTCTACGACCTCGTCGTGCAGGTGGCGATCGTGCGCCCCGGCCCGATCCAGGGCGGCATGGTGCATCCCTACCTGAAGCGGCGCGAGCGTATTCGTGCCAGCGGCGAGCCGCTGCGCTTCTCGCGCCCCGAACTGGAGGACGTGCTGGCCCGCACCTATGGCGTGCCGATCTTCCAGGAGCAGGCCATGCAGCTCGCCGTCGTCGCCGCCGGCTTCACGCCTGGCGAGGCCGACCAGTTGCGGCGTGCGATGGGTGCGTGGCAAAGGAAGGGCGGGCTCGGCCACTTCCGGGACAAACTGCTCGCCGGCATGGCGGCGCGCGGCTACCCGGCCGAACTCGCCGAACGGCTGTACCGCCAGATCGAGGGCTTCGGCGACTACGGTTTCCCCGAATCGCACGCCGCCTCGTTCGCGCTGCTCGCCTATGTCTCGGGCTGGCTCAAGCGCCACCATCCGGCAGAATTCCTTTGCGCGCTGCTCAACAGCCAGCCGATGGGTTTCTATTCGCCCTCGCAACTGGTGCAGGATGCGCGCCGCCACAGCGTGCGCGTGCTGCCGGTGGATGTGCAGGCGAGCGGCGTTGCCGCGACGATAGCGGAGGGCGCGGTGCGGCTCGGCCTGCAGGGAATTGCCGGCCTCTCACGGCAAGGCGCCGAGGCCGTGGTGGCCCGCCGCCCGGCATCGGGTTACGCCAGCACCGCCGATCTGGCTGCGCGCACCGGCCTCGCGCAACGCGATCTCGACCTGCTGGCGCAGGCCGGTGCCCTGAAGGCGATCGCCGGGCATCGCCGGCAGGCCGCCTGGGCCGCCGCCGGTGCTGCCGTGCAGCTCGATCTGCTCGCCGCCGCAGATGCGCCGGAGGCGCCGCCGGCACTCGCCGCGCCGAGCGAGGCGGAAGAACTCGTCGCCGATTACCGCAGCCTCGGCCTTACGCTCGGGCGACACCCGCTGCGCCTCCTGCGCGAGCGACTTGCCGCACGCCGCTTCCTTTCCGCCCGCGGCCTCGCCGAACAGCCGGACCGCGCCTTGGCGCGCATGGCCGGCCTCGTCACCTGCCGGCAGCGGCCGGGGACGGCGAGCGGCGTCGTGTTCGTGACGCTGGAAGACGAGACCGGCCTCGCCAATATCGTGATCTACGGCCGGCTCGCCGACCGGCAGCGACGCGAACTGCTTGGTGCACGCCTGCTCGGTGTGCTCGGCCAGGTACAGCGAGAAGGGGAGGTGGTGCATCTGGTCGCCGGGCGACTGGTCGACCTCAGCATGTGGCTGGGCGCACTGGAAACGGTGAGCCGGGATTTTCATTAGCGGCGCCGGGCCGAAGGTCCCGGGTTAAGTCGCTCGTCTTGGCCCGCCGAGTCTTTTGACGGGGTCCGCTGGCTTCAGGGTGAGTCCGCCCGGCGAGCCACTGACGGCAGTCAGGGGCCGGTTTTTTCCGGACCGAAGCACCTGCAGCGAAGCGCCCGCGGCCACCTGTCTATTTATGAACTGACAGTTTCGTCATGTTGACGATACAATCAGCTTCAAACGGCCGCAGATAAGGTCGGGGGCCCGCTACCGGGGGCGACAATCACTCTCCAACAGGAAATGACATGGACGAAATCAAGACGCACGATCTTGCCGATCACGAACACTCGCGACGCCGCTTTCTGGCAGCGGCGGCCAGCGTTGCCGCCGCGCCACTGCTTGCCGCGAATGCCTCTGCGGCGACCACTGACAGAAAGAATGCGGATGATGCCCCACGGGGTGCCGCTGTCCGACGGAGCAAAACCGGACGACCGAATGTGCTCTTCGTGTTCACCGACCAGGAACGCTACATCAAGGCATTCCCGAATGGCTTGGTGCTGGGAGGGCACGAACGACTGAAGCGCCGGGGAGTTTCCTTCGAAAGCCACTATTGTCCTGCCGTGATGTGCACCAGTTCGCGGGCGGTCCTGCTGACCGGCTTGCAGACGCCGGACAACGGCATGTTCGAGAATGCCGACATGCCCTACGTAAAGGCCATGTCGACCTCCGTTCCGACGATCGGCCACATGCTGCGGAAGGCTGGCTACTTCACGGCCTACAAGGGCAAGTGGCATCTCGACCACAGTTTTGACGCAAGATCGCCGGAGAAGGTGTTCGCCGCCGAGATGGATGCCTACGGCTTTTCCGATTTCGGCCTGCCGGTCGACGGCCTGGCGCACGCACTGGGCGGCTACCGGCGCGACCATGAGATCACCGGCGGCGCCATTGCGTGGATGCGCGAGAAGGGGCAGCAGCTCAATACCGACGGCAAGCCCTGGTCGCTCTTCGTGAGCCTGGTCAATCCGCACGACATCATGTACTTCAACACCGACCGCCCGGGAGAAAGCGCCCAGGACAACGGCAAGCTCATGATGCGCTCCTCGCGCGCCCCGGATCACCCGCTTTACCGCAAGCAGTGGCACGCGCCGCTCCCCGGAACGCTCCGGCAGGCGATCGATGCGCCGGGGCGTCCGCGTGCCCACGCCGAATTCAACCGCGCCTGGGGTTACACGCTCGGCAACATCCCGATGGAAAACGAGCGCTGGGACCGCTTCAACGACTTCTATTTCAATTCGCTGCGCTCGGTCGACATGCAGCTCGTCCGCCTGCTCGACGAGCTTGACGCGCTCGGGCTGACCGAGAACACGATCGTGATGTTCACGTCCGACCACGGTGAAATGGGCGGCGCCCACGGCCTGCGCGGAAAGGGTCCCTTCGCGTATCAGGAAGCCATCCACCTGCCGCTGATCATCGCCCACCCGGATGTCGGCGGCGGCAAGCAATGCAAGTCGCTGACCGGCCACATCGACATCGTGCCGACGATGCTGTCGCTGTGCGGCGTTTCGGCCGATCAGGCGGGACAATTCGCGGGGCGCAGCCTGCCGGGCAAGGACTTCTCCACCGCCCTCGGCGACCCGGCACGCGCGGGGCTGCACGCAGTGCGCGACAGCGTGCTGTTCACCTACAGCGGGCTGGCGACGAACGACAGCGAACTCGTCCGCCTGATCTCCGAGGCCCGTGCTGCGGGCAAGGATCCGAAGACGGCCGTGCGCGAAGCCGGCTACCGTCCGAACCTGAAGAAGCGCGGCAGCCTGCGTTGCGTTTTCGACGGCCGATACAAGTTCACCCGTTACTTCTCGCCGATCGACCGCAATCGCCCGCGTGACCTCGACGAGCTCTATCGCTGGAACGACGTGGAGTTGTTCGACCTGCAGCAGGACCCGGCTGAAACGAAGAACCTCGCGCTGGCGAAGGACGAAAACGCTGCGCTCGTCGCCACGATGAGCGAAAAGCTGGAAGCCATCATCAAGGTCGAGATCGGCACGGATGACGGTCGGGAAATGCCGAAGGTCGAGGGGATCGACTGGGGCATCGACCAGATGGATCTCTGATCGGGGCGCGGCGGGAGTCCGCCGCTGCTCAACTCATACAACAAGGACTACCTCGATGCATTTCAATACATCCGCCTTCCTCGCGCCGAAGGCAACGCTGCGCCCCTCTGCCATGTGCCTGCTCGTCTTGAGTAGTCTGGCCAATGCCCAGAACGCCTCCCCGTCCGAGTGGCAATTCGAATTGACCCCGTATCTGTGGGCGGCCCGCATGAATGGCGATATCCAGGCCGGCCCCCTGCCGAAGACGACTCTCGACATGAAGTTCTCGGACATCCTGTCGACCCTGGACTTCGGCTTCATGAGTGCCTTCGAGGCGCGCAAGGGGCAATGGGGCCTGCTGTTCGACGGTATGTACATGAAGAACTCCGATTCTGCCTCGGCCGGCCGTCCGGGAGGACCAACCGTCGATGCGAAGATGAAGCTGCAACAGACGATGCTTTCGGCAGCGATGTTCTATCGCATCGCCGACGGCGCAGCCCCGGTCGATATAATCGGGGGGCTGCGCTACAACAGCATCGATGCCGACGCGAAGATCAACGCCGCGATCAATGGCCTGACGGGGACAATAAAGGAAGATGGTCGCAAGCACTGGACGGATCCTTACGTCGGCATTCGCGCCCGTTACCCGATCAACGA
>DAORCC010000069.1:0-11865 GCA_035345235.1 Azospira sp.
AGAACCTGAACCTGCTGCAGGCCGGACGCGGCGAGATCGCCTTCACGCTCGGCGACTCGCTGAATGAGGCCTGGAAAGGCAACGAGGAAGCCGGCTTCAAGATGCCGCTGAAGAAGCTGCGCACCGTCGCCGCCATCTATCCCAACTACATCCAGATCGTCGCTGCCGCCGACTCGGGCATCAAGTCGCTCGCCGACCTGAAGGGCAAGCGCGTCTCGGTCGGCGCACCGAAGTCCGGCACCGAACTGAACGCGCGCGACATCTTCCGCGGTGCCAGCATGACGTACAAGGATTTCGGCAAGGTCGAATACCTGCCCTTCGGCGAATCGGTCGAACTGATGAAGAACCGCCAGCTCGATGCCACGCTCATCTCGGCGGGCCTCGGCGTCGCGGCCGTGCGCGACCTCGCCACCGCAGTCAAGATCGTCATCGTGCCGATTCCGGCCGACGTGGTGGCGAAGATCGGCGAGGCTGCCTACCAGTCCGGCACCATCCCGGCGAAGACCTACGAGAACCAGAATGACGCCGTCGCCTCCGTCGCCGTGCAGAACTTCCTGGTCACGCACGAGGGCGTATCGAACGACACCGTCTACGCGATGACCAAATCGATGTTCGACAATCTCGACCAGATGGTCGCAGCGCATGCCGCGGCCAAGGCGATCAGCAAGGAAAATGCGGCCAAGGGTTCGCCGGTACCACTGCACCCGGGCGCCGAGAAGTATTACCGCGAAGCCGGCCTGCTGAAGTAAGGAGCACTCCGGCATGAGCCACGCCCCGTCACCCGGCGCGGCGGAGGAGTTCAGCGAACACGGCCACACCCGGCCCCTTTCGGGGTTCGGGCTCAAGGCCGTGGTTGCCATCGCCCTCTGCTTCTCGACCTTCCAGCTCTTCGTTGCTGCCTTCCACCCCTTCTCGTCGCTGGTCACGCGCTCGCTGCACGTCGGCTTCCTGCTGCTGCTCACCTTCCTGATCTATCCGGCGACAAAGAAGGGCGCGCGCCACGGCGGACTGGCGGGGTGGGAATGGGGCTTGGCCGCCCTGGCCTTTGCCCTGTCCTGTTACCAATGGGTCTTCGAGGGCGACCTCATCCAGCGCGCTGGCGACCCGACCGATCTCGACATCGTCGTCGGCTGCATCGTCGTGCTGATGCTGTTCGAGGCCGCGCGGCGCATCCTCGGCCTCGCACTGCCGCTGGTCTGCCTCACTTTCCTCGCCTATGGCCTCTTCGGCCAGTACCTGCCGGGCGAGCTCGCCCATCGTGGCTATGCCTTCACACAGATCGTCGACCAGCTCGCCTTCGGCACCGAGGGCATCTACGGCATCCCGACGCTGGTTTCGGCAACGTACATCTTCCTTTTCATCCTGTTCGGGGCCTTCCTCGAACACGCGGGGATGATCAACCTGTTCAACAGCCTCGCCCTCGGCCTGGTCGGCCATACCAAGGGCGGCCCGGCCAAGGTGGCTGTGCTTTCCTCCGGGCTGATGGGCACGATCTCCGGCTCCGGCGTCGCCAACGTACTGACCACCGGCCAGTTCACGATTCCGCTGATGAAGCGCTTCGGCTACTCGGGCGTCTTCGCCGGCGCCGTCGAGGCCACCTCGTCGATGGGCGGCCAGATCATGCCGCCGGTGATGGGGGCGGTCGCCTTCATCATGGCCGAGAACCTCAATGTGCCGTATGCCGAGATCGTCAAGGCGGCGGCCATTCCGGCCATCCTCTACTACGTCACCGCGTTCTGGATGACGCACCTCGAAGCCGGCCGCAAGAACCTCGTCGGTCTGCCAAAGGAGCAGTGCCCGAATCCATGGAAGGCGCTGCGCGATAACTGGTATCTGATCCTGCCCCTCGCCGCACTGGTGGCCATGCTTTTCTCGGGTTTCACGCCGATGTTCTCCGGCATGGTCGGGCTGGCGCTGACGGCCATCCTGATCCTCGGCGCCGCCATCGCGGCACGGATGTCGTCAACGGCCTTCCGCTACGTCTTCTGGCTGGCGATCGGGCTCGCTTCATCGCTGTTCACGCTCGGCGGGATCATGGTCATCCTGGCGCTGATCGCGGCACTGGTGGCGCTGTGCTTCTCGGTCAAGGGCGGCCGGCAGACACTGCACACCATGAAGCAGAGTCTCGTCGACGGTGCGAAGCAGGCGCTGCCGGTGGGCGTCGCCTGCGCCATCGTCGGCACCATCATCGGCATCCTCACACTGACCGGCGCGGCTTCCTCGTTTGCCGGCTACATCCTCAAGGTCGGCGAGAACAGCCTGTTCCTCTCCCTGCTGCTGACGATGGTGGTTTGCCTGATCCTCGGCATGGGGATCCCGACCATCCCGAACTACATCATCACCAGCTCGATTGCTGCACCGGCACTGCTCAAGCTCGGCGTGCCGCTGATCGTCAGCCACATGTTCGTCTTCTACTTCGGCATCATGGCCGACCTGACGCCGCCGGTGGCGCTCGCCGCCTTTGCGGCGAGTTCGATCGCCAAGGAGTCGGCGATGAAGATCGGGCTGAAGGCGGTGCAGATCGCGATTGCCGGCTTCGTCGTGCCCTACATGGCGGTCTACGACCCGCAGCTGATGCTGCAGGGTGACTTCACCTTCCTTGGCGTTGCTTACATCACGGCAAAGGCCGTGATCGCCATCGCCCTCTGGGGCGGCGCGGCAATCGGCTACCTGCGGGCACCGCTCAATGCCTTCGAACGCCTCTTTGCCGCAGCGGCCGCCTTCATGCTCGTCGCCGCGATCCCGCTCACCGACGAAATCGGTTTTGCGATGAGCGCCCTCTTCGTGGGCTGGCATCTCTATCGCACGCGGCCATGAGCCTCTGCATCGTCAGCGGCAGCCTGCTCGCCGCACTGCCACTGACGGCCTTCACGCTTGCCTGGACACACTCGATCGAGAAAACGCGCTGGGAAGAGGACTGGCAGATTCAGGGGAAGCAACTCGTGCTGGTCGCGGCTCGCATCCGCGGTAGCGGCGCCGGCATGGAAATCCCGTCAGGAGCGACATTGCGTGACGGCATCTGGCATTACACCCCGACGCTGCCGCCGCAGGGCGCCCTGCTGCTGCGGCACTCGCCTTATGTCGCCGGCTACGAACTCTGCAGCGCGCTGCAGTGTCGACCACTGGCTGACCTGATTCCCGGAATGAACGAAAATACGGGCGAAGCAGCAAACAACGCCGACGATACCCTCATCGAACTGCGACCATGCCCTGAACGGAGGACGCCATGACCGAAATAACCTACGACGCTGTCGTTGCTGCACCCGGCTTCTCGCTCGGCATCCGCTGCGACGGCGAAGACTGGGTCGAGGAAATCGAGTTCATCGAGCCGCACCGGGAGCAGAAGGCCAAGGCGCCGCTGGCCGCCGAAGTGGCGCGGCAATTGCATGCCTACCTCAAGGATCCGGGCTTCGTCTTCGGCCTGCCGCTGAAGCCTTCCGGAACCCCGTTCCAGCGCCGCGTCTGGGAACAGATCGCCGCCATTCCCTGTGGCCGGACACACACTTACGGCGAACTGGCGAAGCACCTGAGCAATGCGCCACGCGCCGTCGGCCAGGCCTGCGGGGCCAACCCGTTCCCGATCGTCGTCCCCTGCCATCGCGTTGTTGCGAGCGATGGCGGCCTCGGCGGTTTTGCGCGTAATCGTGGTGGCTTCCTGCTCGAAACGAAGCGTTGGCTGTTGGCGCACGAACAGCGGCTGCACGAGCCTCAATGACCGAACAGCCGGCGGAAAAACCCAATGCGGAGGACGTCGCGGAGATCGACGTCTTCTGTGATGCCGTCTGGCTCGAAGACGGACTTTCCAGGGCCTCGCTGGCCAGCTATCGCAGCGACCTGGGGCGCTTCGCGCGTTGGCTCGCCGGGCGGAACCTGAAACTGCTGCAGGCCGACGAGGCTGCAGTCGCCGCCTATATCGCCGGGCTTTCCCAGCAGATGCGCGCAGCCTCCCAGGCCCGCCATCTATCCTCACTGCGCCGTTTCTACCGTCGCCTGCTGGTGGAACGCCGGCTATCTGCCGACCCGACGCGGCGCATCGCCAATCCGGTGCGCCCGGCACGGCTGCCAAAATTGATGAGTGAATCGCAGGTCGAGGCCTTGCTCGCGGCGCCGCAGACCGAAACGCCACTGGGCCAGCGCGACCGCGCCATGCTGGAAACGCTTTACGCAACGGGGCTGCGCGTATCGGAGCTGGTTGGCCTCAAGCTGCACGAACTCAATCTCGACATGGGGCTGGTCCGTATCTTCGGCAAGGGCAACAAGGAGCGACTCGTACCGCTTGGAGAAGAGGCCATCGCCTGGCTCCGGCGCTACCTCGCCGAAGCGAGACCTGCCCTGCTCGACCAGCGCCCCTGCGACGCACTCTTCGTCACCCAGCGCGCCGCGGGCATGACGCGACAGATGTTCTGGAACCTGATCAAGCGTCACGGACGTGCCGCGGGCCTTGATGCCGACCGGTTGTCGCCGCACACGCTTCGCCATGCCTTCGCAACGCACCTGATCAACCACGGCGCCGACCTGCGCGTCGTCCAGATGCTGCTCGGCCACGCCGACATCACGACGACGCAGATCTACACCCACGTCGCACGGGAACGGCTGAAGATCCTGCACGCAGCGCACCATCCGCGCGGCTGATCCGGACCCTGTCCTGACCTCGGGCAGCGAAAACCTGCCGGGGCTGCTATCCTTGCAGCCACATTCCTCCGTCATCACCATGGCCCAGAAAAGATTTTCCGGATCCTCCGCGCTGGTTGTCGCGGGTCTTGCAGTGCTCATGCTCACCGGCATCCTTGCGCTCGACCAGTATTTCAGCCGCGAGAAAGCCTACGCCCTCAACCTGAGACACATCGAGCAGAACGATCGCATGTTCGCGGAACATGTCGGGCGCTCGCTGGACAGCGTTGACATCCTGCTCGACGAGATGCGCATCGCACTGCAGGAAGGGGGCGGCTGGCAGCACTGGCCGGCAGCAACAGGCCACCAGTCGCTGAAAACGCGCCTCAGCCGCTCCCTGCCACAGGTCAGGCACCTGCTGATCTTCGACGCCGACGGGAACCAGCGCCATACCAGCTTTGCCGAGGCGCCGCCGCAGATCAACATCAGGGATCGTCCCTACTTCGTGTCACTTGCACGCGGTGCAGAGCGCGCCGACTACGGCCCCTATGTCGGACGCAATTCGAACCTTCCGACCTATGCCCTGGCACGGCGTCTCGGGCGCGACCGTTTTGAAGGTGCGTTGGTCGTCGCGCTCGAACCTGTCTATTTCGAGGAATTCTGTCGCTCGTCACGCCCCTACGGCGATTTCGAAACGGCGCTCGTCAATGCCGAGGGCAGGATCGTGACGCTCTGCCGTTCGCTGAATACGGCCGACGCCCAGCTGCCCGCCCGCGCAGGTGACGATTACCGACAGGTCCTGGCTGGTGGTGCATTTGCGACACTGCCCCTGAACATGAACCGCAGCACGCACGAAAGCGGCTCCTTCGTCGCCACCACGGAACCAGTGCCGGGGCACAGCAACCTGCGCGTCGTCAATATCACACCCCGCGCGCTGCTGACCCAGGAATGGCGGCAGCAGGCCTGGCGCACTGCATTGCTCTCGGGACTCGCACTGCTCACACTGCTGGTTGCCGGCCTGCTGATCAGGCGCCAGTTGCAACGACTGGCCGTCGTCACGCACGAACTCCGGCGCAGCCACGAAACGCTCGAACTCCGTGTCGAGAACGCCACGCGCGAACTGGAAACACGTCGCAACGAAGCCCTGCGCCTGGCTGACGCCAAGGCACGCTTCTTTGCAGCCGCCAGCCACGACCTGCGCCAGCCCCTGCACGCGCTGCAGCTGTTCCTCGCCGACCTGACGCGCGTAACCAACGATCCCGAGCAGAAAGTCCTGGTCGAACGCATCGAGTCGGCAAGTCGTTCGATCGCCGGGCAACTGCGCAGCCTGCTCGACATCTCGCGACTGGACATGGCGAATATCACGCCGGAGCGCAAGCACGTCGCCCTGCAGACACTTTTCTCGCAGCTCGCCGACACCTATACCGTGCCGGCGGAAGCCCGTGGGGTCCGCCTGCTGTTTCGGCCACGGAAAGTACTTCTGGAAACCGACCCGGCGCTGCTCACCCGGCTGCTCGGAAACCTGATCGACAACGCAATCAAGTTTTCCCCGAAAGGCACGGTGCTGGTCAGCGCACGCTGGCGGCGGAATGCCGTACGGATCGAGGTGCGCGACAATGGCGCCGGCATCCCGCCGGAGCACCAGACGGAAATTTTCGACGAGTTCTTCCAGATCGAAAACCGTGCGCGCGATCCGAATGCCGGCCTCGGCCTCGGCCTCGCCATTGCCCATCGTATCGCCAGACTGCTCGGAGCCAACATCAGCCTGCGTTCCGCGAAGGGCCACGGGTCCGTCTTTGCACTGACCCTGCCCGTCGTCGCCGGCAAGGTAATGGCGCCTGTCGTCGCGCAGGAAAGTCCGGCCATCCCGCCCCTGCTGCTGCTCGATGCCGGCGGTCGCTGGGAAAATACCGACGACCTCGCCGAGCGCGCCCGGCGCTGGGGCTACGAGGTGATCGTCCCGAACACGATTTCTGACGCATGGCGAGCACTCGACGATTCGCGTTGCATACCGGTCATTCTTCACACCGAAAGCTGTCAGCTTTCCGCCGAGTACCAGTCATTGCTGCACAGGCACCCTGGCGTGCTGATTACCGCGGCGGGATGTAACATGCCTGAACAAGGGGCTTACCATCTGAGTGAACCGGTCAAGCCCGCCCGCCTGCGCGCCCTGTTGCGCAGCCTGCACTGAGACAGCACGCATGAAGAACGAACACGCCCCGGAAACCCCCGCCACACGCTTCCTGCGCAGCCACGGTATTGCGCACTCCAACCATCTGTATGCGTACGAGGAGCACGGCGGTACGCGCGTTTCTGCGCGCGAACTCAATGTCGATGAGCACGCCGTCGTCAAGACGCTGATCATGGAAGATGAACACGCCAGGCCGCTGATCGTGCTCATGCACGGCGACCGCAAGGTGTCGACCAAGGAACTGGCGCGCCAGATCGGCTGCAAGAAGGTCGAACCATGCAAACCGGAAGTCGCCAACCGCCACACCGGCTTCCTTGTCGGCGGCACCAGCCCGTTCGGAACGAAAAAGCAGATGCCGCTCTACGTCGAGAAAAGCATCCTCGACCTGCCGCTGATCTACGTGAACGGCGGGCGCCGCGGCTATCTGGTCGGCGTGCATCCGCACGACATCCTGCGCGTACTGCAACCGAAGGTAGTGGAAGCGGCGCTAAAGGACTGAAGCGCAGCACCGCTGCGGGATCAGGCAGCGCCGCGCTCGATGACCACGCCGACGCGGCGTACCCCGCGCATCATGCCGAGCTTGGCGACCGACACGCGCACCCACTGCGCACCGAAGTCCTCAAGCAGCAATGTCGCCACGTACTCCGCCAGTTTCTCGAGCAGGTTGAAATGGCGCGCGCCGAGTTCGGTACGCAATCGTTCGGCAACGACCGCGTAATCGATCGTGTCGCGGATATCGTCGGAAGCCCCCGCGGAAGCGGTCGACGCACCGATGCGCAGGCTGATCTCGATCGTCTGCGGCACGGCCTTTTCGCGCGGATAGATGCCGATCAGCGTTTCGACTCGCAGGTCGTCGATGAAAATGATGTCCATGGGGCAGTGTAGAATGGCACTTCGCAAGTCCTGTACAGCTGTGCAAGTTCTGCGCAGATTAACGGTTCGCATTCTACCCCAGCCCCATGGATAGCTCCCTCGTCGTTCCCGCCGCCATCATCGGCGCCTACCTGCTTGGTTCCGTACCCTTCGCCGTCGTCAGCAGCAAGTTGTTCGGCCTCGCCGATCCGCGCAGCTATGGCTCCGGCAATCCCGGCGCCACCAATGTGCTGCGCAGCGGCAACAAGAAGGCGGCGCTTTTGACGCTGCTTGGTGACGGTACCAAGGGCTGGCTGGCCGTATTCCTGGCCAAACATTTCATGCTTCCCGATGCCGCCGTCGGCTTGGTGGCCGTTGCCGTGTTCTTCGGCCACCTCTTCCCGCTCTTCCTGAAATTCAAGGGCGGCAAGGGGGTCGCGACCGCGGCGGGCGTACTGCTGGCGCTGGACTGGGTACTCGGTCTCGCCACCCTGGCCGTCTGGATCCTGAGTGCGACGTTTTCCCGCTACTCGTCGCTGGGAGCGCTGATGGCGGCAGTGGCATCGCCGCTGCTGGCAGCGATGATGTGGGGGGCCACGTTCCAGATGCTCGCCGTTGGCGTCATGTCACTGGCATTGATCGGCAAGCACTGGGGCAATCTGCAGCGGCTGCTCGCCGGCACGGAACCGAAGATCGGCGCCAAGAAAAAGCCCCTCTGACAGACCGGGGCGCGCTGCACAGGCGCCGGAGAGAATCAGCCGATTTCCGACAGGGGCCAGCGTGGGCGTACCGCAAAACCGCCGGCCAGCTTGGCCGGGGAACCTGTCGCCAGACGCATTGCGCCAGCCAGCGCGATCATCGCGCCGTTGTCAGTGCAGAATTCGAGCTCCGGGTAGTAGACCGTCAGCCCTCGCCGAGCGGCCCGAAGGTCGAGTTGCCGGCGCAGTTCGGCGTTGGCACCGACACCGCCAGCGACCACCAGTTGCCGGAGTCCCGTCGTCTTGAGGGCGGTCAGCGATTTCTTCACGAGCACCTCGACGATCGCATCCTGAAAACCACGGGCCACGTCGGCCTTTTCCTGCCCGGTGAGTTCGCGTTCGCGAACCCGGGTCAGCACCGCCGTCTTCAGCCCGGAGAAGCTGAACATCAGATCGCCCGAATTGAGCATCGGGCGCGGCAGCTTGACGGCATCGGGGATGCCCTGTTCGGCCAGCACCGACAGCGCCGGCCCGCCCGGATAGCCCAGGCCGAGCAGCTTGGCGGTCTTGTCGAAGGCCTCGCCGGCGGCATCGTCGAGCGTCTCCCCGAGCAGTTCGTATTCGCCGACACCGGTGACCCGCATCAGCTGCGTGTGGCCACCCGACACGAGCAGCGCAACGAACGGAAAGACGGGGGGGCGCGAAGAAAGCAGCGGCGACAAGAGGTGCCCCTCGAGATGGTGTACCGGAATGGTCGGCACGCCCAGACCCAGTGCGAGCGCCTCGGCAAACGCCGAGCCGACCAGCAAGGCGCCGGCCAGCCCCGGTCCTTGCGTATAGGCGATCGCACCAACCTCGCCGAGCGAGCGCCCGCTATCGGCCAGCGCCTTTCGCAGCAGGGGCACGAGCCGCCGCACATGGTCCCGCGAGGCCAGTTCCGGAACGACGCCGCCGTAGTCGCGGTGCATCGCGACCTGCGAGTGCAGGGCGTGCGCGAGCAGGCCGCGCTCCTGATCGTAGAGCGCGACACCCGTTTCGTCGCAGGAAGATTCGAAGCCGAGGACCAGCATGCGGCGGCATTTTACCCGACCCGGAACGGCCCAGAGCGGGTTTGGCCCGGTGGACTTGGAAAAAGCTTGACTCTCTGTATATAATCGCGGTCTTTCCCATTTTTCCAACCCAACTGATTGGACTGATTTCAATGCCTGCTATTCGCGTCAAGGAAAACGAGCCGTTCGAAGTAGCCATCCGCCGCTTCAAGCGCACTGTCGAAAAAACCGGCCTGCTGACCGAACTCCGCGCCCGCGAGTTCTACGAGAAGCCCACCGCCGAGCGCAAGCGCAAGCTCGCTGCAGCCGTGAAGCGCCATCACAAGCGCATCCGCAGCCAGACCCTGCCGCCGAAGATGTACTAAGCGGCTCCGGCCGCAGCAGTCGTAGCTAACGCAAGACTCGCAACACTGCTTCACATCGCGCCAGTTCCAATCCTGGCGCCGTAGTTTTCCGACGCAGCGAAAGCCAGAGCCGTCCATCATCAGGTGGACGGCTTTTGACGTTTGAGGGGACCGAGACAATGACGCTCAAGGAACGCATCACCGAGGACATGAAGGCCGCCATGCGCGCCAAGGAAACGGCGAAGCTCGGCGCCATCCGCCTGCTGCTTGCCGCAATCAAGCAGAAGGAAGTCGACGAGCGGATCGAACTCGACGACGCTGGTGTACTCGCCGTGATCGAGAAACTGCTCAAGCAGCGCAAGGACAGCATTACCCAGTACGAGGCAGCCAAGCGTGACGATCTCGCCGCCGCCGAGCGTACCGAAGCGGAACTGCTGGCCGGCTACATGCCGGCGCAGATGTCGGTTGCGGAAATCGCCGCCGAGGTCGCCGCCGCCGTTGCTGCCACCCGCGCAAGTGGTGAAAAACTCGGCCCGGCCGACATGGGCAAGGTCATGGGCGTCGTCAAGGCAAAGCTCGCCGGCCGCGCCGACATGGGCGAAGTCTCGAAGCAGGTCAAAGCGGCCCTCACCCGCTGACCGGCAGCACGGCAAGCGATGATTCCTGAATCCTTCATTCAGGACCTGCTGCATCGGGTCGACATCGTCGATCTGATTGACGCGCACGTACCGCTCAAGAAAGCGGGCGCCAACTACGCTGCCTGCTGCCCTTTCCACAACGAAAAATCCCCCTCCTTCACCGTCAGCCCGACCAAGCAGTTCTACCACTGCTTCGGCTGTGGTGCGCACGGCACCGCCATCGGCTTCATGATGGAATTTTCAGGCATGGGCTTCATCGATGCGGTGAAGGATCTCGCCAGCCGGGCCGGCATGCAGGTACCGGAACAGGAAGGACGCCGCCGGGAGACCAGCGACGGTCCTCGCGCGGTCGACCTCGTCGAGGCCATGACGCAGGCGGCCCAGTTCTACCGCGAGCAGTTGAAGGCCTCGCCGAAAGCCATCGATTATCTCAAGCAGCGAGGCCTCACCGGCGAGATTGCCGCCCGCTTCGGCATGGGCTACGCGCCCCCCAACGGACTGCGGGAGTCGCCACTTGACTACAACGATCCGCGCCTCGTCGCCGCCGGCCTGCTCAAGATCGGCGACGACGGCCGTCGCTATGATTATTTCCGCGACCGGGTCATGATCCCGATCATCAACCCCAAGGGCGAAGTGATCGCCTTTGGCGGCCGCATCATCGGCCCCGGCGAACCGAAGTACCTGAACTCTCCCGAGACCCCCCTGTTTGAAAAGGGCCGCGAACTGTTCGGCCTGCCGCAGGCACGGGTCGCCTTGCGCGAAACCGATACCGCGATCGTCGTTGAGGGCTACATGGATGTCATCGCCCTCGCCCAGCACGGGGTCGGCAATGCGGTCGCGACGCTCGGCACGGCGACGACGGCAGTCCATGTGCAGAAGCTGTTGCGCCAGGTGGACCGCATCGTTTTCTGCTTTGACGGCGACAATGCCGGCCGCAAGGCGGCCTGGCGGGCCCTGGAAAATTCGCTGGAAGCGCTGCCCGAGCAGAAGACGATCGGCTTCGTGTTCCTTCCCGAAGGCCACGACCCCGACAGCTACGTCCGCGAATTCGGCAAGGATGCGTTCAACCGAATGGTCGCCCAGGCGACCCCGCTCTCGGATTTCCTGCTGCGCGAGCTCGGTCGCCAGTGCGACCTGACCAGTGCAGAGGGTAAGGCCAAACTGGTCGCCGATGCCAAGCCGCTGCTGCAGAAACTGCAGACACCGCTGCTGCGCCTGCAGCTGGTCAAGCGCCTGGCCGAAATCAGCGGGTTCTCGCAAACCGAGGTCGAGCGGCTGTGCGAACTGCGTACGATTGCGGCGCCCGCACCGGCTCGGGCGCCGCGCCAATCACCGGCGGCCACCTTCATGAAAAAGCTGATCCGGCTGATCCTGCAGAAGCCGGCACTGGCCTTGCGCCTGCCGATTGACGCCCTGCCCGGCGACCTTCCGGAAATGCGGACGCTGCGCCGGCTTGTCACGACAGTCCGCGACATGGCCGAG
>DAORCC010000070.1:0-11406 GCA_035345235.1 Azospira sp.
GCCACCGGCGCCAGCGATCCCCATCACCTCGATGAAGCCTTCCTCCTCGAGCGCACCGATGGTGTGCGTCAGGTCATCGGCCAGCGCCATCTCGCGCAGGGCATCGACCGAACGCTTGCCATCGATCATGATCAGTACGCGCCGGATCTTTGGCGTCAGCCCGTGGCAGCGCTTTTCCATCTCCTCGACGCCCTTAGCGGTCTTGTGGAACACAACAGCACCATTCGACATCCCGAGTCTCCTCCAGACTTTTTCCTGCCGCCACCTGTTTGGCCAGTGACTTACTTTTGTAATAGATGGATTAAACCAGAAATCCGGCGAAAAATTGGCGTTTTTCGCTGCAGATACCGATAATCAAGGCATACACGCCCCAATCCGAATGACATGTGCCGAGCTTGTGCAAGGCACGAATCAGGCAAGAACCCCGCATGGATTCCGCAATCGACTTTCTCCGCAACTGGCTTCCGCGCGGACGCCGCGATGATGGCAGCGAGGCGGCGCAGGCCCTGCACGACTGGCTGGACGGCATGCGCGAGGCGCCGCCCGAAGAAATCGCCGCCTCGCTGGCCAAGCGACTGACCGCCATGGTTGCGATGCAGGGCAATCTGCACATGCGGATACGCCTGCTCGATAACTTCGACGACGTCGCACAGGAATTGCTGCCGCTGCTCGAGCGGGAGATCGAGACGGCGAGCCTCCCCTTCTCGCCACGCACGCAGTTGCGCGCCCTCGCCGCCGACAACCTGCTCAAGGCGCTCGCCGCCGGCTACGGCAACGTGGCGACCAGCATCGAGATGCGCCGGCTGGCCGAAGGCCTGGCCCCGCTGGTGCAGCACGCGCTGCAACGCGCCGTCGCTTCGCTGCGCCGCCGCCAGTTGCTCGCCTACCGGGCGTATGCCATGCCTTCCGCAGCCTCCTGGCAGCAACTCCACGAAATCTATCGGGCGGCAGCGCGGCTCGATCTGCTCGGCCCCGCACGCAGCGGGCCACAGATCGAACACCTGTACGTATCGACCCTGCTCATCGCCTACGCCGATCCGGGCAAGTTCGTACGTACCGAACTCGATGCGCTGCTCGACTGCGCGACACGGGCAAGCGGACTCGTCCGCCTGCGGCACAAGGCACAGTTCAATGAACTGAAGCCCGGCGCGCCGCTCTTCGTCGTCACCCCCGGCGAGGCCGGCCCCGGCAAGCCGCTCGTGCGTACCCGCGATGCCGGCAAGAGCGACTGCCTCTATCTCGACTGCACCGAGCTTGTCGCGACGATCCGCAGCGACATCGGTGCCAAGACCCGGCTCGACATGCCGCACGAATGGCTGCTGCCGAATGCCTCGCTGTCGATGCTGCGCAGCCTGTCGGCGATGTGGGGAGCACAGCCCACGCGGCGCTTCTCACGCATGCGCTTCAAGCCGCGCGCAGACCTCGTCATCGGCATGCTCGACGTGACCCTCTTCCTCAGCGGCGCGGCCTACCGCCGTCGCCGCGATGACGGCTCGAAGCGCGGGCCAGGTGCACCGGCCATCAGCGAATGGGCACTGGTCGACGAAAGCCCTGACGGCTTCGGCGTCCGCTACATCCGTGGCGATATTGCCGCCGTCGAGGTGGGCGATGTCGTTGCGCTGCGCCCGCGGGAAAGCAGCCATGTCCAGATCTGCCTGGTAAAGCGCGTCAGCAACGCCGGGCAGGCGCGTTTCGAAATCGGGCTGCAGAATCTATCGCCCCACGCGCTGGTCATTGACCTGCCGGGGCGCAACGGCGGCGCGCACACCAAGGGCATCCTCCTGCCGCGCATGCCGATACTCGGCAACGCAGCAGGACTGCTGTCACAGCCGGGCAGCGTTCCTGATGGACTGGAAGTGCGCTACCCCACCGGTGGCACCACGGTCGTGCTGCGACTGGCACAGCGCCTGGACGGCAACGCCCAGCTCGATTTCCACCTCCTGACGCCGGCCTGATCCGCTCAGCCCGATCGGGCTGCACGGTGGACTGCCGCGTAGCGCGCCGCCGCCGGGGCGAAGGCAAGGAAATCGCTCTCGAACCCGCGATACTGCGCAGTCAGCTCGGCCCCCGCGCCCGCCAGCCGATTCGGCCGCCGCAGGCGATGTTCGGCCATGCGGTCGAGCGCGCGGGCGATCCGTTCGACCGAGCGATAGCCTGATAGCCAGTCATCCTCACGCATCCGCGGCAGGAATTCCAGAAAGCGCTCGGGCACGGACGGCTCGTCCGCCAGCAACCGGTAAAGTGTCGCCACATACGCCGACAGCGGCACCGCATGAAAGCGGGACCAATGAATCGCCATGAAATGGTCGTAGAAGAGGTCGACCATGATGCCGGCCACCCGGCGTCGCTCGGCGCTGACGCGAGCCCGGCTGGCGCGGAAGGCAGGATGCGTCTCGGCGAAGCTGTCGATGCGCCGGTGCAGTTCGACGCCGGCGGCAAGATCCGGGGGCAGATTGCCCGGCAATGGCCCCTTCACGAAATCACCGATCAATCCACCGATACGATCAGCCGGCGCATCGCCGGCCAGCCAGGCATGCATCAGGAAGTTCATTGCTGCCCGAACAGGCGCTCGGCGTTGCGAAACGCAATCTTTTCCGCGACTTCGCGCAGCAGTTGTGAGAGCCAGGCACGGTATCCGGCCATGATGGCCGGGTAGCTGGACCAGCGCTCGTTGATCCAGGTATCGGAACCGATCAGGAAACGATCCGGGTAGCGTTCGAACAGCCGTCGCCACGCCGGCGACAGCTCACCGCCCGCGCCGGTAATCCCGTGCCGATAGGACAGCTCGCCCCACAGCGCCGGGTAACGATCCAGATAGGCCTCGACCTTTTCCGGCGAGGTCGAAAAGCCCGTGTGCGCCCAGATGATACGTGCCTTGGGATTGTGCCGAAACAGGATTTCCAGCGCCTCATCATCGGCGTGAGCGTGCAGATACAGGCTGTGGCGGACGGAAACGTCCACACTTCGCCTGACCCAGGCGGTATCGGCCTGCCGACCGTAGAGATGGAACTCGCCGATACCGGCATAGCCGCCGCGGGCAAACTCGCGCTCGACCAGTTCGAAGATCGCGGGATCGTCGAACCAACTGCCGATATCGCTGCGAACCATGTAGGGGCGGATGAACGGCACGACCCGGATATCCTTCGGCTGCGCATCGACCAGCGCACGCGTGCCGTCATTGGGGCGGCTGTTGGCCAGGATGCCGACAATCCCCTCGGCCCGCAACAGTTCGAGTACACGCCCAAGCGGCAGGAACGGCGCCGGTTCCCAGTTGTAGTGCAGATGGGCGTCGAAGAGCGGCAGACGCTCCTCGGCGGACGCGGGCACCGTCAGCAGGCCGAACAGGCAGCAGCCCGCCATGCAAAGGCAACGCAGCAGGTACTGCCAACACCGGCCCGCCCCGTCCATGTAGTTCCTCCCGCCGCGAAATCCGGAACGCTTGCGCATACAATCCATGGTATTTCGTCCCCTATCCCGCAGAGGAGTTCCCATGTCCGTCTTCACACTCGGCGACAAGCACCCGCAACTCGCAGCCGACGCCTGGATCGCCCCCAACGCCACCGTGATCGGCGACGTCCGTCTCGGTGCCGGGGCCTCCATCTGGTGGAACGCCGTGCTGCGCGGCGACAACGATCCGATCGTCATCGGCGAAAACAGCAACATCCAGGACGGCTCGGTGCTGCATACCGACGAGGGCGTGCCCATGCAGATCGGCGCCAACGTCACCGTCGGCCACCTGGTCATGCTGCACGGCTGCACGGTCGGTGACGGCTCGCTGATCGGCATCGGCTCGATCGTCCTCAACCGGGCCGTCATCGGCAGCGGCAGCATCGTCGGCGCCAACACGTTGATTCCGGAAGGCAAGGTCTATCCGGACCGGGTACTGATCGTCGGCTCGCCCGGCAAGGTCGTGCGCGAACTGAGCGACGAGGAAGTTGCCCGCCTGCAGGCGAGCGCTACCCACTACGTCGAGAACGCCCGCCGCTACCAGCGCCAGTTGCAGGCGCTCACAGCATAAGCCGCGGCCTCAGCGGGCGCGGACGACGAAGCTCGATTCGACGTCGCGCAGCATCTTCTGCATGCCGATCCGCGTCTTGCCGTTGATCACCAGCGGCGAACGCGTATTGGCAGCGATCTTGCCGCCACCCGGCTGGGTTGCCTCGTCGCGATAGAGGATCACCACGACCACGGCGTCGGCCGGATCCTTCAGTTCCAGCAGATCGGTCTCTTCCTGCGACAGTTCGATCTGGTACTCGATGTTGAGCAGATCCGGCGGCACCACCGAGAAGCAGAGATCCTTGTCATCGAGCGACTGCAGCCAGAAAACGGTCGGCTTGCCCTCCTCGTGGAAGAGCGTATAGCGCTTGTTCTCCTCGAAACCGCCGAGGCCGGCGGGAAAGGTGAAGACGCGATCGGGGCTGACGGGGATGTCCTTGAGGTTGAACTGGTCGATATCGATTTTCATGAAATGGCTCTCAGCGTGGAAACATTCACAACGAAGGACGCGTCACCGGGCTGCGACAGATGGCGCTGTCAGCACAGCCTCGGTACTCAGTAGCGCCGGATTGGTGCAGAATCGGAGTTAATTTAACCCGGCGCGTTGTCACCGTCCACCTGCGATGAGCCTTGCAATGCCCTTCGAGTTCTCCCTGCAAACGGCAATTGCCGGCACGCTGTTCAGCTCGGTGATCCTGTCGGCAACGCTGTGCTACCTGTGGCGCAATGATCCTCAGCAGCGTGCCCTGCTCTTCTGGTCGCTCGCTTTCGCCGCACAGACGCTGCGCATGGCCGCCCAGTTCGGTGTCACGCTCGGCCATCAGGGTCTGTGGCTTGCCATCGACCTCCTGTTCGCACTCGTCGCGCTGTGCCTCTGGCTTGGCGCCCGCGAACTCGAACAGCGGCCGCGTCGCCTGCCAGTAGTTGCCGGGCTGCTCGCGACGGCGCTGATCTGGGAATTCGTCGTAGCCGGTGCCGACGTCCCGTTCTTCCTGCGCACGCTTCCCCTGTATGCGAGCGCCGGCGTCATCATGCTGCTCGCGGCCGCGACACTGTTCCGGCTCGCCCGTCGGCACCCGGGCATTGGCTACCAGGCACTCGGCATCCTCCTCGGCCTGCTCGGCCTGCACTATTTCGATTACCCGTTCCTGCGCAACGTGCCGGCATTCGCCCCCATCGGCTTCGGCCTGGCGGCGGGATTGATGCTCATGCTGGGGATCGCGATGCTGATCATCACGCAACGCCGGCAGGCGGCTGAACTGGCGAGGGCGGCACAGCAACTGCGCGAGGAACTGGCCGGGCGCCATGAAATCGAGACGCGCCATCTGGCGGTGGTGAGCGAACTGGACGAAGGCATCATCGTCGTCGCACGCAATGGCGAGGTACTCTCGGCCAACCCGGCTGCCGCCAGGATGCTGGCGGTCGACCTCGAACGGCTGCGCAACGAGCGAATCGAGAAGCGTCCCTACCTTCTCTACCATGAGGATGGCCAGGCACTGGCCACTGTCGACTATCCGCTGCGCCAGGCGCTCCACACGGGCAAGGCCTGTCCGCGCACGCTTTACCGGATGGAACGGACGGACGGCAGTTCGCTGTGGGTCAGCGTCAGCGCCCATCCATTGTTCGCCGCCGGCGCTGAAACGCCCTATGCCGCCATCGCGGCCTTCAGCGATGTCAGCGAGCGCAAGGCAGCAGAGCGCCACCTGCTCGCCAGCGAACTGCGCTTCCGCAGCATCTTCGAGGGCGTCGGCAACATCGCGGTGCAGGGCTATGATCAGCAGCGGCGGGTCATCTACTGGAACAGCGCCAGCGAAACCTTCTATGGCTTCACCCGCAGCGAAGCCCTCGGACAGCGGATCGAGGCGCTGGTGATCCAGCCCGAGGACCGTGACGTATTCGTCACCGCCTTCGCGACCTGCATCGAACGGGGTCAGGCGCCTTCACCCGGCGAGTACCTCGCGCGCCGCAAGGACGGCAGCAGTATCGCGATCTATTCGACGCAGGTCCTGATCAGCAACCTGCAGGGCGAACCCGAGGTCTATTGCATCGATGTCGACCTGTCCGCCATCCGACGCCTCGAACGCGAATTCGAGGAATATTCGGAGCGCTTCCGCGCACTCGCCGAAAGCTCGGATCTCGGCATGGTCGTCACCGACGACAACGCCCGCTTCGTCTGGTGCAATCAACGTTATCTCGAACTGATCGACAGCACGCTCGAGGAAGTCCTCGACGGCTCCTGGATCGAGCATCTCCATCCCGACGAACGCGCACCGATGCGCGAAAACTGGCGCCGCGCCGTCGCCTCGCAGACCGGCTTCGTTTCCGAACGGCGCGTCGTCAACCGCGACGGCAGCATCCAGTGGGGGCAGGCCCACGCGACACCGATCCGCACGGCAGACGGCACGTTCCGCGGCTTCGTGGCAACGGTGGAGGACATCACCGCGCGCAAGGAAGCCGAAGACGCCCTGCGCCAGAGCGAGGCCAAGTTCCGCGCCACCTTCGACCAGGCCTTCCAGTTCATCGGGCTGCTCAGTCCGGACGGCACGCTCCTCGACGCCAACCGCACGGCACTCGCCTTCGCCGGCATCGCGCCGGACCAGGTCATCGGCAGGCCGTTCGTGGAGGGCCCCTGGTGGCATTCCCCGCCCGAACGTCAGAAGCTCGTCGACGCGATCGCGCGGGCACGAAACGGGGAATTCGTCCGCTTCGAAACCCGCCACCCGGGCCCCGACGGTCGGGACCACATCATCGACTTCTCCCTGAAACCGGTGATCGGCAGTGCGGGCCACGTGGACATGCTGATTCCCGAGGGCCGCGACATCACCGAACTCAAGGCGACGGAAGACGCGCTAAGGCTCTCCGAGGCCCGCTTTTCAGGCGCCTTCCAGGCCAGCCTGGACTACATCACGATCAGCTACCTCGATACCGGCGTGCTGATCGACGTGAACGACGCATTCGAAAAGATCACCGGCTGGGCACGCGAGGAGGCGATTGGCAGGACGACGGTGGAGCTGGGAATCTGGCGTGACCAGGAGACGCGAAACGGGGCCATCGCCAGGCTGCAACGCGATGCCTACGTGCGCGAGTACCCGATACAGCTGGGCGCGCGAGACGGGCGCTGGATCGACGGCGTCCTCAATGCCTCGATCATCGAAGCGTCAGGACAGCGCTATCTGCTCGGCGTCGTCCGCGACATCAGCAAGCAGAAGGCCGCTGAGGCGGCGCTGCGCGAGAGCGAGGAAAAATTCTCGCGCATCGTTCAGTACTCGCCCGTCGCCCTTGTCATCACCGACGTCGAAACCGGCGTCGTCCTCGACTTCAATCGGGCCTGGCAGGAACTCCTCGGCTATTCCCGGGAGCAGGCGATCGGTCATCTCTCCGCCGACTTCGGCCTTTGGGTCGACAACGCCGACCGCGACGCGCTCTACCGTCAGGTCACCGCCGGCAACGGCGAGCTCGACCGTTTCGAGGTCCGCTACCGCTGCGCCGATGGCAAGGTCATCTACGGCCAGGTTTCCGGACGGGTTTTCGCCATTGGTGGCCGTGCCTGCTATCTGTGGTCGATCACCGACATCACCCTGCGCCATGAAATGGAGGAAAGAATGGCGCAGCTGAACAGCGAACTCGAATCCCGGGTCGAGCAGCGGACCAGCGAACTCCGCCTCGCCCAGGACGAACTGATGCGTTCGGAAAAGCTCGCTGCCCTGGGGGCGCTCGTCGCGGGCGTCGCCCACGAACTGAACACCCCCATCGGCAATGCCGTCACCGTCGCCAGCACGCTGCATGACAAGACCAGCGAATTCGGCGAAATGGTCGCCGAGGGAACCCTGAAGCGATCCGCCCTGAACGGATACCTCGATTCGGCACGTACCGCCAGCGACCTCCTGCTGCGCAGCCTCAACCAGGCGCGCAACCTGGTCGCCAGCTTCAAGCAGGTGGCGGTCGACCAGACCAGCGACCAGCGGCGCACCTTCGACCTCGCCGAGGTCGTCGGCGAAGTACTCACCACGCTGTCGCCGACGATGCGCAAGACGCCATACGCGATCACCGTCGATATCCCGAAGGGGATCGTGATGGACAGCTTCCCGGGGCCGCTCGGCCAGATCATCACCAATTTCGTCAACAACGCCGTCCTGCACGCCTTCGACGGACGCCGCACCGGCAACATCATCCTGCGCGCCAGCCAACCGCAAGAGGGCGAGGTTCGCCTCTCGGTCAGCGATGACGGCAACGGCATTCCCGAAGAATACGTCCGCCGCATCTTCGACCCCTTCTTCACCACCAAGCTCGGCCAGGGCGGCAGCGGGCTGGGGCTGAACATCGTCTACAACATCGTGACCAGCATCCTCGGCGGGCGAATTTCGGTGGAAAGCCGCGTTGGCGCGGGAACGACGTTTGTGATTAAAATGCCCCTGACAGCACCCAATGTTCACGACAGCGCCTACGACAGAGCCCACGACACCCTCCGCGACCGCAATGACCAGCGACCCGTCTGACGACAGCCTGCACATCTTCGACGACCTCGCGCACGGCATCGAGGACAAGGAACTCGCGAGCGGAAAACCCTGGCACATCCTGATCGTCGACGACGATCCCGGCGTTCACAACGCGACTGTCTTCGCCATGCAGGACATCCGCATCGACGGTCGCCCGCTCCACTTCCTGCATGCGCATTCCGGGCAGGAAGCACTCGAACTGGTCAGGAACGACGACGACATCGCCGTCGCCATTCTCGACGTCGTCATGGAAAACGAGAGCGCCGGGCTCGACCTCGTCCGCAGCATCCGCCGCGACCTCGGGCGCAGCGAGATGCGCATCATCCTGCGCACCGGGCAACCCGGCTACGCACCGGAAATGCGCGTCATCCGCGAATACGACATCAACGACTACAAGACGAAGTCGGAGCTCACGCGCGTGCGCCTCCTGACGACACTGACCACCGCCGTCCGCTCCTATGACCAGCTGCGCACCATCATCATCGGGCGCCACGGCCTGAAATCCATCGTCGATGCTGCCCCGGTGCTTTTTTCCAACCGGGATATCGCGGGTTTCGCTGCCGCGGCGGTCAGCAGCGCCGAGAAGATCCTCGGCAGAACCTCGGCCGATATTGCCCTGTGCGCACACCGGGCCTCCTATGGCAGCCATCTCGACCAGCCACCGTACTACGTGATCGGGGCCTGCAACGGCTATGCCCGCCATCTGGGCCGGCCGCTCAACGATCTCGGCAACGCGGCAGCGCTGGTAGAACGCGCGGTGGCCGGCAGGCAGAACGAGGTGGCGGGAAAGGACGCCGCCTTCTTCATCGCGAGCAACGAATCCGCACCGGCCGTGCTGCTGGTGTCGACGGAGGCCGGGCTCACGCCGGCCGAGGAACAGCTGCTCGCCGTCTATTGCGTCAACATCGGCGTCGGACTGGAAAATGCCGGACTGATCGCGGATCTCAGCTTTTCCGCCTATTCCGACCGGCTGACGCGCCTGCCCAATCGCGTCGGTTACGTCGCGAGGGTCGACGACCACCTGCGTTCCGGCGAACGGGGCTGGACCATGGCGCTGATCGACATCGACCACTTTTCGGAACTCAATGACGCCCTTGGCCATCAGAAGGGCGACCAGCTGCTGCTTGCGGTCGCGCAACGCCTGAGTGCCTCGCTGCTGCCGAAGATGACGCTCGCCCGCGTCGGTGGCGACGTCTTCGGTCTGCTCGGGCCGGACGACGCGCTCGACCCGGTGCAGCTGATGGATCATTTCCGCCGCCCCTTCTCCGTCGGCGAATATTCGCTGCCGATTCAGGCGACGATCGGCCTGACCCGCCTCGACGAAGCGAGCGGCAGTGACGGCATCGACCTGCTGAAGGCGACCAACATCGCCCTCAACCGCGCCAAGAGCGGCGATCGCGGACGCTGGCACTACTACACCACCGACATGGCCACCGCCACCCGCAGCCGGCTCGACCTGCTGCACGAGCTGCGTCTCGCAGTGGAGCATCGGCGCGGCCTCGAGCTGCATTACCAGCCGCAGATCGAACTCGTCAGCGGGCGCGTGATCGGCGCCGAAGCGCTGATCCGCTGGCGTGGCAGCGATGGCAATTTCATCCGTCCCGACCTGTTCATCTCGCTCGCGGAATACTCCGGCCTGATCGTCGACCTCGGCGCCTGGGTCTTCGAGACAGCGGTCAACGAGCTGCGCAACTGGGATGCGGCGGGCCTCTCCGGCGTGCGCATGGCGATCAACGTCTCGCTGGTCCAGTTCCGCGACCCGCAGTTCCTGCCGCGACTGCGGGCAGCGCTCGACAAGACCGGCATTGCACCGGACCGCATCGAACTGGAGATCACCGAGAGCGTCGCCATGCTCGATGCGGAAACGGTCATCACGATCCTGGCCGAACTCAAGGCCATGGGCATCCAGATCGCGATCGACGATTTCGGTACCGGCTTCTCGTCGCTCGCCTACCTGCACCGCCTCCCGATCGACCGCCTGAAGATCGATCGCGCCTTCGTGCGCGACCTGGGCACGACGCGCGCCTCCGGTGCCAGCATTGCGCAGACGGTGATCAGCCTCGGTCAGTCGCTGGGGCTGTCGATCATCGCCGAGGGCATCGAAACCGACGAGCAGGCGCAATTGCTGATGAACCTCGGCTGCCCGCTTGCGCAGGGCTTCCTCTACTCACGGCCGGTCGATTCCGCCGCATTCATCGCCTGGTGGAAGGCCCGCCAGCCCGTCTGATTCTCCTTACGGAACAATCATCTGTAAATCCAGCCGGGGATCCGACGCCGCACTGCTTGAGTTTTTTCACCCGTTTCTGCATAGTTCGCCCCTCTCCTGCACGCCCCCTCGCTGCTCCTGTCACGCCCATCCACCGCTTTCGCCGCGCTTTCACCGATATCCCGCATGCTCGCTCCGATCGAACACCGTATTGCCATTGAACTGGGCGTCCGCCCGTCGCAGGTCATCGCCACCGTCCAGCTGCTCGACGAAGGCGCCACCGTCCCCTTCATCGCCCGTTACCGCAAGGAAGTCACCGGCAACCTCGACGATACCCAGCTGCGTACGCTGGAAGAGCGCCTGACCTACCTGCGCGAGCTGGAAGAACGCCGCGGCGCGATCCTCGCGTCGATCGAGGAACAGGGCAAGATGACGCCCGAACTGAAGGCCGAGCTCCTGCAGGCCGAGACCAAGCAGCGGCTGGAAGACCTCTACCTGCCGTACAAGCAGAAGCGCCGGACCAAGGCCCAGATCGCCCGCGAAGCCGGCATCGCGCCGCTGGCCGAAGCACTGCTCAGGGACCCGAACCTCGTGCCCGAAACCGAAGCGGCAAAGTACTTCAACGCCGAAGCCGGCTTTGCCGACACCAAGGCCGTCCTCGACGGCGCCCGCCAGATCCTGATGGAGCAGTTCGCCGAGGATGCCGGC
>DAORCC010000071.1:0-11128 GCA_035345235.1 Azospira sp.
CCGGCGAGGTCGGCCGAGCCGCCGATCAGTTCCGGCAGCAGCGGGGCGAAGGCGCCGATGGCGTTCTGCGAGGCCTTGCGCGTGGCGATGTTCTCTGCCTTGGCGGCGATCTCGGCGATGGCGGCGGCGGATTTCGCCGCCCAGTCGGCCGGCAGTTCGCCGGCCATGCGGCGCTTGAATTCGGCGGCTTCGGCCGGGAAGACGGCCTGGTAGGCCTCGAAACGGCGGTTCCAGTTGCTTTCGAACACTTCGCCACGCGGCTTGCCGTTCCAGGCGGCGTAAACGTCGGCCGGGATCTCGAACGGGGCGTGCGGCCAGCCGATGTGCGCGCGCACGGCGGCGATTTCGTCGGCGCCCAGCGGCGCGCCATGCACGTCATGCGTGCCGGCCTTGTTCGGCGAGCCCATGCCGATCACCGTCTTGCAGCAGATCAGTGTCGGGCGCGACTTTTCAGCCTTGGCGTCGAGGATGGCGCGCTCGATGGCCTCGGCACTGTGGCCGTCGACATCCGGGATGACCTGCCAGCCATAGGCCTCGAAGCGCTTCGGCGTGTCGTCGGTGAACCAGCCTTCGACGTGGCCGTCGATGGAAATCCCGTTGTCGTCGTAGAAAGCGATCAACTTGCCGAGGCCCAGCGTGCCGGCGAGCGAGCAGGCTTCATGCGAGACGCCCTCCATCAGGCAGCCGTC
Organism: Azospira sp.; assembly: GCA_035345235.1. GTDB lineage: Bacteria > Pseudomonadota > Gammaproteobacteria > Burkholderiales > Rhodocyclaceae > Proximibacter. The sequence continues at coordinate 690 of DAORCC010000071.1, forward strand.
GCCGAGGAAGACGTAGGTGTGATGGTCGACGATCTCGTGGCCGGCCTTGTTGAACTCGGCAGCCAGCACCTTCTCGGCGATCGCCAGGCCGACGGCGTTGGTGATGCCCTGGCCGAGCGGCCCGGTGGTCGTCTCGACCCCCGGGGTGTGGCCGACTTCCGGGTGACCGGCGGTGCGCGAGCCGAACTGGCGGAAATTCTTCAGGTCATCGATCGACAGGTCGTAGCCGGTCAGGTGCAACAGCGCATAGATCAGCATCGAGCCATGGCCGTTCGACAGCACGAAGCGGTCGCGGTCGGCCCATTGCGGATTCGCCGGATTGTGCCGCAGGTGGCGGCGCCACAGGACTTCGGCGATCTCGGCCATGCCGAGGGGGGCGCCGGGGTGACCAGAGTTGGCCTTCTGCACGGCATCCATGGCCAGTGCGCGAATGGCGCCGGTGATCGGGTTGAAGGCAATGCTGCGGGTGCTGTTGGCTGCGGACACGATGAAATCGCCGATCGGGAAAAGGCGAAATTATCCGCCAAAGCAGTGGGTTTTTCCAGTCACCGGGCCTTCCGCGGACGCCAGAGAAGCGGGTGCTCACCTCTTGCCCGGGCTGGATTCCTGCGCCGCGAACGGGGACAATGCGCGTCTTCCGACTCCGCCTTCACGCCACGACGACATGCTGCGCCTGACCGAACTCCGTCTGCCGATCGACCATCCGCCCGAGGCCCTGCCGGCGGCGATCGCTCGCCGGCTGGGGCTGGTGCCGGCCGAACTGGAGGAATTTACCGTATTCAAGCGTGGCTACGATGCGCGCAAGCCGGAGCGGCTTTCCTTCATCTATACGATTGACGTGACGGTGAAGAACGAGGGGGCGCTGCTGAAGCAGCACGCCAGGGATCGCAATGTCGTGAAGGCGCCGGATACGTCCTATCACTATGTGGCGAAGGCGCCGGAAAAACTGGCGTCGCGCCCGGTCGTCGTTGGCTTCGGGCCGTGCGGCATCTTCGCCGCACTGCTGCTGGCGCAGATGGGTTTCCGGCCGATCGTGCTCGAGCGCGGCAAGGCCGTGCGTGAGCGGACGCAGGACACCTGGGGGCTGTGGCGCAAGCACGTGCTCAACCCGGAATCGAACGTGCAGTTCGGCGAGGGCGGTGCCGGCACCTTCTCCGACGGCAAGCTCTACAGCCAGATCAAGGACCCACGCTTTCTTGGCCGCAAAGTGATGGCGGAATTCGTGAAAGCCGGTGCGCCGGAGGAGATCCTCTACGTCTCCAAGCCGCATATCGGCACCTTCCGGCTGGTCGGCATGGTCGAGCAGATGCGCGCCGAGATCATCGCGCTCGGCGGCGAGGTCCGCTTCGAGCAGCGCGTGACCGGGCTCGACATCCAGATGGGCCGCGTGCGCGGCGTGCAGCTTGCCAGCGGCGAAACCGTGGCCACCGATCACGTCGTGCTCGCGCTCGGCCACAGCGCCCGCGACACCTTCGAGTCGCTGCATGCGCAGGGCGTCTACATGGAGCCGAAGCCGTTCTCGGTCGGCTTCCGCATCGAGCACCCGCAGTCGCTGATCGACAAGGCACGGCTGGGGCCGCATGCCGGCAATCCGCAGCTCGGTGCTGCCGACTACAAGCTGGTGCATCACGCCGCCAATGGCCGCGCCGTCTACAGCTTCTGCATGTGCCCCGGCGGCACGGTGGTGGCGGCGACCTCGGAGCCGAACCGCGTGGTCACCAACGGCATGAGCCAGTATTCGCGCAACGAGCGCAACGCCAATGCCGGCATCGTCGTGAACGTCGATCCGGCCGACTACGGCGGCTCCATGGAGTACCCGCTCGCCGGCATCGCCTTCCAGCGTGACCTGGAATCGCGCGCCTTCGAACTCGGCGGCGGCAACTACGACGCGCCGGCGCAGCTCGTCGGCGATTTCCTGGCTGGCCGGCCATCGACGGCCTTGGGGTCGGTCGAGCCTTCCTACAAGCCGGGCGTCAAGCTGACCGACCTGGCGACGGCACTGCCGCCCTACGCGATCGCGGCGATGCGTGAGGCGCTGCCGGCCTTCGGGCGGCAGATCAGGGGCTTCGACATGGCCGACGCGGTGCTGACCGGCGTCGAGACCCGCACCTCGTCGCCGTTGCGCATTACGCGTGGCGAGGATTTCCAGAGCCTCAACATCAAGGGCCTGTACCCGGCGGGCGAAGGGGCGGGCTACGCGGGTGGGATTCTCTCGGCAGGGGTTGACGGAATCAAGGTCGCCGAAGCACTCGCCCGTGATCTCGCTGAGCAATCGACGAAGTAAAATGACGAACGGGGCGCCAGGTTTCTGGCCCGTTAACACCGCCAGGATTGGTTTGGAACAGCAATGCCTTACACGATGGAATGGGAGCCGAAAGGCGTATTCAAGAAATTCACCGGGATCTGTACTTGGAGTGAATATGCGCAAAGCCAGGAGGACGTTCTCGGCGATGCCCGCCTTGACGACATCCGCTACATCATCAACGACTTGCTGAGCGTCGAGAGCTACTCGATTACCGCCGACGAGGCGCAGTACAGCGCGGCAATAACGCGTGGTGCCAGCATGTCGAATCCGAAGGTGAAAATCGCCTTTGTGACTACCGATAGCCGCATAGCGATCCTGGTCATGGCAGTGCGTACGCTGACGCCCTATCAGGTAAAGACCTTCCCGTCCGTCGAGGCGGCCAGGGCGTGGTGCAGCCCCGTCGATTGATCACTGTCGGTGCCGGATCTGCCACTTGACTCGAAGTGCGTCCGCTCGCGCTGTGATCTGCCGCCCGCTATGTCCGTGTGGCCGCACCAGCGGCCGCACACCGCCTTTTCGAACCGCAGCGGCGCGCTCAGAGGCCGTATGTCTTGACGTCCTTCGGCGTGACGCACTGATAGTTCGTCAGGCATTTTTCGAGTGTGCAGGCGCGCTCGGTCTGCACGGCGATCCGCTTCTGGTAGCTGCACAGCCGCTCGGCACGGGCACGGACGTCGGCTTCACCTTTCTCGGTGAACGGGTGCTCGAAACTCATGAAGTTGGTTTCGAGGAAGCGCGGATCACCGCTTTCGTTGCCGAGCACCATGACATTGTCGGCGCAGGCAGTAAGCAATGTGGCTCCGGCGGCAAAGAGGGCGGTGGTCAGTATCGCGGTCAGTCGCGGTCTCATGGGTGTGTGTTCCGTACGTAGATTGGGGGGGCTTAGCCGCGTGTCCCGTTGCGGATCCTGCGGCCCTGCTCGACCAGCTTCCAGATCAGCGGCGTCAGGATCAGCTGCATTGCCAGCGGCATCTTGCCGCCGGGAATGACGATGGTGTTGGCACGTGACATGAAGCTGCCGTCGATCATGCTCAGCAGGTAGGGAAAGTCGACGCCGCGCGGGTTGGCGAAGCGGATGACGACCATGCTCTCGTCCTGCGTCGGGATGTCGCGGGCGATGAAGGGGTTCGAGGTGTCGACCACCGGTACGCGCTGGAAATTGATGTGCGTGCGCGAGAACTGCGGCGTCATGTAGTGCACATAGTCGTGCATGCGGCGGAGAATGGTTGTCGTCACCGCCTCGCGCGAGTAGCCGCGCAGGTTCATGTCGCGGTGCAGCTTCTGGATCCACTCGAGGTTGATGATCGGTACGACGCCGATCAGCAAATCTGGGTATTTCGCTGCATCGACGGTTTCGGTCTGGACGGCGCCGTGCAGCCCTTCGTAAAGCAGCAGGTCTGTGCCTTCCGGAATCTCTTCGAAGGCCGAGAAGCCGCCGATCTCACCGCCGAACTTCGCCGCCTCGACTTCATCGTGGATGTAGTGACAGAAACGGCCGCGGCCGGTCTCGGCATAGCCCTTGAACAGCGCCTCGATGCCTTCGAAGTCGTTGCCCTCGGGGCCGAAGTGCGTCGGTGCCGGCTTGCCGTCGCGGTCGGCGGCGGCGGTCTGGCGGATCATCTCGGCGCGCGTGAAGCGGTGGAAACTGTCGCCCTCGACGAAGACGGCGTTGACGTATTCGCGCCAGAAGATCTGCTCGAACGTCTGCGTGACCGTGGTGGTGCCGGCGCCGGACGAGCCGGTGACGGCGATGATCGGGTGGCGGGCGGACATCAGCCTTGGTGGTACGAGGTGACGCGCTCGACCTCGTTCTTCGAGCCGAGGATCACCGGCACCCGCATGTGCAGCCCAGTCGGCTGAACTTCCAGAATCCGCTGGCGGCCAGTGGTCGCGGCACCGCCGGCCTGTTCGACGATCATGCTCATCGGGTTGGCCTCGTACATCAGGCGCAGCTTGCCGCCCTTGTCGCGGATCTTGGCGTCCATCGGGTACATGAAGATGCCGCCGCGGGTCATGATGCGATGCACGTCGGCGACCATCGAGGCCACCCAGCGCATGTTGAAGTCCTTGCCGCGCGGACCGGTCGTGCCGGCCAGCATTTCCTCGACGTAGCGGCGCACCGGGCTTTCCCAGTGGCGCATGTTGGACATGTTGATGGCGAATTCCCTGGTGTCGGCCGGAATCTGCATGTTGTCCTGCGTCAGCACGAAGGAGCCCTGCTCGCGGTCGAGGGTGAAGCAGGCGACGCCGTCGCCGACCGTCAGCACCAGCAATGTGGTCGGACCGTAAACCGCATAGCCGGCAGCAAGCTGCTGCGTGCCCGGCTGCATGAAGGCCTCGGCCTGCGTCGGGTCCGCGCCCTCGGGGCAGCGCAGCACCGAGAAGATGGTACCGACCGAGACGTTGATGTCGATGTTCGACGAGCCGTCGAGCGGATCGAAGAGCAGCAGGTATTCGCCCTGCGGGTAGCGGTTCGGGATCGCGTGCGGCAGCTCCATTTCCTCGGAAGCCATGCCGGCGAGGTGGCCGCCCCATTCGTTGGCTTCGAGGAAGATCTCGTTGGAGAGGACGTCGAGCTTCTTCTGTGCTTCGCCCTGGATGTTGTCGCTACCGGCTTCCCCCAGCACCCCACCCAGTCCGCCCTTGCCGATGGCGACCGCGATCGACTTGCAGGCGCGCGCAACGACTTCGATCAGGAGGCGCAGATCGGCGTTGATCTTGCCCTTTTGGCGCTGTTCTTCGATCAGGTACCGGGAGAGGGTGATGCGGCGCATGGCGAGTCCTTGGCTGGCATGGCCGGCGCGGACGTCCGCGCGCGGCGTGTTGAATGTCTGACGGGGAAAGTGGGAATTCTAATGCAGTTGGCGCAGCCGGTCTTCCCGGCCACGCTTGAGGAAGGCGAGCGCGGCCGGTTCGGGGAGCGGGCGACTGAACAGGAATCCCTGTACTTCGTCGCAGCCGTTGCGTTGCAGCAGCATCAGCTGGTCGCGCGTTTCGACGCCTTCGGCGACCACTTTGAGACCGAGGCTGTGGGCCAGCGCAATGGTCGAAATGGCGATCGCGGCGTCGTCCGGGTCCCGCTCGATGTCGCGCACGAACGAACGGTCGATCTTCAGGTGGTCGATCGGGAACAGCTTCAGGTAGGCGAGCGAGGAATAGCCGGTACCGAAGTCGTCCACGGCCAGCTTGATGCCACGCTGCTTCAGCGCCTGCAGGACCTTGATCGCCTCTTCCGGTTTTTCCATGATCGCGCTTTCTGTAATTTCCAGTTCCAGCAGTTGCGGCGGAATGCCGGACTCGGCGAGGGCCTCGCTCACGGTCGTCAGCAGTTCGGCGTTGCCAAGCTGGCGGGCCGACAGGTTGACCGCCATGCGCAGGGGCGGCACCCCGGCATCGAGCCACGTGCGCAGCTGGCGACAGGCTTCCTTGAGCACCCATTCACCGATCGGCACGATCAGGCCGGTCTCCTCGGCGATCGCGATGAAACGGTCTGGCGCGATCATGCCCTCGTTCGGCGCTTCCCAGCGCAGCAGTGCCTCGACACCGATGACGCAGGAGCCGTCTGCCGCCATCTGGGGCTGGTAGTGCAGTGACAGCTCCTGGCGCGCCAGTGCCTGGCGCAGGCGGCCTTCGAGTGACAGGCGTTCGTTGGCGATCCGGTTCATCTCTTCGGCAAAGAACTGATAGTTGTTCCGCCCCAACGCCTTGGCGTGATACATCGCGGTGTCGGCGTTCTTCAGGATTGCATCCACGCTGCGGCCATCCATCGGATAGATGCTGATGCCGATCGAGGGGCTGGTGTGCAGTTCGTGCGAGTCGATCCGGATCGGCGTCAGCAGCGCGGAGACGATCTTCAGCGCAACGTGTGCTGCGGCATCGGGATTCTCGAGGTCGGGCAGGACGATCACGAATTCGTCGCCGCCGAGGCGCGCGACCATGTCCGATTCGCGGACGGCGACGGTAAAGCGACGCGCCACCTCGATCAGCAGCTTGTCCCCGATGTTGTGCCCGAGCGTGTCATTGATGACCTTGAAGCGGTCGAGGTCGATGAACAGCACACCGACGTTCCAGTCGTGGCGGCGCGCATCGATCAGCGCCTGTTCAAGGCGCAATTCGAGCGACAGCCGGTTCGGCAGTTCGGTCAGCGCGTCGTGATGCGCGAGGAAGTGAATGCGTTCTTCGGCGCGCTTGCGCTCGGTGATGTCGGTGAACATCGCGATGTAGTGCGTTACCCGTCCTGCGGGGAACTCCATGACGGCATTGATCGACATCCATTTCGGGTAGACATCGCCGCTCTTGCGCCGGTCGATGATTTCGCCGGCCCAATGGCCGTTTCGCTGCAGCGCATCCCACATCTGCCGGTAGAAGCTCGTGTCATGTCGCCCCGATGCCAGCATGCGCGGGTCCTGGCCGATCACCTCGTCGGGGGCGTAGCCGGTGATCTGCGTGAAGGCCTCGTTCACCGAAACGATCCGGTTCTTCTCGTCGGTGATCATGATCGCTTCCGGGCTGTTGTCGAAGACCTTCTTCGCCAGCACCAGGCTTTCCTCGTTGCGGCGCCGTTCGGTCACATCGGTGTAGATGGTCACGAAGCCGCCGCCGGGCAGTGGGGCGCCGTGCACCTCGATGATCGTGCCATCAGGCCGCGCACGTTCGAAATGATGGGCGACCGGCGTACGGGCGCGTGCAACCACCTGCTCCGCGAGCATCTGCGGGTCGCCCGGGCCGTAGTCACCGCGCCGGGCATTGAACAGGGCCAGTTCCATCATCGGCAGCGGCGTCCTGCCGACGAGCTCGTGCGGGAAGTCGAGCAGACGACCGAACTCGGCGTTGAAGGCGACGAAGTCGAGATTGCCGTCCATCAGCGAAACGCCGCCCGGAATGTTCTCGATGATCGTACGCAGCTGCTCGCCGCGCTCGCGCAGCTCGTGCTCCTGGCGTCGCAATTCGGTGACGTCCTGAACGGTACCGGCGGTGCGGATCGGCGTGCCCTGGTCATCCCGAACCACCTGGCCGGTATTCTGGAATATGCGCTCGTCCCCGTTGGGCAGGCAGACGCGATAATCGATCGCATAGGGTTCGCCGCTGGCAACGGCGCTCTGGACGAGGAGGCGCATGCCGACCCGGTCGTCGGGGTGGATGCGTTTGACAAAGAAATCGTAATCGGGCTCCGGCATGAGGTCGGGCGTGATGTCGAACAGGCGATAGCTCTCCTCGGACCACCACAGGCGATTGGACGCGAGATCGCGTTCCCAGCTGCCGATGCGGCCGATCTTCTGCGATTCCGTCAGCCGGTCGGTGACCCGCTGCAACTGATCGCGCGCGGCCGCATCGCGCTGACGCTGCTGGCGTACCAGGTCTCGCTGGGCCTGCCACAGCACCAGCGTGACGCCGCCGGCGACGATGATCAGGAGCGTACTGACGAAAATCATCAGGCCGATCCGTTCATGCAGCGGCTTCAGGACCTCACTCTCGTCGATCTTGGCGACCAGACCCCAATCCGTGCCGGGAACCGGTTGCGTGGCGGCGTACACCACGAGGCCACGGTAATCGATACCCTCCATGGCCCGAGTGTCACCGCGAGCGGCATAGACCGCCGGCAGCGTCGTCAGTCCGGCATCCAGCGACAACGACAGCGCGGCCCCCGCCTGATGACGCAGCTCGTTGAGATAGACGATGCGCGTTCCGCGTTGCTGGACCAGCAGGATCTCTGCCGAGACCGTGGGTGTCGGCCAGTGCTGCAGCATGGGATAGAGCACCTTCCCCGGTGCGACACGCAGCAGCAGAAGCCCGGGGCTCTCTCGCCCGGGCGGGGCTGGCAGCGGCGTCAGCAGGTCCAGCCCCTGGCTGCCGTCGGGCAGTGCCCAGAGGTCGCTCAGGACGGCGTTGCCGGATTTAAGGGCCTGTTCGCGCTGTTCGCGGGATGCGTCCGGAAATGGCAGCCCGGCCTTCGTCGCCGCGATGACACGGCCGCGGCGATCGATCAGGGCCGCATCCTGATAGTCGAAATTGCTGACGTAGAGTTGCAGCCAGCGACGCGCGTCTGCCGCATCCTCGCCGCCTGGCCGTGCATTCAGCCAGCGGGCGAAAAGCGGTGCGAGCGCAGTATTGTCGCGAACGGTGGCCGCATCGCCCAGCCGCTCCCGGCGCCAGTTGTCGATTTCGCGTGCCTTGAGATCGGCGATCGCGACCAGTTCGGCCTGCGCGCGCTCGCGTGAGGCCGTCGATTCCGCATGATAGAAAAGATAGTTGGCAGCCCCGATGCCGAGCAGCAGGAACGCGAATACCCCGATCAGGGATATCTGCAGGCGGGCATCGTTGTCAGCGGCCATGGTCGTAATGAAGGCGGCCGCGCAAGGCGGTCGTGCGGAGATGGTACGCCTATTACATTCGGAATAGTTAACGGGGTGACAGCGCCCGCCGGCGCATCGACCCGCGGTTGCAGGGAATGCCCTATCCGGCGCGCAGCCAGGCCTTCCACGACGCGAACACGGTCGGATCGAGCGCGGCGACGACGGGCCGGCGCCAGACCTCGGCGGCATCGAAGTCGTCGTTGTCGAGCGTGCACACCTGGCCGCCGGCCTCGCGCAGGATCAGGCTGCCCGCTGCGTAGTCCCACAGCATCTGGCCGCCATGCAGGTAGAGGTCGAGGCGCCCGGCAGCGAGATTGCACCATTCCAGCGTCGAGCAACCGAAGTTGCGCTGCGAGTAGTACGGGGGGTCGACCGCGATGCGGTCAGCCAGCCCTTTCGGGATGCGCTTGAAGTCGACGTCGGCAACGGTACGGGCGAGATCGGTGGTCACCTGTCGCAGGGGCAGGCGGCGGCCATTGAGGTAGGCGCCGTGCCCTTCGCGGGCATAGAACATCTCGTCGGTGATCGGATTATAGGTGACCGCCAGCCGCGTACGACCTTCCTTCAGCCAGGCCAGCGAGACCGCGAACCACGGAATGCCGTTGATGAAGTTGGTCGTGCCGTCGATCGGATCGATGCACCAGAGGCCGTTCTCCCCGTCCTCCCATCCCTTGCGCTGGGCGTCGCGCGACATTTCCTCGCCGATGATCGGGCTGCGATGAATGTCCGGCAGGCGCTCGGCGAGATAATGCTGGGCGGCGAGATCCGCTTCGGTAAATAGCGAGCCGTCGTCCTTGACGGCATGACGGACGCGCAGGAAGCGCGGAATCACCTCCTGCTGCGCGACCTCGCGCACGAGGACGATGGCCGCGTCCTGCATGCGCTTCAGTTGGATACTCATCGGCATGGTCAATCCTTCCATTTCAGCGAGCAGCCGATGCTCGCCAGCTGTTCGGCCGGCCCGCGGCCGGTCTCGGCGACCAGCCGCATCGCCTCGAAGAGCTCGCGCCGGGTCTCCGCGGTCGCGGCCGCGCGTCCGCTGGCATCGAGGCGGCCGCGGTACTGCAGCTGCAGGTCGGCGTTGAAGCCGAAGAAATCCGGCGTGCAGACGGCGCCGTAGGCGCGCGCTACTGCCTGCGTCCCGTCGTAGAGGTAGGGGAACGGAAAGTCGCGGGCGCTGGCGAGCGCTGCCATGTCGTCGAAGGAATCCTGCGGATAGGCGGCGGCATCGTTGCTCGAGATCGCGACGACGCCGATGCCGAGCGCCTGCAGTTCGCGGGCGTCGCGGATCAGGCGGTCGAGAATGGCCTGAACGTAGGGGCAGTGGTTGCAGATGAAGGCGACCAGCAGGCCGCTCTTGCCACGACAGGTGGTGCGCGAATGCTGCCGTCCGTCGGTGCCGGGCAGTGAAAAATCGGGGGCGGGCCAGCCGAAATCGCAGGCCGGCGGATTGAGTGCAACCATCGGAAAATCCAGAATTGGCGCCCCTTTACGGGGCGATTTTTGATTCGGGCCTATAATAACACGATGAATTTGCCTCGCTTTTTCTGCCCGGGACCGCTCGTCGCCGGCACCGTCGCCCGCTTGCCGGAAGGCGCAGCGCGACACGCGGCGCGCGTCCTGCGCCTGGTGCCGGGCGATGGGGTCATGCTTTTCGATGGCAGCGGCTGCGAGTATGCCGGGCGGATTGTCGCCGTGCGCAAGGAAGCGGTTGAGGCCGAGTTGCTGGCCGCTCACCTGCGTGATGCCGAATCGCCGCTGCGCGTGACGCTGGCGCAGGC
>DAORCC010000072.1:0-11034 GCA_035345235.1 Azospira sp.
CGTATTCGATGCGGCCCTGGCCGTCGCTGTCTTCGATGGTGTCCCAGCCGTCGCCACTGGTGTATTTGTAGGTGTCGACATCCTTACCACCCCTTAGGATGTCATTGTCCTTGCCGCCTTCGAGGATGTCGTTGCCCTCGCCACCTAGGAGGGTGTCTTTGCCTTCGCCGCCGCTGAGGATGTCCGAGCCGGCGTTGCCCTCGATGTAGTCGTTGCCTTTGGCGCCGTCGATGCGATCCATGCCGGCGCCGCCGTAAAGGTGGTCGGCTTCGGCATGGCCGAAAATGGTGTCGTTGCCGTCGCCGCCGAAGCGATAACTGGGGCCACTCGTCCCTTGCCCGGAACCGCTATTCTGTGTCTGCAGGGTAATGCCGCTGGCTTGGTCCTCGAAATAGATCGGGTCGCCGCCAGTATCAGCACGCAGGTTCTTGCCCGTTCCGGTGTCAGCGAGGTTGGCTTCGATCACGCCGGCGAGGAAGGCGGCGCGGTCGGCGAGATAGGCGTCGGTTAGTTCGCCTTGGCCGGTGTCGGGGTTGTAGAGCTCAAGAGCACCGTTCTGGTTGTGCTGCGTGTAGTCGGCGCCGAGGATGGCGAAGGGGTTGAGTGCCTTGAGGGCGTAGCGGTAGGCGAGTGCATCGAGGTCGCCATTTTTGGCGAGATTGACGAGGGCATCAGGCGATTTCTCAACAACGCTTTCGAAGCGAAGGCTGGTGTTTGCCCTGACTATTTTCTCAAGGTCGACAAGTTTTTCGTAGTAATCGCGGCGGGCTTCAATTGTCCCGCCGTTAATCATCAAAATCGATGGCTCGGTAAGCTGCACAGTAATGGCTTGGCCGGTAATCGCCAGATTCAGTTTTTCCAGAAGGATTTCGTAGCTCTCTCCACTTGAAACGCTGGCAGCCTCGACAATCCTGCCCGTCTGAGACGTATCGAGTGTGCTGTTCATGCGAGCCATAAGTGCCTGAATCGCGAGTCCATCCATCAGGTGGCCGATGTCATGGGAAACCTTCTCCGTCGTGACATATATTTCCGGACTGAATGGAGTGCCGGTACCGTTCCCGGAAACGCCGTCGAAGTCGTCGCCGGGAATGGCGTCTTCACTTTCAACGGTAGTTACCCGGCCGGCAAAGTTACCGGCCGGAGCGTCTTCGAGGTAGGGAGCAAATAGGGTGTTAATGAATTTGTCGGTCAGCTGCTTGCCCGAGGTCGGCATTGGAATATTGGGAAAGAGATTCGACAGCCCTGCGACCGGGTCATATCCCGGCGCATTGAAAGTGACCGCCCCGTTGGCAAACAGGGTTGGAAACAAGCGGGCACCTATAGCGGCAAGATGCCCCCCGAGGGAATGACCGGTCAGCGTCAGGTTGTCGCCGTATTTGATCAGTTCACCCAAGCCTTTGCCGGTATATGTCTTGGTAACCCAGATGAACTTGGGTGGGACGCCCGGGGCGGTGACGTAATCGCCGGAACATTCGGCCGGGGTGGGCGGAATCAGACGAGCGTGAAGTTGCAGTTGCACCACGTCGCTTTTCGCGCTGGGTGCCCTCAGGCATTGGATATAGTTGTAGAGGCTGACCGCCTGCGAAATGGCCATGCCGTATTCACCGAGTTCCTGAAGATCGGCTTTGATCAGGTCGGTGTAGGTGTTATCGAGTGAGTTGGGTTCGGTCCCACGAATGGCAAGAACTTTCTCGGAGCCGCGCTGGAAAAGCGTTGCAGCGAAACCGGAGGCGTCGTTGCCGTGGTAGCCGCCGGAGGGGATAGTCCAAACGGGCTGACCAGCCGCTTCGCTCGAACCGCTATCGAAAGTCTGTTTGGCAACGGCGAGGGGGACTCTTGGCGCTGGTTCTTTATTCGCCTCGATAGCAAATTGTGCTTCGGTGAAACCCGCAGGGAAGGCATCCATGTTGACATAGGCTGCAGCGGCCAGCTTCGCATACTCGTAGTATTCGATAATATTCATGGACATATTCTCATCAATGTGATTTCGTTGACTTCAGGACGTAGTCGTAAATCAAGCCCGTACGCTTCTGCTTCTCGGGCGCGTCTAGCGGGCCGCTGCAACTCAAGGCAGCTGGGCCGAAGTACTGTAACCAGAGGGTTTCGGCAAGATTCGGATAGCGGACGAATCTCGTATCGCTGCCAAGTACTTCGTTGGTTTCGCTGTCGATTACTTGATCTCCAAATTTCTTGAGCCGTCTGCCAATCGGTATCTCTTGTCGAGGATCAAGGAACTTGTAGTGATAACGCGCCTGAGGGTGATCAAGAATGGTAACCATCATCTGTCCCTCTTCGCGTTCGAGGTGCCGTGCGCCGCCATCCTTGAGTAAGTCCTCGTAATACCGGTAGCCGGCTTTCTCGAAATCAAGCTGACGTGTGGAGCCGTCGTTGAACAAGGGGCCTGTTTTGATTGACTTGCGGTCGTACTGGCCGGTGCCATCGGCATAGCCATCCACCTCCACCTGTCGAAACACCGTTACCCCGGCGTCCTTGCAGGCCTCATTGAAATGCCAGGCAATCCAGGCTTCCTCCGCCCAAGGGGCGGCAAGAACGGGCAGGCCGACAATCGATACGACCCACAGCTTCCAGCGGCTATTCCGCAATAGGCGAAACAACGGCCACAGGAGCGCTACGCCGACGACGGCTGAATAGATACCGATGATGCCGATGCCGATGGGGGTAATCATCAAGCTGTTCATACCGCCTCCCTCCATGCTGATAGTTCTGATAATTTGCGAGTCACAGCCATCGCTATATGGCATTCATACATATCGTTGGCATTTGGCGCCGTGTATTGCTCTTCCTCGCCACAGCCCACTTAAAGAGCCCACTAAAAGGATCAGCTTCATTTGATTTTTCATTTCCTATCCTCCTCCACCACTTCCATCCGCGTAGTGTGCTTATCGCTCCCAAAACTAAACACCTCATCCACCGCCAACCCTCTCGGAATCTGATGCGTGATAAAAATCATCGTCACCTTTCCCTTCAGCCGGTTGATCGTCCTGGCGAAATGCTCCGCCGTTTGGCTGTCGAGATTCGACACCGCCTCATCGAAGATCAGAATCTTCGGCCGCTTGAGCAATGCCCGGGCAATGGCGATCCGCTGCCGCTGCCCACCCGATAACCCCGTCCCCCGCTCCCCAATTTCCGTCTGATACCCGTTCGGCAGTTTCTCGATCACCTCGTGAATCTCGGCCGCCTTGCAGGCGAGGATCACCTCCTCGAAGCTGGCATGCGGGTGCGCCATCACCAGGTTGTCGTAGAGGGTGCCGGCGAAGAGCACCGTCTCCTGCGGCACGACGCCGAAGGTGGCCCGCAGTTCGTTGGCGGCGAGATGGCGGATGTCCTTGCCGTCGAGCGCGATATGACCCTCTGTTGGCTGGTAGAAGCCGAGCATGAGTTTCGCCAGCGTGCTCTTGCCGCAGCCCGATGGGCCCATGACCACGGTGAGGTGGCCGGGCTTGAAGGCGAGTTCGAGCTGTTTGTAGAGCCAGGGGTGATGTTCAGAGTAGCGGAAGGCGAGGTTGTCGATGGTGAGCAGGCCCTTGCCGGCCTGCTCGCGATGCGGGGTGAGCGTATGCGGCTCCTGCGGCATGTCGAGGATGTCGCCGAGGCGCTTGACGGCGATGCTGGCCTGCTGGAATTCCTGCCACAGCCCGACCAGTCGCAGGAGCGGCTGGCTCATCCGCCCGGCAAACATCTGGAAGGCGACCAGCATGCCGACCGTGAAGCCCTGGTTCTGCATCACCAGCAGGGCACCGACGATGAGGATGGCCAGCGTCATCACCTGTTCCAGCCCGTTGGCGATGACGTTGTAGGTGTTGCCCACCTGCTTGGTGGAGAAGCCGGCGGCGAGGTACTGGGCGAGGTAGTCGCCGTATTTCCTGTCGATATCCGGCTCCATCTGCAGCGACTTCACCGTGGCCATGCCGGAGACGTATTCGGTGAGGAAGGCCTGGTTGCGGGCGCCGAGCATGAATTGCTGGTTGAGCTTCTCCCGGAACAGGGGCGCGACGAGGAAGCTGATGAAAGCGATGGCGCCCAGGAGGCCGACGGCGATCAGCGAGAGCTGCCAGCTGTAGGCGAACATCACGGCGAGGAAGATGAGCAGGAAGGGAAGGTCGAGGATGAGCGTAACGGCGGCGCCAGACACGAACTCGCGGATGGTTTCTACCCCCTGCAGGCGGGCAACGAGGGTGCCGGTGGGGCGCTGCTCGAAGTACGGCAGCGGCAACCGGAGGAGGTGCCTGAAGACCTGGCTGCCGAGCACGGCGTCGATGCGGTTGCCGGTGTGCAGCACGAGGTACTGGCGCAGCCAGGTCATGCCGCTGGTGAAGAGCATGAACATCACCAGCGCCACGCCGAGCACGATGAGGGTGCTGTGGGTCTGGTGCACGACGACCTTGTCGATGATGACCTGGGTAAAGAGCGGGGTCGCGAGGCCAACAAGCTGGATGGCGAGGCTGGCGACGAGGACGTCGCGCCAGATCGACTTGTGCTTGAGGAGTTCGGGGATGAACCAGCTGAAGCCGAATTCCTTCTTCTCGGTGGCGAAGCCGGCGATGTCTTCTTCGCCTGCTGCCTTGCTCTCCTTGGCAACGAGGATCAGTTCGGGGGCCAGCCAGGCGGCGGCTTCGGCAATGGGGAGGGTTTCGGGGGTCTGGCTGCCGGTGCGGAAGTAGAGCAGCGTTTCGGCGTCGGCCTTGAGGATGAGGATGGGGGTGCCGGAGGATGAGGGCGCGGGGGGTTGATCGCTGGGAGGGGTTTCCAGCCTAGCCTCTGCGGGTGTGCCGGCCAACTCGCCGATCCTCTCGCGAAGCGGTGTGTCGACATCCGCGGGCAGATCGGTGATCTGAAGATCGGGAGCGTCAGGGTGCTGCGGCTGCAGGCGCAGGAAGCCGATGGCCGGCAAGGGCAGTTTGCGCCAGTCTTCAGGCAGCGGCGCGGCACCGGTTTTCAGGCCGAGGCTGCGGGCGGCTTCGTGAAAGGTGGCCAGCGTGTACGGTGGCGGGAATTCCTGCGCGACGAGCGAAGCATCGAACGGCAGGCGATAGAACGCGCTGAGGCTGCCCAGAAGCCATAGGACCTCCTGGCGCCCCACCTCCTCCTGTGGTGACATTTGTGTCTTGTTTGTTTCTTGTTATTGGGAAGGCGCGACTGTACCGGCGGGTGACACCCCGGTCAATATGACCTTGGTCTTAATAAGAAATCCATGAAATGCTTTTGATTCATTGCAATGCAATGATTCCCCGCCATTTGAATCACGATCCTGTGCTTGCCGTGCGGGCAGATGCAATCGATCGGCGTACCCGCTTTCAGGATGCACCCTCGTTGAAACGAGCAACCAATCTCCGGATTTTTTGCGGCAAATAGCTTGCACCTGCGGAGAATCATGCCCATAATCGCCGCATGATAAGCGGTGATTACATCTATATCTGGCAGGCGAACGAGTGGCCGCGCTGGCAGTTCGATCTGGCCGCATTGGCCGGCCCGATGGCCGAAGTCAGCCGTGCGCAGGGGCTGCTGATCGGGCGGCTGGCAGATGTCGGCATGGCGCTGCGCGACCAGGCCAGCCTCACGACGCTGACCGAGGAAGTGCTGAAGACGAGCGAGATCGAAGGGGAGCGCCTTAACGCCGAATCCGTCCGCTCGTCGATTGCCCGCCGCCTGGGCGTCGACATCGGCGCATTGGCCCCCGTCGATCAAAACGCGGAAGGCGTCGTCGAGATGGTGCTCGACGCGACGCTGAATTGCGAGGGACCGCTGACACCGGAGCGGCTGTTCGGCTGGCATGGTGCGTTGTTCCCCACCGGGTATGCCGGTTTGGCCAGAATCCGGGTCGGCGCCTGGCGCGATGATGCCGGCGGGCCGATGCAGGTCGTGTCCGGGTCGGTCGGGCGCCGGCGCGTGCATTTCGAAGCGCCGCCGGCAGACCGCTTGGCGGCCGAGGCGGCGCGTTTCTTCGACTGGATCAACACGCCTGACGCCACCCCGCCGCTGATCAAGGCCGCGCTGGGGCACCTGTGGTTCGTCACGCTGCACCCGTTCGACGACGGTAACGGCCGTATCGCCCGCGCCATCGGCGATATGCTGCTGGCACGCGCGGACGGCAGCCCGCAACGCTTCTACAGCCTGTCAGCCCAGATCCAGCGTGAACGCAAGGCCTACTACGACATTCTGGAAACAACCCAGAAGGGCGGAATGGATGTCACGGACTGGCTGATGTGGTTCCTGGAGTCGCTGCATCGCGCCGTCGATCAGGCACAGCACACGCTTGACGCAGTGCTGACCAAGGCGCGCTTCTGGCACTGCTGGGCATCGCTGCCCTTGAACGAGCGGCAGGTAAAACTGCTGAACCGGCTGCTCGACGGTTTCGACGGGAAGCTCACGAGCAGCAAATGGGCCAGTATCGCAAAGTGCTCACCGGATACGGCGCTGCGGGACATCAATGACCTGCTGGCACAGGGGGTGATGCGCAAGACCGAGGGCGGCGGGCGCAGCACCGGCTACGCGCTGAATACGCTGCCGAAGTAGTGCCGGCGCTTACACTGAAACAGAAGCCCTCCGAACAGCGTCGCGACGGGTAGAACAGGTTCAAGGCAACGCTACGCTTGAAGCAACCGATCGTACGTTAACACTTAACCATCAGCGACGTTTGGCCCAATACCCCGGCCGACGACGCTGGTGGGCAACAGCGTGAATGACGACTGAATCTGCTGAGAACCGGTAAATCAGCGAATAGGGAAAATGCCTGAGGGTCAGCATTCGTAGCCGTTTCGAAATGGGTGTTCCGATTTCCGGTTGCTCCATCAAACGCTGGCGCGCATGTAGCACATCCTGCAGGAATGCTTCGGCAACGCGTTCGTTCGCATGTTCTGCGTAATATTCGGCGGCAGCGCCCAGTTCGGCCAAAGCCGCGTCGAGCAGCGTGACCTTCATGCCACCTTGCGATTGGCGATCCGGGTTCGGACCTGGGCGATGGCCTCTTCGAAGTCAAAAGCCTCCGCTTCTCCACGTTCGAATGCATCGGCCCGCTTTTCTGCCTCATCTACCCAAACGGCGAGGATTTCATCGTCCTCTTCCAGACTCACCAACAGTCGCTCCGCCAGCTTGGCGCGCTCGCCGGCCGCGAGTTGCAACGCGGCTGCTTCGATATCTTCAAGTCGGGAATTGATCATGGCGCAATCTCCTTAATCTCTTTCGGCAATGCTACTCCACGGAAGTTTTCAACGCCATCGACGACGCGCGAGACGTAGCGCCGTGTTCTACACCGAAATCAGCCCCTCCCGCGGCGGCACCGCCGGATACGGGTAGAGCACATTGAGCGCGATGCTCTGTCCGGAGGCCTGCACGATGCGCACATGCTCGCGGCGGAACTCGCGGGCGTGCTTCAGCCCACAGGAGTGGGCGATCATGTCGATTTCCTTGTTCATGTTGGCGCAGTAGGCGGCAACACGCTCGGCCTTGTCGGCCACATCGAGGCCGCGCTGCAGGCGCGGGTTGTGCGTCGTGATGCCGGTCGGGCAGGTGTTGCTGTGGCAGCGCAGGGCCTGGATGCAGCCGAGCGAGAACATGAAGCCGCGCGCGGTATTCACGAAGTCGGCACCGGTGGCCAGCGCCCACGCGACGCGCGCCGGGGTCAGCAGCTTGCCGGCGGCGATCAGGCGCACGCGCTGGCGCAGGCCGGATTCGATCAGAGAATCGACCACCCTCGGCAGCGCCTCGTCGATGGAGAGCGCCATGTGGTCGGCCAGCGCCTGCGGTGCCGCGCCGCTGCCACCCTCGCCGCCGTCGATGGCGAGGAAGTCGGGCGCCACGTGCAGACCGCGCCGGTTCACTTCCTCGGCCAGTTCGTTCATGAACTGCCAGCCGCCAATCGCCGTCTTGATGCCCACCGGTTTGCCGGTGATGTCGCGGACGCGCTCGACCATGTCGAGCAGCTCGATCATGTTGGAGATGTCGCGGTGGCGGTTCGGCGACAGCGAATCCTGCCCCAGCGGGATGCCGCGGATGCGCGCGATTTCCTCGGTCACCTTGCCGGCGGGGAGCACGCCGCCCTTGCCCGGCTTGGCGCCCTGCGAGAGCTTGATCTCGAAGGCGCGCACCGTGTCGTGCGCAGCGACCTCGCGCAGCTTCTCGGGCGAGAGACGCCCCTGGTCGTCGCGCACGCCGTACTTGGCGGTGCCGATCTGGAAGATGAGGTCGCAGCCGCCCTCGAGGTGATAGGGCGAGAGCCCCCCCTCGCCGGTATCCATCCAGCAGCCGGCCTTGGCGGCACCGCGCGAGAGCGCCTGTACGGCGGGCTTCGAGATGGCGCCGTAGCTCATGCCGGAAACGTTGATCAGTGAACGGCCGGCGAAGGGCTTGTCGCAGTGGCCGTCGCCGATGATGAGTGGCGGTGTCGGTTCGCGCTCCTCTTCGAGTACCGGGAACGGTGCATTGACGAAGATGAGCGCGCCGGCCTCGTGAATGTTGTAGGTGGAGCCGAAGCCGAGGATGCCGCCCTCGTTCTTTGCCAGCCGATAGACCCAGCCGCGGGTGGCGCGGTTGAACGGCATCTCCTCGCGGTCGCCGAGGAAGAAGTACTGCCGGAAGTATTCGCCGAGGTTTTCGAAGAAGTAGCGCAGGTGCCCGATGATCGGGAAGTTCCTGAGCACCGCATGCTTCTTCTGCGTGATGTCCTGGATGTACCAGTAGATGAGCGTGCCGGCGAGCGCCAGCGCGATGAGGACTCCGAGGCTGACGTACAGGACGTTGAGCATGGCCGCATCCCCCTCGATGCTAGAATTTCGACCATCATAGGAGAAACGCGATGGTTTTTGCAGCATCCCAGCCCCCGGCCGAGGAAATCGAACGCAACGTCAGCGCCGCGCTGGCCGAGGACATCGGCACCGGCGACCTCACTGCCAGCCTCATTCCCGCCGACCGGATCGGCCGCGCGACCGTGATCTCGCGCGAGGATGCCGTGCTCTGCGGGACGGCCTGGTTCGACCGCGTGTTCCGCTGCCTTGATCCTGCCGTGAAGCTTTCCTGGAAGGCCCACGATGGCGACCGCGTCGCCAGGGACCAGCTGCTCTGCGAGATCGAGGGCAGCGCGCGCGCCCTGCTCTCCGCCGAGCGCAGCGGGCTGAATTTCCTGCAGCTGCTTTCGGGCGTCGCCACCAAGGCACGCCAGTATGCCGACGTGGTCGCCGGCACGAAGGCCGTCGTGGTCGACACGCGCAAGACGATTCCGGGCCTGCGGCTCGCGCAGAAATACGCGGTGAAATGCGGCGGCGGCGACAACCACCGCATCGGCCTCTACGACGCGATCCTGATCAAGGAGAACCACATCATGGCCGCCGGCGGCATCCCGCAGGCACTGGCGGCGGCGCAGGCGGCCGCCGGGCCGGGCTGCAAGTTCATCCAGATCGAGGTGGAGTCGCTGGCCGAACTGCAGGAGGCCCTGTCGGCCGGCGCGAAGATGGTGCTGCTCGACAACATGAGCCTGGCCGACATGCGCGAGGCCTGCCGCATGGCCGAAGGCCGCGCCATCACCGAGGCTTCCGGCGGCATCAGCCTCGAGACGCTGCGCGCCATTGCCGAAACCGGCGTGGACCGCATCTCGATCGGAGGCCTCACCAAGGACGTCCGCGCACTGGACCTGTCGATGCGCTTCGCCGTGTGATGCGGGAGAAAAAGCGGTTCCACGGCAACCGCTTGCCGCTATAATTGGCGAAAAGTCATAACCCGCCCAGAGAGAGATTACGATGCTTTTCGCACTTTTCTACGTGGTTGCAATCGCCATCCTGGTGCTGCATTTCACCGGTTTCCTCGCCCGGCATAATCTGGAGTGGCTGGTGCTCGCGCTTGCCGTCGCCGTTTTTCCGGCCGTGATCTATCTCTAGCGACACTGGTCGCCAGACAAACAAAAAGGGGCGCTGCGGCGCCCCTTCTGTTTCCCCCCAGCGCTCAGGCCGGGATGCGTTCCACCAGATACTGTTTCACTGCTGCCACCTCCGGCGCCATCACGTCCACGCGCTGCGGCAGGCTCTCGATGCCCTCCAGCTTGGTAGGCCGTTCCGGCGCACGGTTGAGTGCCTCCCGGATGGTTTCCTCGAACTTCGCCGGCAGTGCCGTTTCCAGCACCAGCACCGGCACGTCTGCCGGGCGCTGTTCCAGCGCCACCTTGAGGCCATCGGCAGTGTGCGTGTCGATCATCGTGCCGTACTTCTCGAAGCAGAGGCGGATCGTGGCAAGACGGCCGGCGTGGCTATTGCTACCTGAGACGAAACCGAACTCCGGCAGTTTGGCGAAGAACGGGGTACCGGAAATGTCGAAGCTCGAACCGGCATCGACCTTCGCCCACAGCTCGCGTACCTTGGCGCCGTCACGACCGACGAGGTCGAAGACGAAGCGTTCGAAGTTCGAGGCCTTGGAGATATCCATCGACGGCGACGAGGTGGTGTGCGTTTCGGCGGTGCCGCGCGGACGATAGACGCCGGTGCGGAAGAACTCGTCGAGCACATCGTTCTCGTTGGTGGCCAGGATCAGCTTGGCCACCGGCAGGCCCATCATGCGCGCGATGTGGCCGGCGCAGATGTTGCCGAAGTTGCCCGAGGGCACGCAGAAGGCGACCTGCTCGTCATTCGACTGCGTGGCGGCGAAGTAGCCCTTGAAGTAGTAGACGATCTGCGCCGCGACGCGGCCCCAGTTGATCGAATTGACGGCACCGATCTTGTACCTGGCCTTGAAGGCATGGTCGTTGGAGACGGCCTTCACGATGTCCTGCGCGTCATCGAACATGCCGGTGACCGCGATGTTGTAGATGTTCTCGTCCTGCAGCGAATACATCTGGGCACGCTGGAAGGCCGACATGCGGCCGTGCGGCGATAGCATGAAGACGCGCACGCCCTTCTTGCCGCGCATCGCGTATTCGGCCGCCGAACCGGTGTCGCCCGAGGTGGCGCCGAGGATGTTGATCTCTTCGCCGCGTTTTGCCAGCACGTACTCGAACAGGTTGCCGAGCAGCTGCATGGCCATGTCCTTGAAGGC
>DAORCC010000073.1:0-9655 GCA_035345235.1 Azospira sp.
GCCAGCACGAGATCCTTCACATCGCTGAGCGTGATGTAGGCGCTGGTCTTGGTGTCATAAAGACGGCGGTTCGGGTACTTCTTGATCAGTCGCGGTTGCTCCGACATTACAGGTCTTCCTCCAGTTTGTGGTGTGCTGCCCGGGTGTTCTCTGTCGCCTCGGGTGTCATCAAATGCTGCAAAGCAAAATTATACCTCAGTACAAAAAAACGGCCCCTTCCGGGGCCGTTTTTCGATGTTGCGGCTTACTGGTAGTACAGGCCGCCGTTGATGTTGAGCGTGGCGCCGGTGGTGAAGCCGGACAACTCGTTGGCCAGGAAGGCGCAGGCGTAGCCGATTTCTTCCGGCTTGGCGAGACGCTTCATCGGCACGGAATCAACGATGCCCTTGAGCACGTCTTCACGGATGGCCATGACCATCTTGGTGGCGACATAGCCTGGGGCGATGGCGTTGACCGTCACGCCCTTGGCAGCCAGTTCAGCGGCCAGGGCCTTGGTGAAGCCGATGACACCGGCCTTGGCGGCCGAGTAGTTGGTCTGGCCCATCTGGCCCTTGACGCCGTTCACCGACGAGATGTTGATGATGCGGCCCCAGCCACGCTCGGCCATCTTCGACGAGACCTGCTTGGTCAGGTTGAACAGGCTGGTCAGGTTGGTGGCGATGACGGCATCCCACTGGTCGCGTTCCATCTTGGCGAACATCTTGTCGCGCGTGATGCCGGCGTTGTTCACCAGGATGTCGATCGGGCCGGCCTTGGCTTCGGCTTCAGCCACCATGGCCTGCACCGAGGCGAGGTCGGCAACGTCACCGGCAACCGGGATGAAGTCCTTGAAGCCGGCAGCTTCCTGCTCTTTCAGCCACTCGTCCTTGTTGTCGAACTGCGGATGATAGGCGGCAACCACCTTGTGACCGGCCTTGGCCAGTTCCTGACAAATGGCGGTGCCAAGACCACCCATGGCGCCGGTAACGAGTGCGATTCTTTGCGTCATTTTCTGTTTCCCTCTGCTGCTGTTGATAAAAGTGCTGCTCTGCTCTCCGAGCGGTCAGAACATGTGCTGACCGCCGTTGATCGAAATGTTGGCACCGGTCACGAACGCGGCTTCGTCCGACGACAGGTAGGCCACCAGACCGGCGATCTCTTCCGGCTTGCCGAGGCGCGACACCGGAATCTGCGGCAGGATCTTCGAATCGAGGATCTCCTGCGGGATCGCCATGACCATCTTGGTGCCGATGTAGCCCGGCGAGATCGTGTTCACCGTCACGCCGGCCCGGGCGACTTCAAGCGCCAGCGCCTTGGTGAAGCCGTGCATGCCGGCCTTGGCCGCCGAGTAGTTGGTCTGGCCGAAGGCACCCTTCTGGCCGTTCACCGACGAGACGTTGATGACGCGGCCCCACTTGCGCTCGACCATGCCATCCATGACCTGCTTGGTCATGTTGAACACCGAATCGAGGTTGGTGCTGACCACGGCATCCCAATCGGCCTTCGTCATCTTCTTGAAGGTCATGTCGCGGGTGATGCCGGCGTTGTTGACCAGCACATCGACCGGGCCGACTTCCTTGGTCACCGTCTCGACGCATTCCTTGCACGAGTCGAAATCGGCAACGTCGCACGGGTAGGCCCTGAAGCCGTAGCCCATGTTGTTCATCGAGGCCAGCCATTCCTTCGCCTTGGCATTGCCCGGTGAATGCGTGGTCACCACCTTGTAGCCCAGGGCCGCCAGCTTGATGCAGATGGCTTCGCCCAAACCGCCCATACCCCCGGTAACGAGTGCAACTCTTGGCATGTTCTTCTCCTTCTCTATATGAGATCTGCCTGTTGAGGAATCCTGGAAGAACCCACCGCCTGCACTTCGGCGTCCTTCTCCCTGTTACGCCTTCTCTTTTACATAACGGCCCGGTGCCGGCTCGATTTGCTTGTATCTGCCGCCGCCGAGCTTGGCCCGCGCAGGACAGTCACCGTCTGCATGCTGCTTCAGCCAGGCGGACCAGTCGGACCACCAGCTCCCCTTCTTCTCCTCCGATGCCGCCAGCCAGGCTTCGGCATCGGACTTCGAATCGTCATTGACCCAGTAGCTGCGCTTGTTCTTCGAGGCCGGATTGATCACGCCGGCGATGTGTCCGCTGGCGCCGAGTACGAAACGCGAGTCGCCACCGAGCACGCGTGTGCTCAGGTATGCGGTCTGCCACGGCACGATATGGTCCTCGCGCGCTGCCAGCAGGTAGTTCGGCATCTTCACCTTGCCGAGATCGACCTTCACGCCGCACATCTCGAGCTTGCCCGGAATGCACAGGCTGTTGTCGAGATACAGGTTGCGCATGTACCACGCGGCAAACGGACCGGCGAGGTTGGTCGAGTCGGAATTCCAGTAAAGCAGATCGAAGGCCTGGGGCTTCTGGCCTTTCAGGTAGTTGCCGGCGACATAGTTCCAGATCAGGTCGTTGGCCCGCAGTGCCGAGAAGGTCGACGACAGCTCGCGCCCGGTAAGCAGGCCGCCCTTGCCGATCGTGGCGTCACGCATCGCACAGCTGTGCTCGTCGATGAGGAGGCCGATCTCGCCCGTGTCCGAGAAATCGAGCAGCGTGGTCAGCAGCGTCAGGCTGGCGACCCAGTCTTCGCCACGCGCCGCCAGCACCGCCAGCGCGCTCGAAAGAATCGTGCCGCCGACGCAGAAGCCGAGGGCATTGACCTTGTCCTCACCGGTGATCTCGCGGACGACGCGCAGCGCGTCGAGCGGCCCCATTTCCAGGTAATCGTTCCAGCCCAGCCGGCCCTGCTCGGCCTTGACGTTGCGCCACGAGACGAGGAAGACGGTATTGCCCTGCTCCACCGCATAACGGACGAACGAGTTCTCGGCCTGCAGGTCGAGGATGTAGAACTTGTTGATGCAGGGCGGCACGATCACCAGCGGCCGCTTCGCGACGGTCTTGCCGAGCGGCGAGTACTGGATCAGCTGGATCAACTCGTTCTCATAGACCACGGCGCCTTCGGTGGTCGCCAGGTTCCTGCCGACCTCGAACGCCGTATCGTCGGTCATCGAGATGCGGCCCTTCTCGAAATCCTTGATCAGGTTGTTGATGCCATCGGTGATGCTCTGGCCTTTCGTTTCGACGGCCAGCTTGATGAACTCGGGATTGGTCGCCGCGAAATTCGACGGTGCAACGGCGTCGAGGTACTGGCGCGCCAGGAAGCGCAGCCTGTTCTTCGCCTTGTCATCCTCGACCGGCGCGATTTCCACGAGATCCTTCAGATAGCGGGCATTGAGCAGGTAACTCTGGTGGATGTAATCGAAGATCGGACTCTGCTTCCATTCCGGCGCCGAAAAACGGCGGTCACCGGGTTCGGCCTGTACCGCAAAGCTTGCCGCGGCCTCGCTGCCAGGCTTGCCGCGCGCCAGCATCGCATTCCACAGCAGGGTCTGCTGCTGCAGGAACTCCTGCTGCAACGCCGTCAGCTTCGCCGGTTCCGGCGTGCCGATCTGGATCGGCGCACCGCCCAGCGGATGCTGGCCCTGCTGCGAGCCAAGGAAGGTGAAGAACTGCTGCGCCATCGCCTGGCCAAGCTGGGCGAACTGCTGCATCGCAGGATTGAAGGGATCGTTCGGCTGGGACATCGTTGCGGAATCCTGAGGGGAGCATCTGCCGGGGCAGGAAAACCGGCCCGGCATGCCATATCGTTGTGCTGACGATTCTGCATCGCACCATGGGGGCTGTCAACGGCGCCCGCAACGGGCCGCGGCGCCGCGGCCGGCGCCATCGGTAGTACGACTATAATGCCCGGATGTACATCATTGCCATCGGCTGGCTCTGGGTCGCACTGATGATGGCGATCAGCGAGCAGAACATCGTCGCCGGGATTCTCAGTTTCGTCTTCTATGGCCTCCTGCCCTGCCTGTTGCTGCTATGGCTGCTGGGTACGCCGGCGCGCCGCCGACGTCAGGCGCAGGCCGAATCCGCGGCCAGCCGGGATGAAGGCAAGCCGGATTAGCCGCAGCTAACTGCTTTCGCCCGCACCGCCAGCCTTCCAGATCAGGGTCGCCATGCGGCCGGTGACGCCATCGCGGCGATAGGAATAGAAGCGCGCCGCATCGCGGAGCGTGCACTCGTCGCCACCGGCAAGGTTCAGGACCCCGCTGCCCGCCAGGCGCAGGCGGGCAAGCCCGTAAAGATCTGCCAGCCAGCGTCCCCCGGGTGACGGGCGGAAGCACGGGGCCGCCGCAGCATCGGCCGCCACGAACGCGGCACGCACTTCATCACCGACCTCGAAGGCCGCCGGCCCGATCGCCGGCCCGAGCCAGGCGAGAATGTGCCTGCCCGGTACCGCCATTTCGCGGATCGCGGCCTCGATCACGCCCGCCAGCAGACCGCGCCAGCCGGCATGGACCGCGCCGACGACAGAACCATCATCGGCACAGAGCAGCACCGGCAGGCAATCCGCCGTCATCACCACGCAAACCTGCCCGACCTGGCGTGCAAGGGCAGCATCGGCCTCCCGTACCTCAGCGGCGCAGCGATCGAGGTCGCAGACCGCCGTGCCATGCACCTGGCGCAGCCAGCGCGGATTGCAGCCGATGTATCCCGCCAGCGCCGCCCGATTTGCAGCGACCGCCGCGGGATCGTCACCGACGTGATCGCCGAGGTTGAAGCCCGACCAGGGGCCACTGCTGACGCCGCCGCAGCGCGTCGTCTGCAAGGCCCGCACCCCGGGCGGCAAGGGCCAGTCGGGCTCGAACCAGCGGGACTCGCCCACCGGCTCAGTCGTCATCGCCGTCGCCGTAGGCGTAGATCAGCTCGACCTCATGATCGTCATCGTCGAAATCGTCGTCGAGCCGCGCATCGGCTTCCATCGCCGCATCGAGGCGCAACTGTTCGAGCAGTTCCTCCATGTCGTCGGGCAACGGCGATTTCCACAGCATCGACTTGCCGGTCAGGGGGTGCACGAGACCCAGCTTCCGCGCATGCAGGAACTGGCGGTCGAACGCCGGCCCGCGCGGGACACGGTTCAGCCGCCGGCCATAGACAGGGTCGCCGACCAGGGGATGGTCGATATATTCCAGATGAACGCGGATCTGGTGCGTACGCCCGGTTTCCAGCGAACATTCGATCAGCGTGCAGTTGCCGAAGCGCTCGACGACCCGGTAGCGCGTGCGCGCCGGCTTGCCGCCCATGACGACCGCCATTTTCGTACGCTGCGTCGGGTGCCGGCCGATCGGCGCATCGACGCTTCCGTTGTTGCGCTCCACGACGCCGCGCGCCAGCGCCTGATACTCGCGCTTCACGGTCCGCGCCTGCAACTGCCGCACCAGATCGGTCTGCGCCGCCAGCGTCTTGGCCACGACGAGGAGCCCCGAGGTGTCCTTGTCAAGGCGATGCACGATGCCGGCGCGCGGCACTGACGCGAGTTGCGGGGCATGATGCAGCAGCGCATTCATCAGCGTCCCGCTCCAGTTGCCGGCAGCCGGATGCACGACCAGCCCGGCCGGCTTGTCGATCACGATCAGCGCCTCGTCCTCGTAGACGATGTCGAGCGGGATGTCCTCAGCCACGGCCGCCGCCAGCGTCTCGTCGGGCACCTCTGCGACCAGGATTGCTTCGCCGCCCCACAGCTTGTGCTTGGGTTCGCTGACCGGCAGACCGCCTACCTGCACGCGCCCGTCGCGAATCCAGCCCTGCAGGCGGTTGCGCGAATGCTGCGGCAGCAGGCCGGCGAGCACGTGATCGAGGCGCGCACCGCCGCAATCGGCGGGTGCGGTCAGGGCAAGCGGCGTGCTATCATCGCCGCGCCCTTCTGCAGTTTCGGAAGCCTTTGCCGGTGTCGGCGCAGGGGGATTTTTCGATTTCTTGTCCGGATTCTTCATCATGCGTAGTTTAGCGGTTATCGTCTCGCTCCTCACGGCCATCCTGCTTGGCGGCTGCGGCATTTTTGGCGAACCGAAGGACGAAACGGTCGGCTGGTCGGCCAACAAGCTCTACACGACGGCCAAGGAAGCGCTCAACGACGGCCAGTACGACAACGCCGTCAAGTACTTCGAGAAGCTCGAAGCGCGCTATCCCTACGGCCGCTACGCCCAGCAGGCTCAGGTCGAGATCGCCTATGCTTACTGGAAGGCCAACGAGCCTGCCTCTGCCATCGCTGCCTGCGACCGCTTCATCAAGCTGCACCCGAACCACCCGAACGTCGATTACGTCTATTACCTGAAGGGCCTGATCAACTTCAACGAGGACCTCGGCCTGCTCGGTCACGTCTCGGCGCAGGACCCGACCGAACGCGACCCGAAATCGGCCAAGGATGCCTTCGATGCGTTCAAGGAGCTCGCCAGCCGCTTCCCGGACAGCAAATACACGCCGGATGCCATCCTGCGCATGAAGTATCTGGTCAATGCACTGGCCTCGCACGAGGTGCATGTCGCCCGCTACTACATGAAGCGCGGCGCCTACCTCGCCGCCGTCAATCGCGCGCAGTTCGCCGTCAAGACCTACCAGGATGCGCCGGCGATCGAGGAAGCGCTGTTCATCATGGTCAAGGGCTATGACCAGCTCGGCATGCCCGACCTGCGCGACGACTCGGAGCGCGTCATGCGCAAGAACTACCCGAAGAGCGAATACTACGTGCGCGGCCTGAACCGGCCTGAGCCCTGGTGGAAGCTCTGGTAGGCGACACCAACGTAACAAGGCCGGGGATCCCCCGGCCTTTTTTTCGCCAGCGCCCCTGCCGGCGTCTACATCGACTGCTTGATCGCCAGCACCGCCTGGTTGCGCAGTGTGCGGAACAGTGACAGTTCCTTCTCCGGAATCACGATCGCGCCGGCATCCTCCATGTCGGCGTAGATCAGCGCCACCGGGTTGTTCTTGATGTTCAGCGGAAACAGCACGAAGGTGCCGGCATTGACCGACTTCCGGTACCACTCCGGCACCCGCGACGCAATCTTCGGATCGTTGATGTCGCTGATCAGCAGATCGACGCCTTTTGAAATCGCCGCGTGGAAGATGTCCGGCGTAAACGACAGCGGGAAGTTGAACGCCTTGGCGGTTTCCGCCGCATCCGGCCCGAAGCCGAAGCGGCCCTGCATGGTGTTCGCCTTGGCGTTCTTGATGCACAGGATCACACGCCGGAAGCCCTTGGCGCGGAACATCGTCTCCAGAATGATGCGCAGCATGTCGTTGAGCGAGAAATCCTCCACCAGCGAGTTGCTGATGTCCTGGATGCCGGCGGCGAGGATCGCCTCCACGTTCGCCGGCTGGCGAATGCCGGAGGAAGTGCCTTCCAGCGACGCCATGACCGGTGCCTCGACCAGCGCCGAACTGGCCAGCGCGCCCGCAGTATCGACCGGCACATCGCCGCCGGCCGCAGCGGCAGCACCGCCCTTCTCGGCCGACACCTCCGCCTCCTGCAGCTTGCTGCCGCTGAGCGAACGCAATTGCCGCCCGAACGGCGTCTGTTTCAGGTTGAGCTGGATGACGCTGGCGAACTGCGCCACTTCGGTCATCGATTTCTCCAGCGTCGCCTGCAGATCCTTCTCGCTCAGCGTCACGCTATCGGCGAAGCGTGACGTCACCTTCCGGATCTCCTTCTGCCGCTGCTCCGGCGTCGCCGCCGCGATGACGCTGCACAGCTCGTTGGAAAAGCCGGAAAGCACGCGCAGGCGCTCCTCGCCGGTCGCCCCCTTGCGCACGGAACCGGGCGCCAGGCGCCGCATCGTGTTAACAATCAGCGGCGGGAAACCCCAGTGCTGCGCGATGCCGACGCCCATCTCCTCGAACGAAATGCCGAGCACCTCGTGGGCCGCGCGATCTTCGCTGATCCCCTTCTGCTCGACCAGGCGGCGGATGTCCTCGCCCTCCTCGGGGAAGTAGTACTGCGCCAGCATGCGGCCGAGGTTGTAGAACATCGAGCAGATGAAGGCCTGCTCGACATCGCGCTGCGCGGTGCGGATGCCGACATCCTTGGCCAGGATGCCGGCGAAGTTGGCGCGCAGGAACTCATCCTTCAGCTGGTTGGCGTTACCCTTGTTCTGCAGGTGCTCGAAGAGCAGCACGGTGATTGCGATGTTGCGCACCGCATCGAAGCCCAGCACCATCACCGCCCGCGAGACAGTGCTGATGTTGCCGCCCCCGGCCTGTCGGTAGAAGGCTGAATTGACCAGTTTCAGGATCTTGTTGGTCAGCGCGAAGTCCTTGAGGATGGTGCTCGACAGCTTGCCGATGCTCTCGCGGTCCGACGCCGCGATCTTGTTGATGGCGCCGACCGACTCCGACAGCGCCGGGAAATCGCTCTTGTGGCGCATGCGCCGCAGCAGGAACTCGATCGTCCCCTGCCCACCGGCAGTGGCCGCACCGGCTTCCTCCTCGGGGTCGAGGTAGTCGTCGAGCGCCTCGCGGAACTGCGCCACCGTCGCGTAGCGGCTCTCCGGATCGCGGGCGATGGCCCGGTAGAGGATCGCCGTGATCCGCTCGTCGAGCTGGCTGTCCGGCGGCAGCCGGATGTCGGTCGAGGTGATCCGGTGCAGCAGCGCGAACAGGTCGTTGCCCTGGATCGCGCGCTGGCCGGTCAGCAGTTCGTAGAAGATCAGGCCGGCGGCAAAGACGTCGGTACGCTCGCCGATTTCCTGCCGCAGCACGTATTCCGGCGCCATGTACGACGGCGTGCCCATCAGGCGCTCGCCGTCGCCCCCTTCCGCCGTCGCCTGCTCGACCCGCGCGGCGATGCCGAAATCCATCACGCGCGGAAAACCGTCCTCGTTGATCAGGATGTTGGTCGGCTTCAGGTCGCGGTGGATCACGCCCAGCGCATGCGCATGCGCGATCGCGTCGAGCACCGGCTGCATCACCGAAATGGCCCGTACCGGTGACAGGGCACCGCTCTCGCGCAGGTATTCGCCGAGGTTCTTGCCGGGCACGAACTCGAAGACGAGGTAGAGGTCGCCCCCCTCCTCGCCGGCCTCGAAGATCGGCACGATGTTCGGATGCCGCATCTGGCTGACGGTGCGCGCCTCGGCCAGCAGCACCTTGTTCTGCTCGGGATCCGGACGCGTGAAGTGCAGCGTCTTGATCGCCACCTCGCGCTCGAGGTGCGGATCGCGTGCGAGATAGACCACGCTCTGCGCGCCTCGCCCGAGTTCGCGCACGATGTCGAAACGCCCGATCTTCTTCGTCATTGTTATGGCTTCCCTCTGCCCAGGACGTTGCTTTATATGATTTTCAGGCGATTCTACGCCTGCGTCTGCCGAAGGTCATACGCAGTATTTCACGTTCGGGTGGCAAAATCGGGGCTTCGCCATCGACCCTGCCCGCCATGTCCGACGCCGCCCCGCTTTCCCACCTCCGCATCCTCGATCTTTCCCGCGTCCTCGCCGGGCCCTGGTGCAGCCAGCTGCTGGCCGACCTCGGCGCTGAAGTCATCAAGATCGAACGCCCCGGCAGCGGCGACGAAACCCGCGCCTGGGGCCCGCCCTACCTCAAGGACGCCGAAGGCAGGGACACCACCGAAGCTGCCTACTACCTCGCCATCAACCGCAACAAGGAAAGCGTCACGCTCGACCTCGCACACCCCGAGGGGCAGAAGATCGTGCGCGATCTCGCCATGAAGTGCGACGTCGTGCTCGAGAACTACAAGGTCGGCGGCCTCAGGAAATACGGCCTCGACTACGAGTCGCTCGCAA
>DAORCC010000073.1:9755-10981 GCA_035345235.1 Azospira sp.
CAGCACATCGACGTCTCGCTGCTCGACACGCAGGTCGCCAGCCTCGCCAACCTCGCGCTCAACTACCTCTGTTCCGGCACCAGCCCCCGGCGCATGGGCAACGCCCACCCCAACATCGCGCCCTATCAGGTGCTCGCCAGCAGCGACGGCCACTTCATCGTCGCGGTCGGCAACGACAGCCAGTTCCGCCGCTTCTGCGAAGTGCTCGACCTGCCGGGCATGGCCGACGACGAACGCTTCGCCACCAACGCCGCCCGCGTGCGCAACCGCGCCGGACTCGATGCCGCCATCGAGGCACGCGCCAGAACGCAGACCAGGCAACACTGGCTGGAACGGCTGGAAGCCGCCGACGTGCCCTGCGGGCCGATCAACAAGCTCGAAGAAGTATTCGCCGAGCCGCAGCTCGCCGCACGCGAGATGGTCGTAAAGATGCCGCACCCGACCGCCGGCGAAGTGAAGCTGGTCGGCAACCCGATCAAGCTCGGCCGCACCCCCGTGGCCTACCGCAGCCCGCCGCCCCTGCTGGGACAAGACACCGAAGGCGTGCTCCGCACGATCGGCGGCCTCAGTGACGAACAGATCGAGAAGCTGCGTGATGCCGGCGTGATTTAAGCCTTGCGCTACGGCATGGCGCAGATACAATCACCGCGGATATGTCGTTATCCTAAGAACGGCACGTGTCCATTTTGCCGGAATTTTAATACTGCACGGCTATACAGCTTCCATGCGCCAATCCCTGAAAAGAAAAGCGTTTCCTGCTGTCCACTTTTCCAGCTTAATTGCCAGTGGCGCCGGAATAATTGCCACTTTTGGCGTCTACTACTAGTTAGCCGTCCCATGTCCATTACCGAACCACATGACGCGTTTGAAAACAGGTGTAAGAACTGCGGTATTTCTCTGCCAATCAATCAAGCGTGCCCATACTGTAAAGAACAAGGGAGAGCATTGGAATCGACACCATCTGAGGCATCACCAGAACTAGAGCAGAAAAACACTTTTCCCCCACTTATTACCTTCATCTTTGCCGCGCTTATTGGATTCGTGCTGCACCCACTGCTCGGAATCATATTGGTTGTCGTAGCTATTGCACGCGCCAAAGGCATTGGTAAGCTTTTTCTTGTATTGCTGATTATTTTTCTAGCATTCGTAGGGTTTATTTCGTCGTTTGGTCATGGGTTTTTTGGCAAATGACATCTCGTCACAAGTTCAGTACGGCTAACCTTCCA
>DAORCC010000074.1:0-10979 GCA_035345235.1 Azospira sp.
GCGTCTTTTCGAGGTTGACGATGTGGATCTTGTTGCGATGACCGAAGATGAACGGCGCCATCTTCGGATTCCAGAAACGGGTCTGATGGCCGAAATGGACACCGGCCTCCAGCATTTGACGCATGGTTGCGGACATTGCTAACTCCTTAAGGGTTAAACCGCCACCCGCCGCAACTGCCGCCCCTGTAAAGGAGCACCCTTAAAACGGCGGGTGTGTGGATTTGACGTTGCCACCATTGGCGACGCCTTCGAATTTGCCGCCAGGAAACGCCCGAAAGCGCAATACAGAAGGCAGCAAATCTTTTGAATTATAGCATTTAATCCGCCCAGCATTCAATCGCCTTCCTGATTTTCGGGCACCGAGAACCTTCCATTGCCGCAATTGCCCAACGCCGACCCGACCCTGTATCCTTCGTCCCTTTCCTACGCCATTTCCGCCGTTCCGATACCCCCGACATGAGCATCAGCATAAAAACCCCCGACGAAATCGAAAAAATGCGGGTTGCCGGCCGCCTGGCCTCCGAAGTCCTCGACTACATCGCCCCGTTCGTCAAGGCCGGCATCACCACCGGCGAGCTCGATCGCCTCTGCCACGACTACATGGTCAACGAGCAGGCTTGCATTCCCGCCCCCCTGAACTACGCCCCCTCCGGCTACACGCCCTACCCAAAATCGATCTGTGCCTCTATCAACCATCAGGTCTGCCATGGCGTCCCGGGTGACAAGGCGCTGAAGAACGGGGATATCGTCAATCTCGACATCACCGTCATCAAGGACGGCTTCCACGGTGACACCAGCCGCATGTTTGTGGTCGGCGATGCCTCCATCCAGGCGAAGCGCCTGTGCGAGATCACCTTTGAGTGCATGTGGATCGGCATCAACCAGGTCCGCCCCGGCGGCCACCTCGGTGACATCGGCGCTGCCATCCAGAAGCACGCCGAAGCCAACGGCTATTCGGTCGTCCGCGAATTCTGCGGCCACGGCATCGGCCGCAAGTTCCACGAAGACCCACAGGTCCTGCATTACGGCCGGCCGGCCACGGGGCCGAGGCTCGAACCGGGCATGATCTTCACCATCGAACCGATGATCAACGCCGGCAAGGCCGCGATCCGTGAATTACCGGATGGCTGGACCATCGTCACCAAGGACCGCAGCCTGTCGGCCCAATGGGAGCACACTGTCCTCGTTACCGAAGCCGGTTTCGAGGTATTGACGCTGTCTGCAGGCAGCCGCCCCCAGCCGGCCCTGGCCGCCTGAGCCCCTGGCCATGAATGACCGCGACCTCATCGCGGGATACCGCACCCGCCTGCTGGACGGCCAGAAAGCCATCCGGGAGCACTATCTTTCTGATGGTGATGCGCTGCGCATGTTGCGCAGCCGTAGTCAGCTGATTGACCAGCTGCTTGCCGAACTGTGGGCGCAGCATGGCATGCCTTCCGATTCGGCGCTGGCGGCCGTCGGGGGTTACGGTCGCGGCGAACTTTTCCCGGCCTCGGATATCGATCTCCTGATCCTGCTCCCCGGCCCGCCGAGCGAATCCCTGACAACGAAGCTTGAGGCGCTGATTGGCCGCTTCTGGGATATCGGCCTCGAGATCGGCCACAGTGTGCGAACCGTCGACGAGTGCCTCGCGGAAGCGGCGGGGGATATCACGATCCAGACAGCCCTGATCGAGGCCCGGCGCCTAACCGGCGACGACGCCCTGTTCCGACGTTTCGAACAGGGACTGCGTGCGCAACTCGACCCGCAGGCCTTCTTCAAGGCCAAGCGCATCGAACAGGACGAACGCTACCTGCGTTTCCAGGACACGCCCTACAGCCTGGAGCCCAACCTCAAGGAATGCCCCGGAGGGCTGCGCGACCTGCAGATCATCCTCTGGGTCGCACAGGCCGCCGGTTACGGCCGGACCTGGGAAGAGCTGCGCAGCGCCGGTTTCGTCACCGACGAGGAATACGAGCATCTCGTCCGCTGCGAAAGCACCCTGCAACGACTGCGCATCCGCCTGCACTACCAGTTGAACCGGCGTGAGGATCGGCTGCTCTTCGATTACCAGACCTCGCTTGCCGAGCAGCTGAATTGCCAGCCGGTCGCCGCCAAGCGCGCCAGCGAAGTGCTGATGCAGGATTACTACCGCAACGCCAAGTCGGTCACCCAGCTCAACGTCATCCTGCTGCAGAACATCGGCGCCGCGATCTTCCCCCCCTCCGACCAGGCCCCGGTACCAATCAACGAGCGCTTCCAGATTGCACACGAAATGCTCGACGTGCGCCATGAGCACGTATTTTCGGAGACCCCGTCGGCCATCCTCGAATGCTTTCTGCTGATAGAGCAGGACGCCGCACTCAAGGGAATGACGGCGCGGACGCTGCGCGCCCTCTACCGGGCGCGGGCCCTGATCGACGACCGTTTCCGCGCCGACCCGGCCAACCGGGCACTGTTCCTGAAGATCCTCCAGCAGCCGCGCGGACTCGTTCACGAGCTGCGGCGGATGAACCAGTACGGCATCCTCGGGCGCTACCTGCCGAACTTCGGCGCGATCGTCGGACAGATGCAGCACGATCTCTTCCACATCTACACCGTCGACCAGCACATCCTGATGGTCGTGCGTAACCTGCGCCGGTTCACGATGGAAGAGTTCGCCCACGAATACCCGTTCTGTACCCGCCTGATCAGTGAATTCGACAAGCGCTGGCTGCTCTTCATTGCCGCCCTCTTCCACGACATTGCCAAGGGCCGCGGCGGCGACCACTCCGAGCAGGGTACCGGCGACGCGCGCACCTTCTGCGAACAGCACGGCCTCACTGCCGAGGATACCGAACTGGTCGTCTGGCTCGTGAGAGCACACCTGACGATGTCGAATGTCGCCCAGAAACAGGACATCTCGGACCCTGACGTCGTCAAGGCCTTTGCCGACATCGTCGGCAACGAGCGCCGGCTGACGGCGCTCTACCTGCTGACGGTGGCCGACATTCGCGGCACCAGCCCGAAAGTCTGGAACAGCTGGAAGGGACAGTTGCTGCAGGACCTCTACAGCGCCACCCGCAAGCAACTGCTGGAAGGCGGACAGGCGCCTGCCACACAGGGCGTCATCCAGGAGCGGCAAGCCGAGGCGATGCGCCTGCTACGCTACTTTGCCCTTTCCGGCACCGTCCATGAACGTCTGTGGAAGCAGCTCGACACGGGTTATTTCCTGCGCCACTCGGCGGAAGAGATCGCCTGGCACACGCGCTGCCTGCACTATCGGCCGAACGATGAGCGGCCGGTCGTCAAGGCACGCATCAATCCGAATGCCGAAGGACTGCAGGTCATGGTCTATCTGCGTGACCAGCGCGACCTGTTTGCCCGCGTCGTCGGCTTCTTCGGGCGCGCCGGCTACAGCATCGTCGATGCCAAGATCCACACGACGCGCCACGGCTATGCACTGGACAGCTTCGTACTGCTCGATGTCAGCGATCGCGACAACGACCGCGAGATGATTCCCTTCATCGAACACGAACTGACGGAGCGCCTGCTGCACGAGCGTCCGCCAGAGGTCCCGGGCAGCGCCCGCCTGTCGCGGCGCCTGAAGCATTTCCCGATCACGCCGACGGTGCGCATCGAAAGCGACGACAAGGGAGCGCAGTACGTCCTCTCGGTCGTGGCCGCAGATCGCCCCGGCCTGCTTTACGCGATCGCGACGACCCTCGCAAAGCACGGCGCGACGCTTCACACAGCCAAGATCGCGACGCTGGGCGAACGAGTCGAGGACACCTTCCTCGTCAGCGGCGGCGGCCTCTCGCAGAGTGCCGGCCGAATCAGCCTGGAGAGCGAGCTGCTCGAACAGCTCAAGGTCTGAACGATGGCTGCGGCCCTCAGTCGGGCGTCGTGCAGACCTCGGCGTGGCACCCGGAGAGCCGCTCGATGACCAGCCGAACGCGCTGCATCGCCTCGTGCAACACGCCCTCGATCGCCTCGAAGCTGATGCCGTCGCGACTGTCGGCCCGGCCAGCCGCATAGTTGGCGATGACGTTGATGGCCGCATAGGGAACGCCCAGCTCCCTCGCTAGCACGGCTTCCGGCATACCGGTCATGCCGACCACATCGCAACCGTCACGCTCCAGCCTGTCGATTTCAGCGGCGGTTTCCAGCCGCGGCCCCTGCGTCGCCGCGTAGACGGCAGCGGCGGATGCCGGTACGCCGACATCCGAGGCGGCAAGCAGGATCATCTGGCGCAGGTTGCGATCGTAGGGTTCGGTGAAATCGACATGGGTGACCGTGCAGCCCTCGCCTTCGTGATAGGTCGAGCGCCGCCCCCAGGTGTAGTCGATGATCTGATGCGGCACGACCAGGTCGCCGGGGCTCAGGTCGGCACGAATGCCGCCGACCGAGGCCACCGAGACGATCCCGCGGGCCCCTTTGCTCCACAGCGCCCAGATGTTGGCGCGGTAATTCACCTCATGCGGCGGGATCGTGTGGCCGTAGCCGTGGCGCGCCAGGAACATCGCCGGCTGCCCCGACAACTGTCCGAATGTGATCGCGCCGGAGGGATCGCCGAACGGCGTCCGCACCACCTCGCGATGCGAGATATCGAGATTGGCGAGTTCCGTCAGCCCGCTGCCACCGATTATGCCGAGCATTGCGGCTCCTCCTTCATCGCGTAGATCGCCGGCAGATTACGCCAGGCACCGCAGGCATCCATGCCGAAACCGAAGACGAAACGGTCCGGCACGGTAAGCGCAACGAAATCCGCAGCGATCGGCTTCTGCTTCCCGTTCTCCTTGTCCGCCACGACGGCCACCAGCACTTCCGCAGCACCCTGCTGCTGAAGACGGTCGCGCACCGCAGCCAGCGTCACGCCCTCGTCGAGGATGTCATCCACAACCAGCACGGTGCGGCCCTTGACCGAAATCCAGGGCGCAGCCCGCCACGAAAGCGCACCGCCCGCCGTGTCCTGACCATAACGCGTCACATGCAGATAGTCGAAATCGAGCGGAAACTGCAGCCGCGTCATCAGATGCCCCGCAAACGGCACGCCGCCGCTCATCACGCACAGCAGCACCGGATTGGCGTCGGCGAGCCGCGCCGTGATTTCCGAAGCGACGCGTGCAACCGCCGCATCGACGGTCTCGGCAGAATGGATCAGGTCGGACGAAGCCAGGAAATCACGTGCCTGCTGGATATTGCTCATCGCCTACTGTCCTTTCAGATATTGCGAGAAGGCCGCACCCACTTCCGGATGGCGCTGGCCGAAGACCACGGTTGCCTGCAGGTAGCCCAGCTTGGAGCCGCAATCGTAACGCTGCCCATCATACCGGTAGGCGAGCACCTGTTCTTCCGAGAGCAGCGACGCTATGCCGTCGGTCAACTGGATTTCCCCACCGGCACCCGGCCTGACGTTCTCGAGATGATGAAAGATCCGCGGTGTCAGGATGTAGCGGCCAACGACGGCCAGCGTCGAGGGCGCCTCCTCGGGCTTCGGCTTCTCGACGATGGCGCTCACCTGCTCGATGCGCTCCGCCACCTTGCGGGCATCGACGATGCCGTAGCTGCGGGTGTCCGCACGGGGCACGTCCTGAACGCCGAGCACCGAGCAACGGTAGTAATCGTAGGTATCGACCATCTGCTTCAACACCGGCGGATTGCCATCGAGCAGGTCATCCGCTAGCAGTACGGCAAAGGGCTCGTCGCCAACCACCGGCTTCGCGCACAGCACGGCGTGACCAAGCCCGAGCGGCTCGGCCTGACGGATGTAGATGCAATTGATGTTCTTCGGCAGCAGATTGCGCACGAATTCGAGCATCTCCGTCTTGTTCTTGCGCTCGAGTTCCGCCTCCAGTTCGTAGGCCTTGTCGAAATGGTCCTCGATCGCGCGCTTCGAGCGGCCGGTCACGAAGATCATGTCGGTGACGCCCGCAGCAACGGCCTCCTCGACCGCATACTGGATCAGCGGCTTGTCGACGATCGGCAGCATCTCCTTCGGGCTGGCCTTGGTTGCTGGCAGGAAACGTGTACCGAGACCTGCCACCGGAAATACGGCTTTTCTCACCTTCTTCATCGGGTATCTCCCTTTTTCAGCATCTCTAGCAATTGTGCCTCGTCCAGCACCGGCACACCGAGTGCCTGTGCCTTCTCGAGCTTGGAGCCGGCTTCGGCGCCGGCGACCACGTAATCCGTTTTCTTCGAGACCGACCCGCTGACCTTGCCGCCCTCGGCCTCAATCAGCGACTTGGCATACTCACGCGCCAGCGTCGGCAGCGTACCGGTCAGCACGAAAACCTTTCCGGCAAGGCAACCGGCGACCGTCGCTTGCGGCTCGCCCTCATTCCAATGCACACCAGCGGCGCGGAGCTCGTCGATGACCTGCCGGTTGTGCGCCTCGCCAAGAAACTCGACGATGCAACGCGCGACAATCGGGCCGACATCCGGTACCTGTGTCAGCGCCGCCTCGTCTGCGGCGAGCAGGCGGTCGAGGCTGCCAAAGTGGCGCGCCAGATCCTTGGCCGTCGCCTCGCCGACGTTGCGGATGCCCAGAGCAAAGATGAAGCGCGCCAGTGTCGTGTGCCGGCTCTTCTCTATCGTTTCCAGCAGGTTCAGCGCCGACTTCTCGCCCATGCGTTCGAGATTCGCCAGGGCCATCAGCCCGAGTTTGTAGACATCTGCCGGCGTGCGCACGATGGCAGCGTCGACCAGTTGATTAACCAACTTGTCGCCAAGACCCTCGATGTCCATGGCCCGCCGCGAAGCGAAGTGCAGCAGGGCCTGCTTGCGCTGCGCCGGGCAGAACAGGCCGCCCGTGCAGCGTGCTACGGCTTCGTCCTCGCCGCGGACGACGTGCGCACCGCACACCGGGCAGGTCGGAAAACGCGCCAGCAGATCGAAGCGCGGCGGATCGCCTGTACGGCGCTCCAGTACCGCCCCGACCACCTCGGGAATAACGTCGCCGGCGCGGCGAACGATCACCGTATCGCCGATCCGCACATCCTTGCGGTCGATCTCGTCCTGGTTGTGCAGCGTCGCATTGGTCACCGTCACGCCACCGACAAATACCGGTGCCAGCCTGGCCACCGGCGTGATCGCCCCGGTACGGCCAACCTGCACCTCTATGTCGAGCAGCGTCGTCAGCGCTTCCTCGGCCGGATATTTGTGCGCCACCGCCCAGCGCGGCTCACGCGTCACGAAACCGAGTTGCGCCTGCAATGCCAGCGAATTGACCTTGTACACGACGCCGTCGATATCGAAGGGCAACGTCGCACGCCGCGCGGCGATTGCCGCGTGAAAATCGGCCAGCGCCTGCGCTCCGTGTAGAACGGCACGCTCGGCGCAGACCGGAAAACCGAACGATGCCAGCGCATCGAGCACGCTGGCATGGGTAGCCGGCACGGTCCAGCCCTGAACATCCCCCAGTCCGTACGCGAAGAACGATAGCGGCCGGCTGGCGGCGATGCGGGAATCCAGTTGCCGGACACTGCCGGCGGCACCGTTGCGGGGGTTGACGAGCGTCTTCTCGCCGGCGGCCAGGGCGCGCGCATTGAAGCGCTCGAAATCGGCACGCTTCATGTAGATCTCACCGCGCACTTCCAGCACGGCCGGTGCATCGCCCAGCAGGCGCAGCGGCACCTGACCGACCGTCCGCACATTGGCCGTGACGTCCTCGCCGACCTCGCCGTCGCCGCGCGTCGCGGCGCGGGCCAACATTCCCGCCTCGTAGCGCAGGCTGATCGCCAGTCCGTCGAATTTCAGCTCGGCGGCGTATTCAACCGGGGGGGCGTTCTCGTCGAGTTTCAGTTCGCGGCGGACGCGCGCATCGAAGTTGTAGGCGCCACTGGCTTCGGTATCCGTTTCGGTACGGATAGAGAGCATCGGCACGACATGGCGCACCGGCGCGAAGGCATCCAGTGCCTTGCCACCGACGCGTTGCGTCGGCGAATCGACCGTCAGCAGTTCGGGATGGCGTGCCTCGATTTCCTGTAACTCGCGAAACAGGCGGTCGAACTCGGCATCCGGCACCAGCGGCGCATCGAGTACGTAGTAGTGGTGATTGAGCCGCTCGATTTCCGCGCGCAAGGCGCGCGCGCGATCGAAGTCCTGCGCCGAAGCGAACAGCATCAGGAAAAGAGGCGCAGGGCCAGCGGGCCGCCAGCAGGAATGCCGCGCGCGGCAAGCTGTGACTGGTATTGGGCGATCTGGCGACGGAAGGGTTCCAGCATCGCCTCGGTCAGCGGGCGCCGATTGTCGTCGACGAGTACGCCATTAAGCACGTCGGCCATGCGACGGGCAAGGTCCAGCATCTGCGCGAAGACACGGTCGCCGTGCGTGACGCAGGCCACGTCGAGCGTGAAGGCCAGCCCGTGCGTGCTCATCGTCCGCATCGATTCGAGCGAGAAACCGGCCGATTCCTGATTGGCGAGCGTGTAGAGCACACGCCCGTCGTCGTCGCAACGGGCGAAGCGCCCCGAGGCATCGAGGACCATGCCGGCCGCTTCGGCCAGGGCGCGGATCTTGGTTCCCGGGAATACCGTGCCCCTGCTGATCAGGTTGAGGCCGATCTGGATATCGACATTGGCACAGAACTGGTCAAGCGCAATCGCGGCAGAAAGCGCCGGCTCGCCGGGCGGCAGCTCGATCGCCGCCAGCTCGTCTTCGGCAAGCCCCTGCATGGCCCCCTGGAAGGTCAGCAGATCGGCTTCGCCCAGCGGGCCACGGCGGTCGGCCAGCAGCAGGCCGACGCGGAGTCGGCGGTATTCGGCATCGTTGGCCGGCTCAAGCTGCTCCCACTTGCCGATGCGTTCGTTGAAGCCGGCCCAGGTCACCGGCTTCGCAATGCGCGCCAACAATTCGCCCTGGGCACCGAGGAGTTGCGCCCCGGAGAGCGGCGACATCAATTCCAGGCGTGCCACGTAGTCGATCGCTGCCGACACGAGGATGGCCGGCACGCCCTCCTCGTCGGTGACGCCGGCCAGGGCCGACGATGGCTCGGCCACCCGTGCAGGCGCTGGCGACTCCACCGGCAAGGCCGGCACCACCGGCTCCGGAGCAGGCGTTTCGGTGGATTCGACTGCTTCAACCGTCTCGGTCAGTACCGGCTCATCAAGTGAAGGCTCGCTGCGCAGCGTCGGCTCCTGCCGCAAATGGCCAGGCAACGGCGCCTCCGGCTCAGGCGAGAGGGCGGGTTCCATCGGCTGTGCGGACGGCGGCGTTTCGTACCTCGCCGGTTCCTGCGCCGCAAAAACCTCCGACGGCGGCGCGAAGGCTACCGGTTCCGATTCCGGCGCAAGCTCATGGACACGCGTTTCCTGCCCCGCCAGCAGCACATCGCCATGGTCGCGCTTCAGCAACTGCTCGGCGACCTTGCGATGGCGATGCTCCTGCCACTTGTTGTAGCCGACGACACCGACGACGGCAGCCGCGCCGAGACCGATCAGGCCGAGCTGCAGTTCGTTCATGCCACCTGCTCCCGCATGCGCAGCGCCTCGTCGATATCCACCTCGACGATGCGCGACACGCCGGATTCCTGCATCGTCACGCCAACCAGCTGCTTGGCCATCTCCATCGCGATCTTGTTGTGGCTGATGAAGAGGAACTGCGTGTTGGCCGACATGCGTTCCACCATCTTGCAGAAGCGCTCGGTGTTGCTGTCGTCGAGCGGGGCATCGACCTCGTCGAGCAGGCAGAACGGTGCCGGGTTGAGCTGGAACATCGCGAACACCAGCGCGATCGCGGTGAGCGCCTTTTCGCCGCCCGAGAGCAGGTGGATCGTCGAATTCTTCTTGCCCGGCGGCTGTGCCATGACCTGGACGCCGGAATCGAGGATCTCGTCGCCGGTCATGATCAGCTTTGCCTCGCCGCCGCCGAACAGGGTCGGGAACAGCTCGCCGAAGTGGCGGTTCACGGTGTCGTAGGTCGTCTGCAGCAGGTCACGCGTTTCGCGGTCGATGCGACGAATTGCACTCTCCAGGATTTCAAGCGCTTCCGAGAGGTCGGCCGCCTGCGCATCGAGATAGCCCTTGCGCTCCCTGGCGGACTCCAGTTCCTCGAGCGCCGCGAGGTTGACCGCACCGAGCGCCTCGATCTGGCGCTGCAGCGATGTGATCTGCCCCTGCAGCGGCGCTGGCCTGGCACCTTCCAGAAGCGGCGTCAGCGCCGCTTCGTCGGCCTGGGCTTCGAGCAGCAGCAGCGCAAGCTGCTCGACGTTCATCGCCGCCGCCTGTTCCTTCAGGCGCAGCTCGCCGATACGGTCGCGCAGCGGATTGAGACCCTGCTCGATCTTCAGGCGGTCTTCTTCCAGCCCGCGCAGCCCGGCCGTGGCCGACTCCAGCGCATCGCGCATGCCCGCCAGCGTCTGCTCGCGGATGACACGCTGTTCGAGCGCCTCCTGCAGCCGGGGAACGATTTCCTCGGGATCGAGGTTGCCGGCACTGTCCGCGCAGCGTGCCAGATCCTCGGCAACGCGTACCAGTTGCTGCTTCGCGAGCTCGCGACCACCGGCAATCTCTTCCAGCTTGGTCGCACATTCCCGCTGCGAGAACTGCGCCTCACGCAACTCACGCTCGGCCACCG
Source organism: Azospira sp. (assembly GCA_035345235.1). GTDB lineage: Bacteria > Pseudomonadota > Gammaproteobacteria > Burkholderiales > Rhodocyclaceae > Proximibacter. The sequence goes on from DAORCC010000074.1 coordinate 10,537, forward strand.
CCACCTGCTCACGCTCGTCGCGCAGGCTGCGCTCGGCCGCCTCCAGCTTGCCCTTGAGTTCGGCCAGCAGGTTCTGGCGTTCCGCCACCGCCTCGCGCTGCACGACCATGGCGTCCTCGGCAGTCAGCACGCGTTCGCGCTCGGCCTCCTCTTCCGCCACCAGCTCCGCCACCGCCTCGTTGATCTGGGCCATGCGGTCCTGGTAGCGCTCCATGATCTGGGTCAGCTTCAGCACTTCCAGCTGCACCGCATGCGCGCGTTCCTGGCGGCTTTCGAGCTGGCGACGCGCTTCATCCACCTGCGCCTTGGCGGCTTCCAGCCGCTCGTCGACCTCGGCGACACGCGCTTCCTGCGTCTCGACGGCCTGCTGCCGCTCGGCGATGACGCCATCGAGCGACTCGATCTCGCGCTGGCGCTCGAGGAAACCGTGTTCCGCGGCGTCC
>DAORCC010000075.1:0-10825 GCA_035345235.1 Azospira sp.
ATCTCCGGTGGTTGGTGGGCGTCGTCACTCGTCGCCGCCGAAGATCGCCAGCAGTTCGTCCAGCCCAGCCTCCACCCGCCCGAGGTCGCCAACGTGGCCCCAATGGATGGCATCGGGATCGTGACCGAAATGGTCGTCGGCGAGTTGCTGCAGCCGTTCCAGCTTGGCGTGGATGGCGGCGGTGCGGTCGAGGTAGGCGTCGAGGGCGGTTTGCTTGGTGTTCATCGTGGGCTCCGTGATGTGATTGACGACGCCACCATGAACGCGCTGTTCGATCAGGAAGCCAAGCTGAATCGCGCAATAACGCTAGGGATTGTTGGATCTCTCAACTATGCAATCGGGCTGCCCTCTGTCCTATCCACCCAAGAGTTGGTAAAGTGTCAGCTTTACGACTTGATCCGACTGTGACCAACTGCCTTTTACGCAATTGGTGCGGGAACTGCCGATGAACGAGCATTGGGTATCTGTTGAGCAGGTCGCCGAGCATCTCGGCGTTGTCCGGGATTCCATTTATCGGTGGATCGACGCCAAAGGGCTCCCTGCCCACAAGATCGGCCGACTCTGGAAGTTCAAGTTGTCAGAGGTGGACGACTGGGTACGCGGCGGCGGCGCCCAGGACGACAACGAAAAGCGACCGGCCACGAAACCGAAGGGCGCGGTCAGGAAAACGAGAAAGGCGGCCGCGAAGCGCGCGGCATGACGGGAAGATTGAATGGCACGGTTATCACTCGCCAAGCTTGAAAGGCACCTCTACGCTGCAGCAGACATTCTGCGCAGCAAGATGGATGCGTCGGAGTACAAGGACTTCATCTTCGGCATGCTGTTCCTCAAGCGCTGCTCCGACGTCTTCGAGGCCGAGCGCGAGAAGGTCATCACGGATCATGGTGTGGCGATGGCCGACGATCCGATGTTCTACGACAGCTTCTTCGTCCCCTCGGAATCACGCTGGCAATATCTGATCGAAAACCTCAATGCCGACCGCTACGCGACGCTGCTCAACACGGCACTGACAAAGCTGGGCGAGCACAACGGCCCGCTGGAAGGCGTGCTCGACCATATCGATTTCATGAAGCAGGTCGGCAACAAGCGCGTCATCAACGACGAGGACTGCCGGGCACTGGCGCGACATTTCAATCGTTACCGCTTCCGTAACGGCGATTTCCAGTTCTCCGATCTGCTCGGCGCCGCTTACGAATTCCTGATCAACATGTTCGCCGAATCGGCGGGCAAAAAAGGTGGTGACTTCTACACGCCGCGCGACGTGGTGCGCCTGATGGTTCGTCTGCTCAAGCCGCAGCAGGGCATGAGCGTTTACGACCCGACCTGCGGTTCGGGCGGCATGCTCATCCTCTCCAAGGAGTATGTGGAACAGTGCGGCGGCGACAGCGCCGACATGCGCCTCGCCGGGCAGGTGCTCGACGTGTCCGCCTGGACCATATGCAAGCTCAACATGATTCTGCATGGCATCCCCGACGCCCATATCGAGCGCGAGGACACCCTGCTGCACCCACTACATCGCGAGGCCGGCGAACTGGAGCGCTTTGACCGGGTGATCGCCAATCCGCCGTTCAGCCAGAATTACTCCCGAACCAACATGGAGTTCCCCGAGCGCTTCCGTTGGGGGTGGTGCCCGACAACCGGCAAGAAGGGCGACCTGATGTTCGCCCAGCACATGCTGGCGGTGTGTAAGCCGACCGGCATGGTTGCGACAGTCATGCCCCACGGGGTGCTATTCCGGGGTGGCGAAGAGAAGAAGATTCGTCAGAAGTGGATCGAGCAGGATTTGGTCGAGGCCGTCATCGGACTCCCGCAAAACCTGTTCTACGGCGCCACCATTCCCGCCTGCATCCTGGTGCTGCGCCCGGAGCCCAACCGCAAGCCGACAGGACGGCGCGGGCAGGTGCTGTTCATCAACGCCGATGCCGAATACCACGCCGGGCGCGCCCAGAACTACCTCAAGCCCGAACACGTGGAGAAGATCATCTCTACCTTCGAGCGTTTCGAGAATGTGCCGGCCTATGCTCGCGCGGTGAGCGTGCAGGAACTGGCCGACAACGACTACAACCTCAACATCCGCCGTTACGTGGACAACGCTCCGCCGCCGGAGCCCCACGATGTCAGGGCACACCTGCAAGGTGGCGTGCCGGTTGCGGAAATCGAAGCCAAGCGTTCGCTATTCGAGGCAGTCGGGCTGAACCCGGAGCATCTTTTCACATATCGCAACGGTCCCGGTGCCACGAATGCGCACGGTGTGCTGGGTGTGCGCGAACCCTCGGCGCATTACCTCGCCGCCCAAACCGGCTATGCAGACTTTGCCGAGGTGCTCGATAGCCGCGCTGCCATTCGCCGGGTGATCGAGGCCGACACCGGCATCCGCGATAGGCGCGAACAGATATTCGCGGCCTGCGACGATTGGTGGGCCACCCACAGCCACCGGCTGGCCGATCTGCCCAATCGCCGTGACCTCAATGGGGTGCGCAACGAGTTCCTGGAAACCTTTGGCACTGCACTGTCGCCGATTGGCGCGCTGGACCGCTTCCAGCTTGCCGGCGTGGTGGCCGGCTGGTGGAGCGACAGTCTTCCCGACCTCAAGACCTTGATGGAGCGCGGTTTCGCTGGCGTCATCGATGGCTGGCTGGATGCCATCGCCGACGCGCTGGAAGATGATGAAGCGAGCGGTCCCCTGTTCGATCCCTTCGCCCATCCGCTGGTCCAGCACACCATGCAGGACTACCTTGCCCAGATCGAGACCGAGCGCCAGGAGATCACCCGCCTGCGGGCCGAGAAGGAAGCGTGGGAAGCCCAGAACCCGCCCGAAGACGAGGAGGAGGTCGAAGGCTGGAACTACGCCAAGGACCTGGAGCGCCGCATCAAGGAGATCAAGGACAGCATCCGTGAAGACTTGAAGCGTTTCAAGGAACTGGAGAAGAAACTCGGCATGAAGAAGCATGCCGGCAATGCGGCCTTCGCCACCGAGCACGCGGGCCTCAGGGTTCAACTCGCGCCGATGCTCGACCAGATTGGGGCGCTGCAAACTGAGCTTGAACCCTACGAGACGATCAAGGCCGACCTGGCTGCCACCCGCGCCCGCTATCGGGAACTGTTGAATCAGTTTCTCGATACCCTGACCCAGCGCTGCAACGATATGAGCGAGTCGCAGACTGCAGAGTTGGTATTGCGGCTGTTGGAGGAGCGGGTACAGGCATCATTGGATGGGGCTGTAGCAAGAAAGCGGCAGATGCTGGTTGCTTGCGTCGAAAAGCTGTGGGACAAGTACAGCGTTACCCTGCTTCAAATGCAGCAGACGCAGCAAGCGCTGCGAGACAGCGTTGGTCGACTGCTTCAAGGATTGGGCTATGTGCTCTGAATCCATGCTGATGGATTCGCGCTTGCCCGCACGACCACCCGCTGGATGGAAGGAAGTGCCGCTGCGCGCGGTGACCGACACCAGATTCAGCAATGTCGACAAGCTCACCAAGGCTGGAGAACGGCCGGTGCGTCTATGCAACTACACCGATGTCTACAACAACGACTACATCACGCAAGACATCGAGTTCATGGAGGCCACCGCGGCGCAACCGGAGATCGACAAGTTCCGTCTTCAGGTTGGCGATGTGATCATCACCAAGGATTCCGAGACACCCTACGATATCGGCATTCCAGCACGTGTGGACTGCGCGTCGGACGATCTGGTTTGCGGCTATCACCTTGCGTTGCTGCGCCCGAACCAGGAGGTGGTCGATCCGGATTATCTGAGCAAGCAGCTAGGACATGCCCGGCTGGCAGGATATTTTGCGCGGATGGCGAACGGGCTTACCCGATACGGGCTGTCCATTGGTGCAATCGATGACTCTCCCATCTGGCTTCCTCCACAAGTTGAGCAGAGTCGAATCGGATACGTGCTCCGGCAACTTGATCTCTCTATCGTGCAAACGGAAACACTCATTGGAAAACTCAATCAAGCCCAAGCTGGGTTATTGCATGATCTATTAACGCTCGGTTTGCCGGGATTAGCTAGGGGACTGCTGAAGCGCATAGTTGGAGATATATGTGAAACATACGCCGGCGGCACCCCACCGCGTTCGGCCTCCGGGATGTATGGGGGCGGCATTCTTTGGGTTAAGTCAGGTGAACTCGGTAAGGGCAGCATTACATCTACCGAGGAGACAATTACCGAGCTTGGCTTAGCCGCATCATCAGCCAAATGGGTGCCCGCCAATGTGCCACTTGTTGCGATGTACGGTGCCACTGCAGGCGCCGTGGGCTGGCTAACAGTTAAAGCCACGACAAATCAGGCAGTGCTTGCCTGCGTGCCCAAGTCTTCAGCTATTGATGCACGGTGGCTGTATTGGCGATTGCGATTCGATTCGGACAAGTTGATTTCTGCAATACAGGGATCAGGACAACCGAATCTCAACAAGGGTTTGGTTGACCGGCATGCAGTAGATATCCCTCCGACTCCCGACGAGCAGTCTGAAATAGCATCAATCCTAGATGCGGCGGAGGCTGAAATTCTTGCTCAGCGCGCATATTTGCAAACGTTGCGATCAATAAAAGTAGGTCTGACTGACGACTTGATTACCGGTCGCGTCCGTGTTCCGGCTGAATTGGAGATGGCGTGATGCCACCCGCCGCACCTCCGAGCCCAACCTGGCTGTACCGCCTGGTGCATGTGGACAACCTTGCCACGTTGCTGACTCGGGGCGTGTTGCACGCGCCGCATTCAACGCCGAACGACGGCTTGCCCTACCGTCCCATCCACAACGTAAGCGTGCAGGCAAGCCGCCACGTCAGGCAGATTCCCTGCGGCCCGGGCGGGACGATTCATGACTACCTGCCGTTCTACTTCGGCCCGTTGTCGGTGATGCTGCTCAATCTCAAGACCGGGCGGGTGCCTGGCTACACCGAGGGTCAGGAGCCGCTGGTCTATTTGGTGACCACGGCGCAGGCTGTCCAGCAGGCGGGGTGCCGGTTCGTATTCTCGGATGGTCATGGCTTGGCGGGATTCACGGACTGGTACGACGATCTGGCACAACTCGATCAAGTGGATTGGGATATCGTCGGGGAACGTTACTGGTCAGATCAGCCGGATGACAACGACCGGCAGCGCCGCAAGCAGGCCGAATTCCTGGTCTGGCAGTCGCTGGACTGGTCCCTGATTCGTGGCATCGTAGTACTGAACGCTGCGATGCAGCAGCGTGTCGAAAACATATTGAACCAGTTCCCGCAGCGGGCGCGACCCCAGGTCGCCGTCAAGACGGGCTGGTATTACTAGAGGAGAGCGTTCGATGATCGAACTCACCCGTGGGAACCTGCTGGAAGCACCAGCCGAAGCGCTGGTGAACACGGTCAACTGTGTCGGCTACATGGGCAAGGGCATCGCCCTGCAATTCAAGCAGGCCTTCCCGGCCAACTTCAAGCATTACGAGGCGGCTTGCCACGCTGGCGACATGGTGCCGGGCAAGATGATGATCCACGATAACGGCGGCTTGGTGAATCCGCGCTACATCATCAACTTCCCGACCAAGCGGCATTGGAAGGGCAAGTCGCGCATCGAGGATATCGAATCCGGCCTGAGTGCATTGGTGGCCGATGTGCAACGGCTGGGTATCCGCTCCATCGCGGTGCCGCCGCTGGGTTGCGGTCTGGGCGGGCTGGAATGGAGAGTGGTGCGGCCGATGATCGAGCAGGCCTTCGCGAGTCTGCCGGATGTGCAAGTGTTGCTGTTCGAGCCTGCGGGGGCTCCGGAAGCCAAGGCGATGCCGGTACGGACGGAACGCCCGCACATGACACCGGCGCGAGCCTTGTTCATCAGATTGATGGACGCCTATTCGGCCCTGGACTACAGCCGTACCCTGCTGGAAGTGCAGAAGCTCGCCTATTTCCTGCAGGAAGCCGGTGAGCCCCTGCGACTGAACTACGAAGCCGGGCATTACGGTCCCTATGCACCCAACCTCAACAAGGTGCTGGAGGTCATGGAGGGGCATTTCATTCGCGGCTATGGGGACAGCCAGAAGCCGGATGCCGAGATCGAGTTGTTGCCGGGTGCCGTTGATGAAGCTTCGGCATTCCTCGCCGACAAACGGGATTCCTTGACCCGTCTCGAACAGGTTGCCGACCTGATCGAGGGGTTCGAAACCCCCTACGGCATGGAACTGCTGGCCACCGTGCATTGGGTTGCGCATTACGGTGGTCGTCAGGGCGAAGCGCCTGCTCCCGATGTAGATGCTGCCACCAACGTGGTGCACGCCTGGAACCCGCGCAAACAGAATATCTTCAAGCCGGATCATATCCGCGCGGCCTGGATGCAGTTGGCACAGAGGGGCTGGATGCATTGATCCTCGCCCTGAACTGGGGCGGATCGTAACAGGCAGGGGGGCGAATGGCTTACAGCAGCGGAAACAACAAGATTGAATGGGAGGGACTGCTGGTCGAGCAGCCCTTCTGTCAGCAGCTCGAAAAGATGGGCTGGCAGTGGCTGACCGGTGACACTGATGTCCCCGAACTCACCGAGCGTGCAAATTTCCGTGAGGTGCTGCTCAAGGATCGGCTGGCCAAGGCGCTGCACAAGATCAACCTCGGCCCGGACGGGCGGCCCTGGCTGGATGATGCGCGCATCGAGCGGGCAATTCGGCAACTGGAACTGACCGCTGGCCTGCGTTTGATGGAGGCGAATCGGCAGGTTACCGAACTGCTGCTCAAGGGTACGGTGACCGATGGTTTGCCCGGATGGGACGCCGGTCGCCAGCAGCCGCTGCGCTACATCGATTTCGACCACCCAGAGAACAATGACTTTCTGGTCATCAACCAGTTCAAGGTACAACTGACCAGCGGACGAGGCCACATCATTCCGGATGCAGTTCTGTTCGTGAACGGCATCCCGTTGGTGGTGGCGGAATTCAAGAGCCCTGGCATCGAGGCACCCATTGCCCAGGCGATCAACCAGCTGCTTCGCTACACCAATCAGCGCAAGGAGCTCTACCCTGAGCAATACACCGAAGACGAAGGGGCCGAGCGACTGTTCCATTCCAACCAGTTGCTGATCGTCAGCAATTTCTTCGAGGCCCGCGCGGCGACCATTGGTGCCCCGCCCGAGGTCTATCTGGAGTGGGCCGACACCAGCCCGGTGCCGATGTCGCAGGTAGGCGAGGAAGTCGGGTTGATTCCGCGCACGCAGGAAATTGCCGAAGCCGAAGTGGCGGCGTCCACCGAACTGCGTGCGCTCGGGCCAGAGCAGGCGGATCGGGCCGGGACGCCGTTGTTCTATCGGCAGAGGGATGCCGAGGGGGCGGCCGACACCGCGCAATCCGCAGCGCCGGTCGCCTCCAGCAAGGGACTGGCAAGCCAACAAATATTGGTTGCGGGCATGCTGCGCCCCGATCATCTATTGGATGTGATGCGCAATTTCACCCTGTTCCAGTCAGGAGAGGGCAAGACGCGCAAGGTGGTGGCGCGCTATCAGCAGTTCCGCGCCGTGCACAAGGCCATCGAGCGCCTCAATACCGGCCGCAGTCGCGTAGCAGGCGCAGAACGGGACGAACGCGGCGGCATCGTCTGGCATACGCAGGGTTCGGGCAAGAGCCTGACAATGGTGTTTCTGGTGCGCAAGATGCGCACGCTGGGCGATCTCCGAAAGTTCAAGATCGTGGTGGTTACGGATCGGAGTGATCTGGAGAAGCAGCTGCGCGAAACAGCCTCCCTTACCGGCGAGACAGTGCGCCCATCAGAAAGCGACAAGCAACGCAGGGAATCGGCGACTGCAGCAACACAGCGGATTTTGAGTGAGCAATCCCCCGATATCTTGTTCGCCATGATCCAGAAATACCAGGATCAGGAAGCCCGACGCGAGGCGGACAAGATCAAATTGACCATCGCCCGCAAGGAAATCCGCGTCGCCGAGCAGGGTGAAGACAAGGTTCCGGAACGTGTCGAGGAAATCAAACAGGTCACTTTTGAGGAAACCATCCAGTTCGAACAGTTCCCTGAGCTGAACGACTCGGAGAACATCCTGGTGCTAGTGGATGAGGCGCACCGTTCCCATACCCGGACGCTCCATCGGAACCTGCACAAGGCGCTGCCGAACGCTGCCATCATCGGCTTTACCGGCACGCCAATTCTGTCCAAGGAAAAGACCGAGACGAGGGAAATCTTCGGCGACTACATCGACCGGTATCTACTCCAGGATGCGGAGATGGATGGCGCTACCCTGCCCATCTTGTATGAAGGTCGTACTGCCGACGGCATGGTGAAGGACGCAACCAGCCTTGATCAGGTATTCGAGGACTTGTTCCGGGGGTACACCAACACCGAACTCGCCATCATCAAGGCCAAGTACGCCACCCAGGGAGATGTGCTTGAGGCACCGCTGCTGATTGAGAAGAAGGCGGCCGACATGCTCCGGCACTATGTGAGCGTAGTGCTACCAGAGGGATACAAGGGCCAGGTGGTCGCCACCAGCCGCAATGCGGCGGTGATCTATTACGAGAAACTCATGGCCGCTAGGGCTACTCTCGTAGCGCAACTGGAAGCCGTGTCGCCCGCCATTCTTGCCCTGCCCGAAGATGACCAGGCCAAGCTTGATGCCGAGACGCGATTCTTGATCGATGTGCATCCGAAGCTTGACCTGATTCGGGTACTCGAATTTGCAGTCGTGATGTCCGGCAATCACAACGATCCCGAATCGTGGAAACAGTGGACGGACAAGGAGAAGCAGGAAGAACTGGTCGAGCGGTTCAAGCGGCGCTTGGCACCGGCCCAGTCGGACAAGACCGACCCCCTGGGCCTCCTGATCGTGACCAACATGCTGCTGACGGGCTTTGATGCACCCGTCGAGCAGGTGATGTATCTCGACCGCAGAATCATCGCGCACGACTTGCTGCAGGCAATCGCCCGCGTGAACCGCACCAGTGGCCGTAAGCCTCGCGGCTACGTGGTGGATTACATCGGCGTGGCCCGCCATTTGAATGATGCATTGGGTGACTACGACGCCGACGATCTCAAGGGCATCGGCCTCGATATCAACACCGAGTTGCCGAAGCTGCGTGACCGCCACGCCCGGGTGATGGCGGTGTTCTCGGATCGGGGAATTACGGACTTGCTCGGAGGTGTCCAGGCTGCGGTCGATTTGCTCGCCGACCTGAAAATACGTGCCGACTTCATCAACAAGCTGCGCCTCTTCTACGAAACGCTGAGCATCCTCGAACACCGTCCGGAGGTAACGCCGGAAATGTTCCGCGATGCCAAGCTGCTGGGCTTCATCAACAAGGTTGCTGCCAACCTGTATCGTGACTCGACGCTGAATTTGCTTGGCGTGCCGGAACGTGTCCGTGCATTGATCGACAAGCACGTCGCGGCCAGGGGTGTAGATCCCAAGATTCCACCGATCACGATTACCGACACGGACTTCGAAAAGGTGGTGGCCGGTCAGAAATCTTCGAAGACCCGGGCGGCCGAAATGCAGCACGCAGCGCGGTATCACATCGTCAGCTTCGAACTCCAAAATCCGGCCTACGCCAAGAAGATGAGCGAAAAGCTGGAGGAGATTCTCAAGTCATTCAAGGACAACTGGGAGGCGCTGGAACAGGCGCTGAAGCAGTTCATCAAAGAACTAAAGGAGGGCGACCGCAACGATTTTCCGGGACTCGATCCGGATGTCCAGGTTCCGTTCGTGCGGCTGGTGCTGGAAGTGGCATCCAAGAATGCGGCGTTCGATACGTCACGGGAACAACAACTTGTTGGCATGACTGTCGACCTCGTCGACCATATCCGGCAGGAGATCAAACGCATCGGATTTTGGAAGAATGCTCACGCTCGCGACATGCTGACCAAACATCTGGTGCGCCAGCTAATGACCACGGGCGGGCTGCAAGCCCAGGCTGCCCGAGACCTTGCCTTCCAACTGGTGGCGCTTGCAAAGCACAATCATGAGGTACTGGTGGGATGAGCACGGAAACGCTCTCGGTCGGTGATCTGCTATTCGAGATCCAGCGTAGCAGCCGGCGCAAGACTCTTGGGCTGACCGTTGATCGCTCTGGTGAATTGAAGCTCTACGCTCCGGAGGCGACGCCTCGTGAGCAACTGGAAATATGGGCGAAAAGCCGCCTGCTCTGGGTGTATCAGAAGCTCGCCATTAAGGAGGCATCCCGGCCGATCCCTCGCTCAGCAGGGTATGTGAGCGGTGACGCTGTTTACTACCTTGGCCGTAGTTACCGTATTCGTTTCGTTGCGGAACAGACCGAGGCAGTACATTGCAGGGCGGGATGGCTGGAACTGAGGTTGTCGGATAGGGCCGACGCCGAGACACGGATCAAGGAGTGGTTTCAAGCGACGGGCGGGCATTGGATCAAGGAACGGGTGAAGCTGCTGTCCGACCGGTATGGGCTTTTGCCGAGCACCGTAGAGATTCTCGACCTGAGCAACCGTTGGGGCTCCTGCAGCGCTGCTGGCCGGGTTAATTTCAATTGGCGACTACTTCAGTTCCCAATTCGGCTGATCGACTACGTGATTACTCATGAGTTGGTTCATCTCGTGGAGCCACATCACAACGACGAGTATTGGCGCCGTCTGGAGGGATTGATGCCCGATTACGCGGACCGAAAGGCTAAGCTGCTGGAGGCAACGCGGGAGTATGATCGGGTATGATCTGGTCGTTGCGAAGGCCGGCCTACGCATCGTTGTCCGCCCGCGGTTACTCGATTGGCAATGCCCCGCAGAAAGACACTCTATTACCCTCTGGCCCCAATAGCACGTAGTTCGGTAGTAAACTACGCACCACCACAAGATCAAGGGCTTGCCGATGGCAAGCCCTTTTCATTTTGTTGTTGTT
>DAORCC010000076.1:0-9390 GCA_035345235.1 Azospira sp.
ACCGCCCAACGAAGCAATCGGATCGCGCAGTAGATTTATTCACAAGCTCTCAGGCCTTGTGGCGGTGGTACCAGCGTAGCAGACCGGCGGTCGAGCTGTCGGTCACGACTTCCGTCGCCGGCTGTTCGATGCCCGGCAGCAGGCGGGCGGCCAGTTTCTTGCCTAGCTCGACGCCCCACTGGTCGAAGGGGTTGATCCCCCAGATGGCTGCTTGCGCGCAAACCTTGTGTTCGTAGGCTGCAATCAGTTGCCCGAGACGATAGGGGTCGAGCCGCGGCAGCAGCAGCGTCGACGAGGGCTGGTTGCCGGGGCAGCGACGAAGCGGATCGTCGTGGTCGTTGCCGAAGGCGAGCGCCTCGGCCTGGGCAAAACAGTTGGCGAGCAGCTTTTCGTGGTGGCCCGGCAGCGGGAAGTCGCTGTTGGCGAAGGCGATGAAGTCGCTCGGGATCAGCACGCCGCCCTGATGCAGCATCTGGAAATAGGCGTGTTGCGTGTTGCTGCCGGCGCCGCCCCACAGCACCGGTGCCGTGTGCGTTCCCACCGGCAGCCCGTCCGGGCGCAGCGACTTGCCGTTGGACTCCATGTCGAGCTGCTGCAGGTAGTCCGGGAAGTAGCGCAAGGACTGGCTGTACGGCGAGATCGAGAGATTCCAGGCACCGAGGAAGTTGATGTTCCAGATGCCGATCAGCGCCATCAGCAGCGGAATGTTGCGTTCCGTCGGGGCGTCCCGGAAATGGTTGTCCATCGCGTGCGCGCCTTCGAGCATCGCCTCGAAGGCGTCCATGCCGACGGCGAGCGCCAGCGGAAGCCCGACCGCACTCCACAGCGAAAAACGGCCGCCAACCCAGTCCCAGAACTCGAACAGCGCATCGGGGGAGATGCCGAAGCGGCGCGCCTCGGTCGGGTTGGCGGTGACGGCGACGAACTGACGGCGCATCGCTTCGTCGGCGTGATCGCCGGCAGCGGCAATCAGCCAGTCGCGTGCGGTGTTCGCGTTGCTGATCGTCTCCAGCGTCGTGAAGGTCTTGCTGGTGACGATGAACAGGGTCGTGCGCGGATCGAGCTTTTCGAGGCGCGGTGCGAGATCGGCGGCGTCGAGATTGGAAACGTAGTGGACGACGAGCGACGGATGGGCATACGCATCGAGGGCGATCGTCGCCATGCGCGGACCGAGGTCGGAACCGCCGATGCCGATGTTGACCACGGCGCGGATCGGCTCACCCGAATAGCCGCGGTGACTGCCGCTGCGTACCGCCTCACAGAGCCGGCGCATCTGCTGCTGGGTTGCGCGCACCTTCGGCATCACGTCCTCGCCGCTGGCGTGCATCAACAGGGTTTCCTCGCGGTGGCGCAGTGCGATGTGCAGCGCCGCGCGGTTCTCGCTGGCGTTCACTGCTTCGCCGGCGAACATGCGGCGCGTCCAGCCGCGTACGTCTGCGGCATTGGCGAGTGCGGACAGCAGGGGGATGGTGTCGGTGGTGACGAGCTGCTTGGAATAGTCGAAAAGGAGGCCGTCGGATTCGATCGAGTGGCGTGCGAAGCGTTCCGGATCCGCTGCGAAGAGGTCACGCAGATGGCAGTTGCGTACTGCGTCGGCGTGCGTCGCGAGCGCCTGCCAGGCCGGAGTGGCGGAAATGCTCATTGACAGGAAAATCTCAGACGGCGACCGGGGCCGGGATGTGTGGATGTGGATCGTAGCCCTCGAGCGTGAAATCCTCGAAGCGGAAGGCGAAGAGATCCTTGACCTCCGGATTCAGGCGCATCGTCGGTAGTGGCCGCGTGTCCCGTGTCAGCTGCAGGCGGGCCTGCTCCAGATGGTTGCTGTAGAGATGGGCATCGCCCAGAGTGTGCACGAAGTCGCCGGGTTCGTAGCCGCAGACCTGCGCCAGCATCAGCGTCAGCAGTGCGTAGGAGGCGATGTTGAACGGTACGCCAAGGAAGATGTCGGCGCTGCGCTGGTAAAGCTGACACGACAGTCTGCCGTTGGCGACGTAGAACTGGAACAGCGCGTGACACGGCGGCAGGGCCATGCGATCGACATCGCCCGGATTCCACGCGCTGACGATGTGCCGGCGTGAATCGGGATTCTTTTTCAGCCCCTCGACGAGCTGGGCGATCTGGTCCACTTCGCGACCGTCCGCCGTTTTCCAGTGGCGCCACTGATGGCCGTAGACCGGCCCGAGATTGCCTGACTCGTCCGCCCATTCGTCCCAGATGCGGACGCCATTCTCCTGCAGGTAGCGGATGTTGGTGTCGCCCTGCAGGAACCACAGCAGTTCGTGGATGATCGAGCGCAGATGCAGTTTTTTCGTGGTCAGGACCGGAAAACCTGCACCCAGATCGAAGCGCATCTGCCAGCCGAAAACCGAGCGGGTGCCGGTACCGGTACGGTCGGTTTTTTCCTGGCCGTGCTCAAGCACGTGCCGCATCAGGTCAAGATATTGCTGCATGGTCTTTCTGGATGGATTGGGCAGGGGGCTTCGTTGCGAGCGGGAATTCTAATCGATTTGAACAGCATCCTGTCAGCATCGGTGATTTTCCTGTTGCATCAGTGACTTCCTGCTCATTAGACTACCGGGTATGCAGAATTCATCTATTACGATGGCATTCAATCGTACCCGCAGCTGTCAAGGAGCCGCTTCGCGATGATCCTCAGTCTCTTTTCGTCCCGTCCTGACCACCCGTTGGCCGATGCCAAGGAATTGAAGCGAATCCTTGCGGAGATTCCGCTCGACAACGCATTCAAGGCTGTGGATGAGCTGAGCGGCTGGCTCGAATCGCTCGCCAGCGCGGACGGATTTCGCGCGGATCTGCTATTCGATGTCCTTCGTCAGATCGACGATGTGGCGCAGGCGCACCTGAAAAAACTGGCCCGCGACTATCTCAATTCACCGCGGCTGTCGCGCTCGGAGGAAAAGAAGCTGTGGTCCGCGGTGTCCGGGTATTTCGAGCGCTTTTCGTTGCTGGGCGGGCGTTGCCTGCAACAGGTGATGAATGCCCCCAAGGGCGACCGGGGCGTGGATGCGCTGAAGCCGTCGCTGCCCTTGCTCGCGGCGAGAACCATCGTCGCCCTGGCCCAGATGGCCAAATGGGTGGGGTTCCGCTATGGCCCGGTCAATGATGCACTATGGAAAAGCCTGGGGCAGGCGTATCTGGTCGCCGAGTCCCTCAAGGCGGCGCAGAAGCCGGTGCAGCTCTATCCGAACATGCCGGGATCGACGACCGTGACCGCCGAGTATCTGCATGCCCTGGCCTTCAATGCCTCGTCGATGGACAGCCTGATGCCGCTGGAAATCGAGCTGGCCGATCGCCTGATCGGGCACTACATCTCCGGCTTCGATTTTTCCGCGGATCCGAAGCCGAGCAGTGTCTATTGGGTCGACGCCGCGCTCGCCCAGGGACCGAAGCGAATGGCAAAGCTGCCGCAGGTGGTCACGCCGACGCTGCGTTTCTTCTCGCCGGGCAGTGTGCCGCAGGCGATTGCCGATACGATCCGGCTGGTCGAGCGGGGTGATCTGCCGGACAGCCTGAATCTGGGCGGGCAGTATCTGCCGCGGACGGTCCTGCCGGTGTTGCGACATCTGGCACTGTACTGGGCGGCACAGCCGCCGCTGCGGGAGCACGCCCGTCATGACGTCAAGACACGATTGGCCGTTCTGCAGGGGTTCGAGGACAGCTTCATGGTCTTTGCCGGCGAGGTGGCGCGCGCGGGCAAGGAGCGGGCGGCCGAAAGCTGGGTGGTCGAAAACGTCAGTCTCGGCGGCTTCTGTGCCGCGATCGAGAACCTTCGCAACGACTGGCTGAAGGTCGGCACGTTGATCAGCATGCAGCCGGCGGGGGGCGAGAACTGGGTGCTCGGTATCGTTCGCCGATTCGTCAAGGACGACGATACGCATGCGACCGTCGGTATCCAGACGCTTGCGCGTCAGGCGCTCAGCGTCCGTCTGTTGCCGCGCGCAAGCACCTACGGCGCGCCAGCCGACGTTCCCGGCATCCGTCTGCCGGAGGACAAGGTGCCGGGCGAGGTCCGCATGGTGCTGCCGATCGCCACCTTCGACGTCCGCGAGACGCTGGAATACGTCAACGGCGAGCGGCGCTATCTGCTGACGCCGATCGAACTGCTGGAATCGTGCGGCGATTTCGAGATTGCCCGCTATCGCGAGCTGGTCGAGAGCTGAGCGACGAAAACCTATTTCGTCCGGATCGCGGATTTCGGCCGGAAGGCCTGGACCACCGTCTCGTCCGTTTCGACATAGGGGCCACCGATCAGG
Source organism: Azospira sp. (assembly GCA_035345235.1). Lineage (GTDB taxonomy): Bacteria > Pseudomonadota > Gammaproteobacteria > Burkholderiales > Rhodocyclaceae > Proximibacter. Next base: position 4,272 of record DAORCC010000076.1, read on the forward strand.
TCGATGCAGTAGGGGACGGCTGCAAAGATGCCGGGCACGGCCGGTCTGCCATCCTCGGCGCGCACGCCCTCGAGCGTTTCCCGGATCGATTTCGGCTGGCCGGGCAGGTTGAGGATCAGCGCCTGTTTCCGGATGACACCGACCTGGCGCGAGAGAATGGCGGTCGGCACGAAATTGAGGCTGATCTGCCGCATCTGTTCGCCAAAACCGGGCATGAGCCTGTCGGCAACCGCCAGCGTCGCTTCCGGCGTCACGTCGCGCGGCGCCGGGCCGGTCCCGCCAGTGGTCAGTACCAGGTGGCAGCCAGCCGTGTCGACCAGTTCGATCAGGGTCCGTTCGATCGTGGCCTGATCGTCCGGGATGAGGCGGGTCTCCATCCGCCAGGGGGAGGTCAGCGCGGTTCCGAACCACGCCTGCAGCGCCGGGATACCCTTGTCCTCGTAGACGCCGGCCGAGGCGCGGTCGCTGATCGAGACCAGGCCGATGAGCAGCGTTTCCGCAGCGAGTTCAGTCGTTGTCATCCGCGTCCTCGGCTTCGACTGCGGCGCCGGTTTCGAGCGCCTTCAGTTCCTGAAAGAGCGTGCGATAGCTGCGCGGCGGCTTCTGGGCTTCCTGCTCCTTCAGTGCACTGCGTCGCAGTGCGCGCAGATGCTGCAGGTCTGCCTGCGGAAAAGCTTCCGCGATTTCGGCGAGTGTCTTTTCGTCTTCCAGCAGGCGCGTGCGCAGGCGTTCGAGGCGGTGCATCCGTGCCACTTCAACGGCCGACTCGCCGCGGATGGCGGCCAGCGCAGCACGGATCGGCTCAGCATCTACGTCGCGCATGATCTTGCCGACGTACTGCAACTGCCGCCGCTTTGCGCCGTGGCTGCTCATTCGTTGCGCCTCCCTCAGCGCGTCGCGCAGATTCTCCGGGATGTCGATCTTCTTCAGCCGGTCGGTCGACAACGCGGCAAGCTCCTCCCCAAGATCCTGCAGCTCCTGCATCTGCTGCTTCTTGCGGGTTTTCGACAAGGGTTCGTTGTCTTCTGCGGGGGCGGGCTTGTTGGCCATGGCGTGCGGGGCTGGATGTTGCTGGCGGGCTGCTATGATAACGACTTTCGTCGCGAATGCAGAATGCAGGGGAAGGCCGCCTGCTGGCCACGTTGGTGCATTGCCGTGGTTCTTGCCCGGCCGTGCCTGCCCCGTTCGTGATCCAAGAACAATCCGAGACCCCTATTCATGCCACGAACTCCCGACACCCATCGCTTCGGCCATCGTCTGGAAACCCTGCAGCAACTCGCCCGGGATGTCCTGTCCCATGCCGCGAAGTGCGGCGCCAGTGCCTGCGATGTCGATGTCTCTGAAGGCTTCGGCCAGTCGGTGACCGTCCGCTGCGGTGAGGTCGAGACGATCGAGTACAACCGCGACAAGGGCATTGGTGTCACCGTCTATCTCGGCCAGCAGAAGGGTTACGCGAGCACCTCGGATTTCTCCTCCGCGGCGGTACGCGACACTGTCGCCGCGGCCATCGACATCGCCCGCTTCACGGCGGCCGATCCCTGTGCCGGCCTCGCCGACGCCAGCCTGATGGCGACGGCCATGCCCGACCTCGATCTCTATCATCCATGGGCACTGCCGGTGGAGGCAGCCATCGATCTGGCGCGCCGCTGCGAGGCGGCCGCCTTTGCGGTCAGCCCGCAGGTGAGCAACTCGGAGGGCGCCAGCGTTTCGACCCAGGAGGCGCACTTCATTTCCGCGAACAGCCATGGCTTCATGGGCGGCTACCCGACCTCGCGCAACTACATTGCCTGTTCGGTGATCGCCGGCGAGGGAGACGGCATGCAGCGCGACGACTGGTATTCGACGGCGCGCAGCGGGGCGGCCCTGGCTTCCCCGGAGGCGATCGGGGACTATGCTGCGCGACGTGCGCTGGCCCGAATGGCGGGGCGCAAGATCAGGACCTGCCAGGTGCCGGTGCTGTTCGAAGCGCCGCTTGCGGCGTCGCTGATCGGCAGTTTCGTGCATGCCGTCAGCGGCGGCGCGCTCTATCGCAAGTCGAGCTTCCTGCTCGACAGCCTCGGGCAGCAGGTCTTCCCCGATCATGTTTCGATCAGCGAGCGACCATTTCTGCCGCAGGGGCTGGCGTCCGGCCCCTTCGACAACGACGGGGTCGCCACCCGTGACCGCGAGGTTGTCGCGAATGGCATCCTGCAGGGCTATTTCCTGAGTGCCTATACCGCCCGCAAGCTCGGCATGCAGACCACCGGCAATGCCGGCGGTTGCCACAACCTGCTGGTCCGCGGTGGCGATCTCGATTTTCGGGGTCTGCTGCGGCAGATGGGGCGCGGTCTGCTGGTCACTGAACTGCTCGGTCACGGTGTCAATTACGTGACCGGCGATTACTCCCGGGGGGCCGCCGGCTACTGGGTCGAGGGCGGTGAAATCTGCCACCCGGTCGAGGAGATCACCATCGCCGGCAATCTGCGCGACATGTTCCGCGGCATCGTCGCGGTCGGCAGCGACACCCTCTGTCGTGGCTCCAAGCAGGTCGGTTCCATCCTTGTCGATCGCATGCAGGTCGCCGGCAGCTAAGCTGCCGCGCCACACCTTTAGTCTCTCCTAAAGCAGTAACGGCTTTACTCTGCCGTAAAAAGTTGTATGATAACCCGGCATCCTGTTTTCTCGGGCCCAGATCCGACAAGCGGGATACCTGCGAAATCATGCGAACAAGGCTCACGGGCCGCATTGCACCTGCGGCCGATACGTACCTTCAGATTCCGATTCACACCACGCAGTAAAAACCAGAGGAGACTAATGAACATGGAGCGTCGTTCCTTTCTGAAAAAAGCCGGTGCGGGCCTCGCCGTCAGCGCGGCAGCTGCACCGGCGCTGGCGCAGGGCACCCCGACCGTCAAGTGGCGCCTGACGTCGAGCTTCCCGAAGAGCCTCGATACCATCTTCGGCGCGGCGGAGGTTTTCGCCCGGCGCGTATCCGAAGCGACTGGCGGCAAATTCCAGATCCAGGTCTTCTCCGGCGGCGAACTGGTGCCGGGTCTGCAGGCGATGGATGCCGTCAAGGATGGCACCGTGGAGTGTTGCCACACTGCCTCCTACTACTACATTGGCAAGGATCCGACATTCGCCTTCGACACCGCTGTGCCGTTCGGCATGAACAACCGCCAGATGGACGCCTGGTACCGCGTCGGCAATGGTATGAAGCTGATGCGCGAATTCTTCGGCACGCATGGCCTTGTCAATTTCCCCTGCGGCAATACCGGGGTGCAGATGGGCGGCTGGTTCCGCAAGGAAATCAAGACGGCCAAGGATTTCGACGGCCTGAAAATGCGTATCGGTGGCTTTGCCGGTCAGGTCATCAAGCGCCTTGGCGCGGTGCCGCAGCAGATCGCCGGTGGCGACATCTACCCGGCACTGGAGAAGGGCACGATCGATGCAGCCGAGTGGATCGGCCCCTATGACGACCAGAAGCTCGGCTTCAACAAGGTCGCGAAGTACTACTATTACCCGGGTTGGTGGGAAGGCGGTCCGCAACTGTCCTTGCTGGTCAACAAGAAGGCTTGGGATGCGCTCTCGAAGGAATACCAGGCCATCGTGCAGATCGCTGCGGCCGACGCGCACGTCGAGATGATGGCGGACTACGACGGCAAGAACCCGCATGCCCTGAAGCAGTTGATCGCGGGGGGCGCGCAATTGCGCCCGTTCCCGAAGGAAGTGATGGATGCCTGCTACAAGGCGGCGCAGGAACTCTACGCCGAAACGGCAGCTAATAACGCCAACTTCAAGAAGATCTACGAGGACTACCGCAAGTTCATGAATGACTCGAACCTGTGGTTCCGCGTGGCCGAAGCGCAATATTCGAACTACATGTTCTCGCAGCGCTGATGACCGACTCTCCGCCGGGGGCGGATGCAAATCCTGCCCCCGGCGCGATCGAAGAAATTCGCTGCACTCATTCCGCAATCTGAAAAGCTTTTATGCCGGCTGTCCGGTGCTATAGTTGCCGGGCAGTCATCAACTTCAACCCTGAGGAGACAAACCATGGAACGTCGTTCCTTCCTGAAAAAAGCGGGTGCTGGACTGGCCGTAGGTGCGGTGGCCACCCCCGCACTGGCGCAGAATGCCCCGACCATCAAATGGCGTCTGGCGTCGAGCTTCCCGAAGAGCCTTGACACCATCTACGGTGGCGCCGAAGTCATGGCCAAGCGCGTGGCCGAAATGACCGGTGGCAAATTCCAGATCCAGGTGTTCGCCGCCGGCGAAATCGTTCCGGGTCCGGGCGTGCACGATGCCGTCAAGGATGGCACCGTCGAAATGGGCCACACCTGCTCCTACTACTTCTTCGGCAAGGATCCCACATACGCTTTCGATACCGCCGTCCCGTTCGGCATGAACAACCGCCAGCTTGATGCCTGGTATCGCCACGGCAACGGCGCCAAGCTGATGGGCGAGTTTTTCGCCAAGTCCAACATCGTGGCCATTCCCTGCGGCAACACGGGCGTGCAGATGGGCGGCTGGTTCCGCAAGGAGATCAAGACGGTCGAGGACCTCAAGGGCCTCAAGATGCGTATCGCCGGTCTGGCCGGCCTGACGCTGTCGAAGCTGGGCTCGGTGCCGCAGCAGATTCCGGGCGGCGACATCTACCCGGCGCTGGAAAAGGGCACCATCGACGCCGCCGAATGGGTTGGTCCGTACGATGACCAGAAACTCGGCTTCAACAAGGTGGCCAAGTTCTACTACTACCCGGGTTGGTGGGAAGGTGGTCCGCAGATCTCGGTCTACATCAACAAGCAGAAGTTCGATTCGCTGCCGAAGGAATACCAGGCGATCCTGCAGGCCGCGTGTGCCGATGCGCACGTCGACATGATGGCCAAGTATGACGCGAAGAACCCGACCGCACTGAAGCAGCTCATCGGTGCCGGTACGCAGCTTCGCCAGTTCCCGAAGCCGGTGATGGATGCCTGCTACAAGGCTGCCCAGGAAGTCTATGCGGAAACAGCCGCGAAGAATCCGGAATTCAAGAAGGTCTACGACGACTACCGCAAGTTCATGGACGACCAGAACCTGTGGTTCCGTGTGGCCGAGGGTGCCTACTCGAACTTCATGTACTCGCAGCGCTGATCCC
>DAORCC010000076.1:9490-10726 GCA_035345235.1 Azospira sp.
TAGTCGCTGCCCGGGACGTTGATCTCGACCTTGTCGAGATCAACCGCAATGTCCTTGTCGAGACCGGCAGTGACCATCTGCGGGAAGGTGATGACCAGGGCGACCATGATCATCTGGATGACCACGAACGGCACGGCACCCCAGTAGATCTGCATGGTCGTGACCGGATCGGTCTTCTTGCCGGTGACCTTGTCGATGTACTCCTTGGCCGGTGCGACCGAGCGAAGGTAGAACAGCGCGAAGCCGAACGGCGGGTGTATGAACGAGGTCTGCATGTTCACCGCCAGCAGTACGCCGAACCAGATCAGGTCGATGCCCAGCTTCTCGGCAACCGGCCCGAGCAGCGGGACGACGATGAACGACAGCTCGAAGAAGTCGAGGAAGAAGGCGAGCAGGAAGACCATCACGTTGACCACGATCAGGAAGCCGATCTGGCCGCCGGGCAGGTCGAGCAGCAGGTGTTCCACCCAGCGGTGGCCATCGACGCCGTAGAAGGTGAGCGAGAAGACCCGCGCACCGACGAGGATGAAGACCACGAAGGAGGTGAGCTTCAGCGTCGAGTTCATTGCCTGCTGCAGCAGGCTGAGGTTGAGCCGCTTGCGCGACAGGGCCATGACCAGCGCGCCCGAGGCGCCCATCGCGCCGCCTTCGGTCGGTGTCGCGACGCCAAGGAAGATGGTGCCGAGCACCAGGAAGATCAGTGCCAGCGGCGGGATCAGCACGAAGGTGACCTTCTCGGCCATGGCCGACAGCAGGCCGATCTTGAACAGCTTGTTGACCACGGCAGCGACGAAGGCGACGCCGATGCCGACCATCATGCAGAGCACGATCAGTTCGTCAGTCGCGGTTTCGGCCGGCAGGCGCTTGCCGAAGGCGATGGCGCAACCCACCGAGATGATGGTCAGGACCAGCAGCGACAGGCCGCCGGTCTTGCCATTCGGTTCGCGGAAGACGCGGGCTTCGGGTGGCAGGGCCGGCGCGAACTTCGGCTTGAACAGCGTGACGAGAACGATGTAGCCGACGTACAGGCCGGTCAGTACGAAACCCGGGATGAAGGCGCCCTTGTACATGTCGCCGACCGAGCGGCCGAGCTGGTCGGCCATGATGATCAGCACCAGCGAGGGCGGAATGATCTGGGCCAGCGTGCCCGAGGCGGCGATGACGCCCGAGGCGAGGCGGCGGTCGTAGCCGTAGCGCAGCATGATCGGCAGCGAGATCAGGCCCATCGAGATCACC
>DAORCC010000077.1:0-5905 GCA_035345235.1 Azospira sp.
GACGATGTACGTTGCCAAGGATGGCTGATGCTGGCCCGCTGCGACGCGTGGCGTGCCGTCCCTTGCGGCCCTGGCGCGCCACCGCGGACGAGGCCGGCGGGAGCGCCCTCAGTTTGCCTTGGCTGATTTTCTTGCGCGCGCCTTCTGGCTGTAGTTCTTGAAAACATGGCGGGCATCGACGCCCGCGCGCTCCAGCGTACAGATGGTCGGGTCGTCGTCGTGGCCGCTGAAATATTCGTCTTCCTGTGCGGCCATGACCATGCGGATCGCCTCGTCGTCTTCGACGGTGTAGATCTCGGTGATCTGCGTGGTGACTTCGTCGAGGTGCTCCTCGTAGCTCATGTGCGGTTTCTTCTTGGCCATGTTCATTCCTTGTCGCGCCAGTTCTCGAGGGTTTCTTCCTTGCGCCAGTCACGCAGCGTGTCCGGGCGTGGCGGCAGGGGCGTGCGCTGCTGGTGGCGGTCGCGCAGCAGCGGCAGCGCGCCGCTGAGGATGACAACGATGCAGACGATGACGGCGATCCAGATCTCGCTCATCGCTATCGGTCGCGATCGAGCGTGATCAGCAGGGCACCCTCGTCCGGCTTGTCGCCGACCTCGATGTGCACCGAGCGCACGGTGCCGGCCCAGGGCGTTGGAATGTCGAGGGCGACCTTGCCGGTTTCGATGCTGATGATGTTGTCCTCGCAATCGATGTGGTCGCCGGGATTGACGAAAACCTCGAGTACGAAGATGTCGCCGCTGGCGCAGGAGCCGCAGCTGCTCCAGCACTCGGGGTACTTCGGCATGCGGATTTCCGAAACGGCGGCGGGGGCCGCGCTGGTGCTCATTAGCGGCGGATGCTTTCGTCGAGCTGGATGTCCACCATGAGGTCGTTCGAGAGGCGCTCGAGATCTGCGATCAGGGCCAGTGCGTCGAGCGTGGCGGCACCGGTCAGTTCGGCACTGGCGTGGAACAGGATGTCGGCCGACATCGGCGCGCTCGCCGTATGCGTGTTCAGTTCCTCGACGTTGACCGCATGGCGGGCGAGCACCTGCGAGACCTCGCGGACGATGCCGATCCGGTCATGGCCGACCAGCGACAACTTGAGGCGGCGATGGCCCTCGGCAGCGACCGGACTGCCTGCGCTTTCGGCACTGACGCGAAGGCCGTCGAGCGTCGTGAGTGCAGCCTTGAGTGCGTCGACATGGTCAGCCGGAACATCGATGCGGACGATGCCGGCGAACTTGCCGGCAAGTTGGGCCATCGACGATTCGAGCCAGTTGCCCTGGTTGGCGGCGATCGTCGTGGCAAGCTGCTCGACGAGTCCCGGACGATCATTGCCGATGACGGTGAGGACGAGGGTTTCGGACATGGCGCGCTCCTGCTTTCTGGAAGGCGAGATTGTATCGCGCTGGATGGCCAAATATGCGTTGCCGGGGGAGGCGGGCGGATGCCGGTGACCGACGCTGTGCGGCCCAGAAAGCGTTTGCAGGTCTTCCGGCGAGTTACGGTGCAGGGCGTGCTGGTGAAAAAAAGGGCGCCGCGGGCACAGGCGGAGGAGAGTGCGCTGCCCGCGACGCCAGGGAGAATGGGAAGGTGCTGCGCCGGTCAGCTCATCGCTGTCTTGACGCTGGTCAGTACTTCAGGGCGAGGCCGTGCGGCTGGCAGTTCCTCCTCGGCGAGCGAGCGGATCTCGCCGGAAATCTGGCCGCCTTCCTCGATCAGCATCTTGCCGTAGCGCACCTTTCCGCTGACCTTGCCGGTCGCGTGGATGAGCAGTTGGCTGCGCGCCGTCAGTTCGCCCTCGAAATGGCCATGAATCTCCGCAATGTCGATGCTGACCTTGCCGGCATAGATGCCGTGCTCGGCGATGCGGATGACGCGGCTGTCCATCGTCGCCTCGACCCGCCCTTCGACGACAAGAGTGTCGCAATCGAGAATTTCGGCGCTTTTCAGCTTCACGTCGGGGCCGACGATCAGGCGACTGCCGCTCTCGGTGACCGCCGGTGCTGGCGGCGGCGCGGTGCCGGCCATGTTAGCGGTGTCGCTCGGGCGGGTCGTAGCCTGGGCCGGTGAAGGCGGCCGGCTGGTGCCGGTTGGCGCCGTGTTCTGCGGCAGGGTGGCGGTCGTGGCGCCTGCGCTCGGTTTGCTGAAGGGGTTGTTCGTCTTGTTGAACATCAGGAGGGCTCCTTGGTTGGTCGTCCGATGTCCTATTCAATCTCCGTGCCAGCACCGGAATTCAATATGAAAAGCGTTTCAAAGCAATAGCTTGGATCGGTATCGTGGATACTGCCGCGCTTGAGCAGCAGTGCCGGGTGCGTAGCCCGTGAGCTACGGTACCTGCCCGGAATTTCTACAGCTTGTTGATTTGTTTGTGATTTATAGTGTCGCCAATGCCCGACAGTTTGCGGGCGCCTGCGCTACCTGCTTACAGTGCGCAGCAGTTTCCATTGCCTGACGCATTTTCCATTCCGACGAGCCAACGACGCCTGATGCGCCGACTTTCCTTCCGCCTGACCCTGCTTCTGGGCTTTTTGCTGGTGTCGCTGCTGCTTGGTGCCGCGGCCTGGCGCGGGCTGCGCGTGCTCGACGAATTCGCCGAGCGCAGCCGTGCCGGCGCGGCACAGGCGGTCCAGATTACGGCTGACATCGGGCAGCTGGCAGAGCGCAGCGTCGATCTGGAGCGCAGCGCGCGCCAGTACCTTGTGCTGCAGGAGCCGCAGTTGCTGGAGCGATACGCGGCGACGATGGCACTGGCTGCGCAGCATCTGGATCGCGTTGGCAAGCTGGGAATCGCAACGATCAGTGTGGCGGCCGACGGCTGGCGGCAGGCAGCTCAAGCGGCTGCCACCGCCTTGCCGCGCAATGAAGGCGATGTTGCACTGGCCGCCCTGGCGGAACTGGGGGTGCGTAATGCGCGCCTCGCCGACGCTGGCCGGCAATGGATCGATGCGCACAACGCGGCCCTGCTGGACGATCTGGAACGAAACCGGCGTACGCTCGCGATGCAGGTACTGGCCGCCGTGGCGGCGGCACTGGCGATCGCGCTGCTGATCGGCTGGTGGCTGGCCCGGCCCGTGATTGCGCTGGAGGCGGCGATCCGCCGCCTGGGGGCAGGGCAGTTCGAGGCGCCGATCGAAATCCGCGGTCCGGATGACCTGCAGCGTCTCGGCCAGCGCCTCGACTGGCTGCGTCAGCGTCTTGCCGACCTCGAAGCCGACCGTGTGCGCGTGCTGCGCCATGTCTCGCACGAGTTGAAGACGCCATTGGCGGCGATGTGCGAGGGCGTGGCGCTCCTGCAGGAACAGGTGATCGGCCCGCTGACGGCCGATCAGCGCGAGGTGGCGGTGATCCTGGAGCACAACACAAGGGCGCTGCAGCGCCAGATCGTCGATCTCCTCAACTACCACGCGACGGTGTTCGATGCCGGGCATCTCCGGCGCCTGCGCATCTTGCTGCCTGACCTCTTGCAGCAGGTCGCGGATGCCCAGCGCCTGCAGTCGCAGGCGCGATCGTTGAGCATCCGTGTCGAGGCGGAGCGCCGGCATGCCTGTCTCGACCCGGACAAGCTGGCGGTTGCGCTCGGCAATCTGCTCTCGAACGCGATTGCATTCAGCCCCGAGGGCGGAGAAATCGTGCTTGCGGCAACGATCGAGGACGGCATGCTGTATTTCGACTGCATCGATGACGGTCCCGGTGTTCCGGCCGCCGATGCCGAGCGGATCTTCGATCCCTTCGTCCAGGGACCGGCGCGCCCGGAATCGGCACCGCCCGGCAGCGGTGTCGGCCTGTCGATCGTGCGCGAACTGATCGCCGCCCATGATGGCCGCGTCTATCTGCTTCCTCGCCTTCGCGGCGCCCATTTCCGCATGGAGCTTCCCCATGAATCCTGAGACTGACGCGATCAGCGATGCCGTCGCGCCCGGCGATCCCGGTTGCGTGACCGCTGCTGCGAAGTCCGGCAACGAGCTCTGTCGTCTGCTCATTCATCGCCTGTCGGAGCTGGAAGCGGACCGCGCACGCGTACTGCGCCATCTGTCGCACGAACTGAAAACACCACTGGCGGCGCTGCGCGAGGGCGTGTCGCTGCTGCGCGACGAGGTCGTCGGGCCGCTGACCGCCGAGCAGCGGGAAGTTACCGGCATCCTGGAACACAACACCGCGGTGCTGCAATGCCAGATCGAGGAACTGCTCAACTACCACGCGACGGTGCTGGATGCCGTGGTGGTGCAGCGTCGTCGCGTCGATCTCCGAGCCCTGCTGGAAGGCGTGGTGGCCTCGCATCGCCTGCAGCTGCAGGGGCAGAAGCTGAGCGTCACGATCGACTGCCATTGCGGGCAGGCCTGTCTCGATCCGGACAAGATGCGCGTCGCGCTTTCGAACCTGCTGTCGAACGCCATCGTCTATAGCCCGGTGGGTGGCGAGATCCGGTTTGCCGTCGCGCCCGTCGAGGGTAACAAACTGTTCATCGATTGCATCGATGCCGGCCCCGGGGTTGCGCCGGCGGACATCGAACGTATCTTCGACCCCTTCGTGCAGGGTGGGCGGCGGCCGGCGGCGGGCCAGCATGGCAGCGGGGTCGGCCTGTCGATCGTACGCGAGGTGGCTGCCGCACAGGGCGGACGGGTCTATTTGCTGCCGACACCGCAGGGTGCCCATTTCCGCATGGAGTTGCCGTATGAAGCCTGATGGACTGGGTTGCCGCCCACGCTGGTTTCTTTTCTGCGTGGTGCTGCTTGCCGGATGCGCCGGGCTCGCCGAGCGCGAACGTGTGGCGGATGATGTGCCGCCGCCGCAATGCGTGCCGGTCGACGAAGCGGTGCGGCCGACCACCACCGCACCGGAGGAAATTTCATTGCGCGCGATGCTGGCCTACTACGGCAACAATGCGCGTGCCCCGGCTGTTGCGCCGCGCGAGCGGCCGCTGCCCAGGGATCCCTACCTGCTCATGCAGCTGGCGATCCAGCTCGGGCAGGCGCGTCCTCCCGAGCTGGCACGCGCGCAGTCGGCGCTGGAGGCGGTGTTGAAGAGTCCGCATCCGTCCGCCGCTTATCTCGTGCCGCTGGCACGCCTGCTGCATGAGCAATACGGCGAACGCCTGCGTCTCGACGCGCAATCGCGCGACATGCAACGTCGCCAGGAACAGCTGCAGGAAAAGCTCGATGCACTGTCGGCAATCGAGCGCAGCCTGCCAACCCCCAGTACGCAGCGGGTACCGAAAGGTGCCCAGGAGAACCCGCGATGAATCTCGCTGTCTTGCTAGAACCGGCCTCGGCACATGTGCTGGTGGTCGATGACGATCCCGATCTTCTGCGCCTGCTTTCGTTGCGCCTGCGCTCGAACGGCTATCGCGTCAGCACCGTCGATTCCGCTGAAGCTGCCCTGGCGCATGTCGCCGTCGAGCGGCCGGATCTGGTGCTGAGCGATGTAAGGCTGCCGGGGCGCGATGGCCTGGCGCTCTTTGACGAGTTGCGTGCCCACTATCCGGCACTGCCGGTGATCCTGCTGACGGCGCATGGCACGATTCCGGATGCGGTCGCCGCCACCGCCCGTGGTGTCTTCGGCTATCTGACCAAACCCTTTGACAGCCAGGCGTTGCTGGCGAAGATCCGTCAGGCGCTGACATTGTCGGCGGCCTCAGGTGACCGCGACGATGGCAATGCCTGGCGCGAGGAGATCGTCTGCCGCAGCCAGTGCATGGTCGAACTGCTGGAGGAGGCGCGCCTGGTGGCGGCTTCGGATGCCAGCGTCCTGATCCACGGCGAAAGTGGCAGCGGCAAGGAGTTGCTGGCGCGCGCGATCCATCGCGCCAGCCCGAGGGCGGCGAAGCCGTTCGTCGCGATTAATTGCGGGGCGATCCCGGAAGCGCTGCTGGAATCGGAACTGTTCGGCCACGAGAAGGGGGCCTTTACCGGTGCCACGTC
>DAORCC010000077.1:6005-10689 GCA_035345235.1 Azospira sp.
ATCCCGCTGCTGGCGACGCATTTCCTGAAGCTGCTCGTCAGCAAGTACCGCAAGCAGGTGAACGGATTCGCGCCCGATGCACTGGAAGCGCTGGCGACCTCGGCCTGGCCAGGGAATGTCCGCCAGCTCTACAACGTGGTCGAGCAGGTCTGCGCGCTGGCGACCTCGCCACTGATTCCGCTCTCGCTGGTGCAGCGGGCATTGCGCATCCGCGGCAACGAGGTGCTCAGCTACGCCGAGGCGAAGCTGCGCTTCGAGCGCGACTACATTGTCCAGTTGCTCAAGCTGACCGATGGCAACGTCTCGGACGCGGCTCGCCTTGCCGACCGCAACCGGACCGAGTTCTACCGGCTGCTGCAGAAGCACGAGCTGGTGCCGGCGATGTTTCGCGGCGAAGGCTGACGTCGCCGGCGGGCGACGCCATTAACGGCAGAAAATCAGGCGCTTGCAATGAGGTGTGGCGACACCGTTGCCACCCGGCGACGTTTGGGCAGCTGGTGTTTTCCGATTGTGGCCAGCGGTCCTCTGCAAGGTGTTGATCGGGTTTCCGTTTTTCCGTCTGGCACGAATTTGGCTATGTCCCCTGCAGGCATAGATGCGAGGACAAGCGGATGAAATACACACTCAAGGAAAACCCGCCGGCAATCCCGACGATCGATGAAGCGAATGCCGATCCCGGCTGGAGCGTGCGCTGGAAGCTGCTGGCACTCGTCGCGCCGGGACTGATCGCCATCGAGGCGGGGCCCGCTCCATGGGCTATCGAAGCGAATACCCTGGTGCGCCCGCGACTGGTGCGGGCGCTTCCGGGATGCAGCCCGCTACGTCCCGGAAAGCTCGTTCAGGCCGAGCCGGCGGCCGATACTCATTTCTCGACGAAGGCCCGCTCGATGACGTAATCGCCCTGTGCGCCGATGTACGGGGAAACCTTGAATCCGCGCGCGTCGAGCAGTTCGCACATGTCGCGGTTCATCGCCGGGCTGCCGCAGATCATCGCGCGGTCGGTTTCCGGGTCGAGCGGCGGCAGTCCGAGATCGGCGCAGAGCTGGCCGGATTCGATGAGGTCGGTGATGCGTCCCTGGTTGCGGAAGGGCTCGCGGGTGACGGTCGGGTAGTAGAGGAGCTTGCCCGCGGTGAGTTCGCCGAGGAATTCGTGCTTAGGCAGCGTCTCCTCGATGAACTGCGAGTAGGCGAGTTCGCTCTTCCAGCGCACGCCATGGACGAGGATGACCTTGTCGAAGCGCTCGTAGGCTTCCGGGTCCTGGATCAGGCTGAGGAAGGGAGCGAGGCCGGTACCGGTGCCGAACAGCCAGAGATGCTTGCCGGGCTTGAGATCGCGCAGTACCAGCGTGCCGGTCGGCTTGCGGCTGACGACGATCGGATCGCCGGTCTTGAGGTGCTGCAGGCGCGAGGTCAGCGGCCCATTCGGCACCTTGATGCTGAAGAATTCGAGATGCTCGTCGTGGTTGGCGCTGGCGATGCTGTAGGCGCGCGTCAGCGGCTTGCCGTCGACCTCGAGGCCAATCATCACGAACTGCCCGTTGTCGAAGCGCAGTCCGGGGTCGCGCGTGGTCCGGAAACTGAACAGATGGTCGTTCCAGTGGCGGACGTCGAGAACCGTTTCGGTGGCGTACTTGCTCATGGCGTTTCTTCTGCAAAGGGTTGGGATTGGCATAGTCTAGTTTTCGGCATAACATCCGTAAAACAGATTGTGTAGATAGAACCTATAGGTAATGCAGATATGCATTTCACGCTCCGCCAACTCGAGATCTTTGCCGCCATCGCGCGCCACGGCTCGGTGTCTGCTGCTGCAGGCGAGGTGGCGCTGACCCAGTCAGCCGCCAGCACGGCCCTCGGCGAACTCGAGCGGCAGACCGGCCGGCGCCTTTTCGACCGTGTCGGAAAATCCCTGCACCTCAACGAACTCGGGCGCAGCCTGCTGCCCAAGGCGGTCGAGCTGCTCGACCGCGCTGCCGAAATCGACGACCTGCTGCTTGGCCATGAAGCGATCGGCAGCCTCAAGGTCGGCGCGACACTGACCATCGGTAACTATTTGGCCACTTTGATCGTTGCCGAGTTCCTGCAGCGATACCCGCAGGCCCGCCTGCGCCTCGAAGTGCGCAACACCGCGACCCTGCTCGACGCACTGGCGGCGCACGAGGTCGACCTCGGGCTGATCGAGGGGGACTGCCGGCATCCGGAACTGCAGGTCGAACCGTGGATCGATGACGAACTGGCGGTGTTCTGTGCCCCCGGTCATCCGCTGGCCGGACGCAAGGCATCGCTGACCAGGCTTCTGGATGAGCCGTGGATCCTGCGCGAGACGGGTTCGGGGACGCGCGAAACCTTCGATCATGCCTTCCGGCACCATCTGTCGCAGCTGACCGTCCGGCTCGAACTCGAGCATACCGAGGCGATCAAGCGTGCGGTCGAGAGCGGTCTCGGGCTCGGCTGCATTTCGCGCCTGGCCCTGCGGGAGGCCTTCCGCCGCGGCAGTCTGGTCGAGGTAATGACGCCCGGGCTGGATCTTCGCCGCACCTTCAACTTCGTCTGGCATCGCGACAAGTTCCACGGGGCCGGACTCGCGGCCTTCCTGGCGCTGTGTCGGGAATTCTCGGCCGGTGCCGAGCGCAGCGACGATATTCCGTTGCCACCCATACGATAGGCTGGCCGCCACCGGGATGCTTGGTGCATACTGCCAAGGGGATTCCCCGGACATTACCCAATAAGAGGATCAATACATGAAGAAAACCATCCTGGTCGGCGCGGCGCTCGCTGCAGCCCTGACGTTCTCTGTCCCGGTGTCGGCCGAGACGACGCTGGAGAAGATCAAGCACAGCGGCACCATCAAGCTGGGCTACCGTGAGAACTCGCTTCCGTTCTCGTTCGTCGGCGATGACAAGCAGCCGCATGGCTACAGCGTCGATCTCTGCCGCATCGTTGCCGACGACATCGGGCGCCAGCTTGGTCTTGCCAAGCTCGACGTGCGCTGGGTTCTGGTGACCGCGAAGAGCCGCTTCGATGCGCTGAAGCACGGCGATATCGACCTCGAATGCGGCAACACGACGCAGACGCTGTCGCGGCGCGTCGATTTCGATTTCAGCGTGATGACGTTCATCGACGGCGCCGGCCTGCTGTTCCGCGCCGGCGAGAAGCCGGCCTCGCTCGATGACATCAAGGGTCAGCGCGTAGCCGTCGTCGTCGGCACGACGACGGAGAAGGTACTCGACGAGCTGGTCGGCGCCGCCAAGCTCGGTGTACGCCTGATCAAGGTCGACGACCACGATGACGCCATCAAGGCATTGAACGACAAGACCGCCACCGCCTACGCGGCCGACCGGACCGTGCTGATCACGACGGCACTGGTGCAGGGGCAGGGCAAGAATTACGACCTCGGCGACGTGCAGTTCACCTACGAGCCCTATGGCCTGACGATGCGGCGGGACGCGGACATGCGCCTGGCCGTGGATCGTTCGCTTTCCCGCCTCTATCGCAGCGGCGAAATCGGTCCGGTTCTCAAGCGCTGGTTCGAACCCCTGGGTGCCCCGGGGGAAATGCTGAAGGCCGTGTTCCTGCTCAACGGCCTGCCGGAGTAAGTCAGCGAGGCGGGCCGCCAGCCTGTCTGTCAGCCGCGTAAAAAAAGGCCGCATCGTCATGATGTGGCCTTTTTCGTTGGCGCTGCGCTGATGCAGCGTGCGGATCAGTACTCCGACATCGGTACGCAGGCGCAGTGCAGGTTGCGGTCGCCGTAGACGTCGTCGATGCGATTCACGCTTGGCCAGAACTTGTTCTCGCGTACATACGGCAGCGGGAAGACGGCTTCCTCGCGGCTGTAGGGGCGATCCCAGTCGGCGGCCATCACGTCGGCCTGCGTGTGCGGCGCATGCTTGAGCGGGTTGGCGTCGGCCGGCCAGGTGCCGTTCTCGATTTTCCTGATTTCGTTGCGGATCGAAATCATCGCCGCAATGAAGCGGTCGAGTTCAGCCTTCGGCTCGGATTCGGTCGGCTCGACCATGATCGTGCCGGCGACCGGGAAGCTCACCGTCGGGGCGTGGAAGCCGTAATCCATCAGGCGCTTGGCGATGTCGATCTCGGCGATGCCGGTGGCGGCCTTGATGCCGCGGATGTCGAGGATGCATTCGTGGGCGACGCGTCCCTGAGCGCCGACGTAGAGCACCGGGTAGTGGTCCTTGAGCATCGTCGCCACGTAGTTGGCGTTGAGGATCGCGGTCTTCGTCGCCAGCGTCACGCCTTCGCCGCCGAGCATGGTGATGTACATCCACGAGATCGGCAGGATCGAGGCCGAGCCGTACGGAGCCGCCGAAACGGCGCCCTGCCCCTGGTGCGGGCCGGGGATGGCCTGCACCACGTGGTTGGCCATGAACGGGGCGAGGTGGGCCTTGAGGCCGATCGGGCCCATGCCCGGTCCGCCGCCGCCGTGCGGGATGGCGAAGGTTTTGTGCAGGTTCATGTGGCTGACGTCGGCGCCGATGGTGCCGGGCGAGGTCAGCCCGACCTGGGCGTTGAGGTTGGCGCCGTCCATGTAAACCTGGCCACCGTGCTGATGCACGATGGCACAGATTTCCTTGACCGCTTCCTCGAAAACGCCGTGCGTCGAGGGGTAGGTGATCATCAGGCAGGCGAGGTTGGCGGCGTGCTGCTCGGCCTTGGCCTTGAGGTCGGCGAC